>JAEOUH010000068.1 GCA_016839365.1 Candidatus Hermodarchaeota archaeon
AGGCTGAGACCGTAATCCCGTTCTTTTCAAGTTGCTCTCCAAGCTTGGCCATTTCAAGTTCTATTGCATCAAGTTGCTCCTGAACCTGTTGATCCATTTCAACAGCTTCATCAGGCGATGTACGACGAGCTCTAAGGTACTGTGAACTTGAGGCTGCACTCTGAAGCGAATGCGATGGTTCAGAATTAGATGAATTTGCCATAGTAGCAGTACTTGCTACTGCACTTGGTTCAACTACTATTGTTTCAAGCTGCGCAGCACGTTTGTCTCGCCTAATTCGTGGCTTTGGACGTGTAGTTTCCATTGGCTGCCCCGAAGCAGATCGAGCGCCTTGAGGTGGTCGACGAGAGGGACCATTAATGAGCTCAGGGGTTGTGCGACGATCGAGTAAAAGACTAGCAAAAATAAAGGGAATTAGAGCGAAAATTAAGACGTTTGCGATACCGCCTAACCCAGGGAAAAGCCTATCAAGTAGAAATCCTGAAAAGAGGAAAGCATCAGCAATTACTAGGGCCGCCACAATAACCCAAAGGCCGATTATCGCGGACGTTCGCTTACTGGGCATGACCTATTTGTCACCTGTGCTAGAGTCTTTTTTTCCCCGCTTCTTCGAAGAAGCTTCACGTTTCCGTTTTGTTTTCTTTATTCTTTCTATATACTTGTCGCGTAACCGCGTATATAATTGCTCTGTGATTGCGCCTTTCGCAAGTTTCTCTTCAAGCGTTTCTAATAATTGTTGAACGGCTTTTTCTGAAAGGTCCTCTTCATCGTTCTCGCCATTCTCTTCAAAAGTTTCAGAAGGTATAATCCTAGTCGCAGCAACTGAGGAGGGATCCCTTGCAAGTTCTTCTTTAAGTGATTGAACGCGCCTTTCCAATTCTTCAATGCGTTGCTGGAGAACTGCAGTTGCTTCTGTTTTTTCACCATCGTCAAGGGTTTGAAATGGAAAAGGGGTAACTTCAGACACCGAATGTCCTTTATCTGCCTGAACAAGGACTTCGTTAGTGAAGTCTGGAGTGAGAACGGGTTCTTCTGCTGTGGATTGAGGTTCCTCATGACTATCTGATTGATGGATGTAGATAATCGCAATTGTGAGTGCAGCGATGATCGCTACCATGACGGCAATAATTGGGTTTATTATTACAAAGAAAATAGCAAATGCCATAACAAAAATCGGGCACCCATACACCCAAGTTCCATGTCTACGACTCATATTATATCAACCGAACTTTACTTCCCTCAATAGATAGCGTCAAATACTCCCTCTTGGTCGTCGCCTTAAAAGATTGTGTGCATTTCTTGTTAAGCTATCTGTATAGTGATAAACACACATTTAAGCCAATTTTCCTGCAGAATGCCTAAGAGGTGTCTACTAGATGCCAACCCTGCCATTAGGAAAAGTCCCACCAAAGATTCTCGAAAAACATGTGTTCCCCTTTCTTGGAGTAGGAGACACCAGTATTTTACATGGTCCTGGAATCGGTCGAGATGCAGCGCTAGTCCGTGTAGGTCAGCAAGTTGTTGTCGCAAGTACAGATCCAATCACCGGAGCTGTTCAAAATATAGGAGCGTATGTGGTTCATATTTGTGCAAATGATGTAGCGACATTCGGTATTCGTCCCAGATGGTTCCTAGCAACGATTCTGCTCCCTGAAGACTCCCGAGCTCAACAACTAGAAGAAATCATGGCGTCGATGCATACTGCTGCCAAAGGTTTGAACGTCAGCATCATTGGTGGGCATACTGAAGTGACACCTGAACTGAAAAGGCCAATCATTATTGGCTTTATGCTGGGGGTGGCAGAACAGGATCATTACGTTACCTCAACCCAGGCTCTACCGGGAAACGTAATTATTCTAACCAAGGGGGCCGCCATTGAAGGAACTGCAATTTTAGCTACCGAACGAGCTACAATTTTGCAACAAAAACTCAGTTCCTCACTGGTAAATCGTGCGCAGCAGTTCATTCACAGGATCAGTGTTGTACCAGAGGCGCTTGCGGCAATGTCCACAGGTGCCGTGAGAGCCATGCACGACCCAACGGAAGGTGGAGTATCGAATGGGCTTCACGAGTTAGCGAATGCGTCTGGATTAGGCTTCATTGTAGATCGAAGTAAAATCATCATCCAAGAAGAAACCCGACAAATCTGTCAGGTTTTTGACGTTAATCCTCTTGAATTAATTGCTAGCGGAGCCATGCTCATGGCCGTTGAAGGGAAGCAAGCACCCCATATCCTAGACGTTCTACAAAAGGAAAAAATCACTGCGGCGGTCATTGGGCGTCTAGTAGCTGATGCCTCACAAAGAATGATAATCGACTTTGATGGGTCGATTAAACAACTAATGCAGCCCACTGAAGATGCGCTTTGGAAGGCTCTCCAGAAATCTGCATAAACAGATTCTGTATCACTTCTTCTGTAACAATTTCAACATGACATCGAGTAACTTATGTGCAGCTTCTGTTTTTGTCGTTTTGGAGATATGGATCACTTTCTTCTTTTTATCAATCAGGAACAATTCGTTAGTAGCTGTACCAAAACCCACTCCAGGGCGACCCACATCATTAGCGACTATCAGATCGCCTTTAGCACTGACTAAACGATTGTATGCCCTTGTTATCAATTCGTCGTCTGTGACACCATGTTCAGCCTTGAAAAGCACAAGGAAGATCGATTTTTGCAGGTTCTTAACTGCATCAACGATTTTCGGAGTTGGTTGAAATGTGACTGAAAATGTCTTTGTGTCCGCAGTTGGAACCTTCTCTTTTTGGCGAGTTTGCGGAGTCCAATCCGCCACAGCTGCAGCTGCGATTAAAATGTCGTAATTGGATTTTTTCAACTCGTTGGTGACCGCATCATACATCTCTTGCGTGGTTTCAACTTGGATGAGTCTGACCTTTTCGGGAGGCGGTATTTTCCCATGACCATACACCAATGTCACATCAGCGCCTCTTTCGTAAGCGGCATTGGCTAGTTCAACTCCCATTCTCCCCGAGCTTTTACTGGTCACTATCCGGACTGGATCAATATATTCGAGAGTGGGTCCTGCCGTAACAAGGACGTGTTTTCCCGCCAGATCAGCAGGTCTCGCTAACTTTGTTAGGACAGTTTTCAACACTTCTTTAGGAGTAGCAATTTTTGCTTTTCCTTCCTCCATCCGGGGGCCGATGAACTCCACACCCAGCTTTTCGAGTTTCTGAATGTTTTCTCGAACTATAGGGTGTTTGTACATAGAGGCATGCATAGCTGGAACGATGACAATAGGTATTCCGGAACCAAATGCAGTTGTCACCGTCGACGTAACCGGTGTGTCATCGATGCCCATCGCAATTTTTGAAATAGTATTAGTGGTTGCTGGTGCCACCAAGATTAGATCTGCTTTTTCTGCATGCTCTCCGGCAAGGGCAACGTGCTCTATTTTACCTGTTAGCATTGTAATCACTGGGTTCCCGGTTGCCCATTCCATCAAATATGGGTGGATAATCTCATGAGCTGCCTCTGAAAATACCGTCACCACTTCGCCACCATGGCGCATTAATAGTCTGGCTATTTCAGGACTCTGCACGGCAGCGACGCTACCGGTGATGCAGAGTACAATTAGTTTTCCTCGCAGCTCAACGCCTAAAGACTCTACGATGTCCTTTGAAGGGTGAGTATCCATCGGCATATCAATCGACTCCTGCTTTCTTTTCGCTTTCACAGTTCTTAATGGTATGTGTGTTCTTTATCGGGGTATTTACCGTTTCTTACCTCATGTGCGAATTCGGTTACAGCTTTGCCGATAACCTTGTCTAGGTTCGTATACTGCTTCACAAATTTTGGTAGATGATCTTTGCTAACCATCCCTAAGAGTTCAGTGATTACAAGAACCTGGCCATCACAGTATTTCCCTGCTCCGATACCGATGGTTGGGGTTTTCACATCATGTGTGATTTTTCTAGCCAACCACTCCGGCACGCACTCTAAGACCATTGAGAAAACACCAAGTCTATCCAATTCTAAAGAATCACGCCAGATTTGGTCTGCTTGTTCAGGAGTTTTTCCCTGGACCTGATACTTTTCTGCTGTTTGTGGTAGCAGGCCCACATGCCCCATAACTGAAATGTTGTGCTTTTGAAGTAATTTAATCACTTCAGGTTGGTTACCTTCAATTTTTACTGCATGAGCTCCCGCTTGGCACAAGCGCTTGGCGTTGACCAGCGCTTCTTCCGGTGTATCATAACTGTGGATCGGCATATCAGCAGTGATTAACGTGGTTTTCGCACCTTTCGCAACCGCCTGGGTGTGATATAGCATGGCTTCCATAGTGACTTGTTTGGTATTCGGATTCCCCTGAAAGACCATTCCTAGACTATCGCCTACAAGAATCATGTCAACGTTATTGGCTTCGAGAATCCTCGCGATCTGGTAATCATAGGCTGTGAGCATTACGATCTTTTGTTTGCCTTTTAATGCCTGAATCTGATTTGGGTTCATTGCTTTTCAGCCTCCAAATATCGGATCAACTGTGCTAGCGTCTCATTAACGGGTGTCGGAATTTGGTGTTCTCTTCCTAGTTCAACAATTCTTCCGTTGAGAAAGTCAATCTCTGTTTTTCGTCCATTTAACACATCTTGTAACATCGAACTGCGGTTCTTAAAACTCGGTAAATTCGATTCCATTATCTCCAAGATACCTAAGTCTAGGTATATTCCCTCTGCTTGTCCAACGGCTATACATTCTTCGACAACGCTTCGTTTAATGTTTGCAAGCTGTGGAGATACAAGGCTCTTCGTTGGAGCTTGTAAGATTGCACTCAAGGGATTAACGACACAGTTGATCACTACTTTTCGCCACACATCTGCCTGGAAATCCTCTGAATTCACAACAACGAGGCCAGATTCAGTAAAGAATTTGCCAACTTCCTTTGAATTTGCATCGATGTCTAAAAATGTGAAGCCTAAATTTGCTCTAATGTGTCCTGGTTCAAGGAAATCTGCTCCAAAGACAACAACGCCACACACGATTTTCCCCCTGCCATTCAATATCTCCTGGGCAAGTTCCTCGATGCCAAGGCCATTTTGTAAGAACAAGACTGTGGTATCCTTCTGGATTAAGTCTCGAATCGGTTTGAATGCTTCGCGTAAATTATGGGCTTTTACAGTGACTAATAGTAGTGTTTTGGGGGGGATTTCGGTTATCTCAGTGGCCGTTTCCATTGTATAGGTTCCTGCAGCATCTCCAATTATTGTTAATCCCTTTTCCCGTATTGCCTTCATGTGTGCGGGCCTTCCGATGAGTGTAACCTTGTGCTTTTGTGAAAGCAGAGCACCATATGTTGACCCTATTGCTCCTGCGCCAAGTACAATTACCTGATCGAATGTCATTTTTTCTCAGCCCCAGAATCTAGAACGCCATGGTTTTTGGCTAGCGCGCTTAACCGATCATTAATGAGACTTATTGCTTCAGCGAGATTATATTGGTTATCGAAGTTATCGAGGATTATTTTCAGTTTTTCATACGGTTCATCTTGTAATTTCTCGACTGCCTTGATTAATAGTGGCATCGCCCGAACCACATTATCCACGATTGTTATGTTTGCCTTTTGTGCAGTCCGTGACAACGGATTAAGATCCACGGTGATAACGCGTTTTCCTAATCGAACAAGTCCCTCGGTTCGATCCCCATCCTCCAAAGGAACAAAGGCCACATCAGCTGCGAATAATCCACGACTATCAACTATTCGACGCTCACTATGAATCTCTGGAATCGTCTCATGGTAATCGGAGTCAAGACCATAGATTTCCTCTGCACCAGCTTCCTTGAGCACTCTGGCAATTGCCTCTTCGCGGTCCTTTGAACGATGATACAAATTAATCTCTAATTTTGCCCTAGACGCATTTGCGAGTTTTATTAAATCATCAGGGACTAAAGCCGCAACATTACCGTTCACGGATAACACCGGATTTTGACCTAACAGAAGACATGCCGCTGCGGCGTTAATGGCATGCTTTGCATTGTTGGTTGTCCTTTCCCCAATCAGGTAATCGAACGCCTCTCCACGTCCATGCGCAAATAAACCAAAGCTGGAAGTTACGCCAGTTTCAAAGCCTTGTACGAGTTTTTCTCGAATACGTAAAGATGTTGCTCGTGGGTGTTTAGGAGACACTTTGTTGTTAGGCATCTAAGACTTTCGCCCCCATACAGTCGATTTCCATAACTAGCACACCATATTCAGGGTCACAATGGCGCTCTAGAATATCAGCTAATTGCTGAACTTGGTCAGAGAGAACAAGAGAAAAGATATTTTCACCAAATATCGCAGTGCTGCATGTGAATCCAGCCTCATCAGTTTCTTTCAGCACTATTTTGACCCGTTCATTAAACAGGCCAATGTATTCTGCAAAATGCCGGGAATATTCCATAAAGTGTTCAACCGTCGGATGGGCACGGAGGGCATCAGTTAAGAGTCCTCCTCGTTCATTGATTCGTTTTCGGGCATTTTGATCGCTCAGGTATTTGGGTGTGGGAATGGAACCCAGGGGCAAGCACACCACCTGGTATTCCTCACTTGTACGAAGTGTCTCGACCTGGCCTACTCCTGGTCCTCCTGCAGTGCTTCGAATTTCAATTCCTCCTGCCAATTCTGCAATTACAGTTCCTAGCCCCGTACGATGTTGGACTTCCATGATGTGAGCCACTTGGGCTGCCTCTAGCCGCGTTAGGTTATATTTTGCAGCTTCATTCAAGGCTAGAGCGAGACTAAGTGCTCCAGCTCCGCTCATTCCGAAGCCCGCACCGATGGGTAACTCAACTCTATGGTTTACTTTGATTTGGTAATTTTGTTCAGGTCGTAGCTGCAAGAACCAGGCAATGACGCTCTCAGAGACTGGAGCATGGTAGGACGGATCTCCGTTTATTTCTATTCGAACCGTCGAGGACTTAGCAGGCTCAATTTCTACTTCAGTAGTAACGCCTTTACTTACCGAAACGCCCGCTCCACGCGAACCCTTTTCCAGCGGGTCCTCTGGTTCATCACATATCTGAAAGAAGCCAGTGATATGCCCGGGGGAAAACGCACGACAGGTATTCATCTCAGAGCCCTACTTTCGAATGTATTTTGACTCACATTGGCATGTCGCGTGAAGCTGGTAGTGAAATAAAAACTATGCGACGCAAATTTAAATGCAGTTAGTTGAAATAGCCTTCCCTGGGAATGAACTGTCATCATGCCATTAGTTTAAAGAAGTGCGACACCTGAAGATTTACACTATATGAAGCGTGCGTCAGCTTTTTGCCCTGCAGGAATTTCAAGCTTCTTTCAAGCGGTTACTCCTGATTTACCTCCCAAAACCATGCAAGATGCCTATACAGTGGGAGCCAGAGGCGGCGGATTTATTCTAAAGAAAGGGGTCTATACCCAAGTTAAAGTTGAACCCACTGAATCCACTGAAATAGAAGTCACTATCAACGGCAAAAACGCCCCTGAGGCAAAGGTTACTTGCGAGGTATGCCGACTTCTCCTCGATGAAATCGAAGGCAGCTATCGAATACAAGTTGATCATGAGGTAGAAGTGCCAATCGGAGCAGGATATGGAGCAAGCGCCGCAGGCGCTGTCAGCACCACCATGGCCTTAAGTCGCGCCTTTGGCATGCATCTTACCTTAAACCGGATAGGACAGTTTGCGCATTTTGCCGAAATACGTTGTGCTACAGGGCTAGGGAGTGTTAGCGGGGTCATTCGAAGTGGTATGATTCTCATCTTAGAACCCGGAGCCCCCGGATATGATCGTGTAGATTGGTTGCCCCTTGATCCCTCACATCGAATCATTACCGCAAGCTTCGCGCCCATTTCAAAGGAGGATATCATTTTCTCTCCCAACGCGTTACAAGCGGTTAATCGGGAGGGGGCAAAGGTCTTGCAACAGATTCTTGCCAATCCGACTCCTGAGTATTTCATGAAGTTGTGTAATAGGTTCGCAAATAAGGTTGGATTTCTTTCAGAACGAATAGCAGACGTGTTAGAGAAAGTCATCGATGCTGGTGCACTTGGCGCTACCCAAAACATGATTGGTGATGCTTTTCACGCATTGGTTGACGTTGATAGCGTTGATTCTGTGATTCAGTCTGTAGCACACCTATTTCCACCCAATGCCCTGCTTGTTTCTCAAGTGACTTGTACTGGACCAAGACATACATAAACTAGAAACTTCCTGTAGCAAATAGAAGTGAGAAAAATGAACATGGTCAAGCCATCACTGTTTCTCCCGCAGATGCCTAAATCGTTGCTAATTTCTGTTACTGCATTGATGACTGCACTTGTAGCGATTCTAACCGCAGCATTCCAAATCTATGTGCCTTTCACCTATGGTTACTTCAATTTTGGTGAGGTAGGAGTCTACATAACAGCTATTTTGTTTGGTCCAATTGTCGGGGCTGTAGCCGGTGGGGTTGGTTCAATGCTTGCTGATATTATGACTGGCTTTCTTCACTATGCGTTAGCAACACTAGTAATCAAAGGAGCGGAAGGATTCCTCGTTGGATATTTGAGCTGGGCGTTTAGAGACAGGTTTTCATCAAAGATGCTTAGATATCTTGGGCTTGTACTTGGGCTCGGTTTAGCCACCTGTCTAATTTTCATCGGGGTCCTTCGATTTAGTGGCGAAATTCAATGGAGTGGCGGCAGCGAGGTACTTCCTTGGTGGCTTATTCCCTTCTTCCTCCCCTCATGGGTGTGGATAGTCTTTGGAATTGTGTTTGGAGCAATGACTGTTTATATCACCTACCACTATCAACCAAAGGCCGCGTGGAATGCAACCGCAATGCTGCTGGGTGGCTCAATAATGATAACTGGGTACTTTCTCTACCAGCTGCTGATTTTTCAATACGCAGCATTCGCCGAATTGCCTTTCAACTTTATGCAAGCCATTATAGGAATTATGATAGCCCTCCCAATCACTGAACGACTCCTACTTACTGTGAAGAATTTAGGATGGATAGGCTAATACTAATGGCGAGCCGCAGATTTTTAACCGCCTGAATCAAGTGATAGTGCCAATATCAGCCTATTCCCCGTGTTGTCTATGACCGAGCCACCCGAAATTGAAGATCCAATGGAAGCCATAATGCAGATACTTCGGGAGGCAGAACAGAGCGTAGACGGCATCCAAGGCGTTGCTGTTGTTTCTACCGACGGGCTTCCCATGGCGAGTGCAGTTGATGCAAAGATCGGGGAAGCTGAATTAGCCGCCTTAGCCTCTTCCATGCTCTCCATCGGATCAACGACCATGGACAATCTCAAGAAAGGCGACCTTGATAATATCTATGTGAAATGCGAAAAAGGCTATATTCTACTACGGTACAGCGGGCCCTTAGCGGTTGTTCTGTTTATCACGGAAAAGGATGCACGGCTGGGTCCTTTACTGTTGGAGCTTAAACGGACTGCAGCGCGTTTAGAAAAGATGCTAGGCTTTGGCTAGAAGTTAAAATCTAATCTTAGAATCCTAAGTATTGGATTACCTCATCAACCCCAATATTGTTTCGCACACTTGTTCTAAAAACCTTAAGTTTCGGATTAATTTGCTTAGCGTCTCGTTCCAATTGGTCAACATCAACTTCCATAACTTTGGCCAAATCGATTTTATTGATGACCAAGATGTCTGCTTCATGAAACATAACCGGATGTTTTTGAATCATCCATGGTCCCTCTGTGACACTCACTACAACAAGGCGTAGGTGACTCCCTAATGGAAAATCCGCTGGACAGATAAGGTTACCAACGTTTTCGATGATAATGATCTTCGTTGAAGATATATCAGCTGAGGCAAGAGCCTTTTGGATGAGTTTCGCATCCAGGTGGCATTCAACGCCAGTATTAACCTGAATGGTCTTCACACCATGCTGGGCGATACGGTCTGCATCAATGGTTGTAGTAACATCACCTGCGATAACCAGAATCTCATCCTGCCGGTGAGCAAGTTTTTGTGAAATGGCTTCAATCAATGAGGTCTTTCCCGACCCAACACTACCTAGAATATTGACAGTTCGAATTCCATGTTCGTTGAAATATTCAAGATTCTCATGGGCTAGCGCTTTGTTACGATCCATGAAGTTTTCTTCTAACTTGATATCAACGATTTCAGAACCTGTGGGATGGGAATGCCCGTGACTGTGACCATGAGCGTGATGGTGTTCACCTTCATCTGGGGTGATGACGATACGTTTCTTCTCTTCCTCTTTAGGCGCCATCGATTATCCTCCCTGTCTGAAAATCCTAGCCTGCTCTGTGCTTTTTCAATGATTCCATCATTCTAATCGGCTAATGAAGAAGGCGACTAAAATCGTGACTTTTTAAAATAAATAGAAGTTGCACCCTACATTGTACGGTTGGAGGTATTTAGGTGCAGGCACTACACATCACCGAAACCCGAGCGATAGTTCCCGTTACCCGGAAGCTGACCCAACTCCGTTATACAGTTGATGATTTAGCAGGTTCAACAGGAGCTGGCGAAGAAGAAACCTCCTCTCAAAGAGGGCAGCGTGGTCGAATGAGTGCACGACGGATTGGGCAACTTCTCCCTAATGCCACTTTACAAGTTCAGAAAGCCTCATCCGAATTCATCGAATTGAACCTTTCCTATGAACGCCTCGTTCGAATTCCCGAAATCAGCGGACGTCAAAGACGATATCGAACAGTTCCCTATTCTGTGACCTCACAAATATTGTGGAGGCCAGAAACAGGCTTCTGCTTCATCATGGATGTTCCCCGCCGGTCCGTTAGTGCAGCGACTTGGTTATTATCATCTGCAGTTCTCGGATATCCTGGGCGACTTAACTCGTATGACATTAATCGGACGAAGATGCGTAATATTATCCGTTATGTCACAGGTTCTTCAGATGGAGGACCAGGTGAATTAGTTCGAGCTGTCTTTCGAGGCGTTGAGTTCAACGGAACTAGCCTAGACGAAGTCAATCTTCGTGCCCATGATTTAGATAAATTGGATCTCTATAAGGATGTTCAAAAAAGCGCCGATTCCATTCACGCAATCAGTTTCATCACTCCTATCATAGAAGACATCGGGCGACCACTGGCATGCCGAATGGATGCAACCGGGGCAGTACAAATCTATTCACAACGAATTGCGGATGAGACCCTCAAGGCCTTTCTACTATGGATTGAGGGTATGCTTGCGAAGTAATCCATGCACAATAATTCCGCAATTGACTTCCATTAAGCTTATTTGCCCTTGGTCGAACGTAAGGGACACCACCTCTTGAGGACATGGTCCATGGTCTTAGTTACAAGTGGTACACCATCTAAATTCCTCGCTTGGAATGTCGCCCAAACGCTCAAAGCCGAGTACTTGAACACCGAAATCAAGCACTTCCCTGATGGTGAGACATACATTCGATTTCTTGGAGATGTCACAAAAGAAGATGTCATTGTCATCCAATCCTTGGCTCTCAAACCCAACGATTATCTCATCGAACTCTTCCTCATGCTAGATGCCCTCAAAGATCTCAAAGCGAAACGTGTTGTCACCGTCTTACCTTATTTTGCTTATGCTCGACAGGATGAGCGCTTCAAGCCAGGCGAAGCTATTAGCCTAAAAACTGTAAGCAGACTAATCGAAGCCGCTGGTTCAGATTATATCTATACAATCGACTCTCATCGGCACCGGGTTGTTGATCAAGATGAACTCACAACTGTTCCCCTACATGATCTAAGTGCTATGGAAGAACTAGCGAAGTACATGAACAGCAAACATACGCTTCACAATCTCGCTGTCATTGGTCCTGATTCGGAGGCAGGGGCATGGGCAAAAATTGCTGCAGACGCCCTATCTGTGGATTACGATGCCCTCGTTAAGAAACGACACGACGCTGAAACCGTAGAAATTCAACCCCGTGAACTAAACCTCAAAGGACGGGACGTACTCATCGTCGACGACATCATCAGCACAGGAAACACCATTATCAAAGCCATTGACGTCTTGAAGAAAAATGGGGCCAAAGACGTCTACGTTGCATGTACACATCCGCTCTTGGTCCTCAATGCATTGGTCCGAATATATGAGGCAGGCGCTCTCGATGTAGTCGGTACAGACACAGTGCCCTCAGGCATAAGCCATGTTTCAGTTGCTCCCGTCATTGTTGATGCCCTAAAGAAGTTGAAATAACTGGTGAAATCTTGCATGTCTAGCCCTCCACGAAAATTCTGGAAAGCACTCAAATGCCCAGTCTGTGGTGAACGTGCAGTATTTTACGTTACGATGGATGCAGTTAAGGATGCAACCCAATATCCTGTTCCATTCGAAGTTATACACGAGGACCACAAATTCACAATATTTCTTGATTCGGGGTTGCTGATTAGCCGGATAGAGGAATTTCCAGCACCTCCCCAACCGGTAGTTACACAGCAACGCAAATCCAAACAGAAAACCAAAAGCAAAAAGACTAAATAAGGCATCTTTAAATCCTTGCGCTGAAGCCCGTTAGTGTAGAATACTTCAAAGCGAGTATACACCATGGTCAATCATCCGAGGCTCTGGACCCACTCATCATAGCGGAGGAGAAACCTTGGGACCGCGGTTCGAATCCGCGACGGGCTACCACTTTTCTTCTACAACAAACTATCGGTCGAAGAATATATTCTTGCCCGTGACGGCTAGCGGAATTCCAATAATAATCGTGGAGTCGGGCATGAGGTTTAGTCCATATGCTGCGGCTCCAGCACGGAAGAATATCCGGTTATCAACATTATGGATTTGAGCAGTTTTCACAGCACTTCCCAAGGCAATGCCCATATCCAGTGCTTTGATGATACAGGTAGGTCCGGCAAAAAAGTGCCCCTCTTTTCGTCCTGCCTTTAGCATCTGGCTACAATTTTCGTATCCACAAGCACCACATTGTGTGCCCAAAGCCTTTGGTCCCTTCAGCCCAATCAGAACTAATACGGCACAATCTTCAACATTTTTTGCATCGCGAGTCCAATGATCGTCAGGGGCATTTGACATCTTACGTAATTCCTTGGCAACAACATCCTTTTCATTCCCTGTCAAAATCATCGATTCAAGATCATCAATTCCTTTGCCCTTCGGTGCGGTTCGTGCTGCAAGCAGCATCATTCTAGCAACATCGATGAGGGCTTTGGTTTCTTCTTCTGAGCCAGTAATTCGCATAAGAACACCAGTTCCTGTGTGTTACCCTTTCTAATTTTAGGCTTTACCTTCGACGGGTTGTCTATAATTCATAAACCCGAAAGGCTAATTTTTGTTGTCTGTGCTGCTATGTACCATATTACATCGAACTAGGCAGAACCTCAGTGAGGAAGGGTACTTGTCAAACGTACTTTGTCTATCAATTGGGACAGCAGCACTACTCGGACTCGTCCAGTGTAAATTAGATGCTCTACCGACAACAGCATACACCATGACCTATACAGAGTCACGCTGTAGCGCGAATTGCGCATTCTGTGCCCAGGCACGTAAAAGCCGTGCAAAGGCCAATCAGCTCTCACGGATAACCTGGCCATCATATCCGCTTGACAAAATCATTAACGCCCTAATCGAACAAAATTCGAACCAGCCCTTTCAGCGTCTCTGTATCCAAACACTTTGCTATCCAAATCTGTTCGAGAATCTGACACAGTTGGTTACTCTCTTCAGGAGCCATCTGCCAAATATTCCCCTATCCATTGCGCTCCCTCCTATGGAAGCAAAGCAGCTTCAAGCCCTCTACAATCAAGGCGTTGATCGTGTGGCAGTGTCGCTTGACGCTATTACTCCAAGATTGTTTAATGAAATCAAAGGCGCTGGAGTGAAAAGCCCTTTTTCTTGGAAGCATCATCTTCGCGCTTTAGGCATTGCACGATCGATTTTTGGACCGGGTCGGGCAACTACGCACCTCATCATTGGGTTGGGTGAAACAGAACGCCAAGCGGTTCATCTGATCCAACAGCTTGTCAACAAGTCCATCACCGTTGGACTATTCCCCTTCACACCGATTCCTGGAACCTCCTTAGCAAATCGAGAACGTCCAACACTTCAGCAATACCGTCGAATTCAACTAGCTCATCATTTGTTACAAAACCGACTTGTAACCTTGGATCAGATTCAGTACAACTCAAGACAGGATATTACGAAATTTAATGTGCATCGAGAAATCCTAGCGGATATTATTGCACGAGGGAAGGCTTTTCAAACAGCAGGTTGCCCGTCATGTAATCGCCCTTTCTTTACAGAGCAACCCGGAGGCCCAATCTACAACTATCCAGAAGCGCCTACCGCGCATGTCCTTGAAGAAATCGCATATCAACTGGCAGGAGTTCTCTAATACATGGCCACACTGTGGCGCTTAATCCGCACCGGCATCTTCAACGCCTATGAAAACATGGCGATTGACCATGTTCTACTCGATGCATGCCATAAAGAAACCGCTGCTAACACAGTTCGATTCTATCGCTGGAACCCCTCCGCTGTCTCTATTGGACGATTTCAGCACCTCGAAGACGAAGTCGATGTGGATGCCTGTCGGAAGCTCAACGTTGACATCGTCCGGCGACTATCAAGTGGTGGCGCGGTGTACCATGATTTTGAAGGCGAACTCACCTACAGTATTATCTGTCGAACGCAAGATATGCAACTCTCGTCCGACGTTGTTGAAACTTACCAGCACCTATGCCAAGGACTTCTCATAGGGTTGAATCGGCTTGGTGTTAGTGCTAAGTACTCAGCTGGGTCAGAGAATTTTTGTCCCAACCTCTTTGTGAGGAAACGGAAAATCTCTGGAAATGCCCAATCCCGTCGTGGAAACACCTTACTTCAGCATGGCACGATCCTTCGTAAACTCGATTTTGTCAAGATGTTCACCGTCTTGAAGGTGAATAAACAAAAAGCCGATGAAATCATAATCAAGAAAGCAGTTAGTAGCCTAACCTCACTACAGCATGAACTCGGAACACCTCCACCCTTCGGCCAAATCGAAGAAGCCCTGATTGAAGGATTATCTGGCACATTACCGGCACGGTTCTATGAAGAAGGTTTGACTGATGCTGAACTCCAATCTGCTCAAAAAATAGCCGAATCTTGGTACGCAAAGTCCGATTGGACATACCAACGGGGGCTAACGAAATGAGCTCCTTGAGTAAGGGAGCAAACAACCTACGTGACTGGTTCAGAGTGCCCTCCACAGAACTCATGGAACTATTCTCATATACCCAAACCCTGACCGAAGAAGCTTTCAAACGGCAAATTACCATTTTCAATCCAGGTGCCGAATTTCCCTCTATTTCTATTACAGGCCATCAGTGCCAACTAAATTGTCAACATTGTGCCAAGCATTTCATTCAATCAATGCACCCGATTACAAACCCTCAGGAACTCATCACCTTTTGTGAAGAACTAGATCGCCGAGCAGCTGTCGGTTGCCTAATCAGTGGCGGCTGCGACGACACTGGCGCTATCCCTCTTACTCCCTTTTTACCCGCTCTAGCACACATCAAACACTCAACGAAACTTTTTCTGAATGTTCATACGGGATTCCTCACCGATTCTCAAGCAGCTGAACTATCTCAAACTGGAATAGACTGCGCATCGATTGATGTTGTAGGTGACGACTCAACGATTCAGCTAGTCTATGGTTTGAAGCAACGAACCACAAAGGACTATTTCACAACTCTAGCAGCACTTCGAGCGCACAAGATTTCCACAGCACCTCACATTTGTGTGGGTCTCCATCATGGAAAACTAGTCGGTGAATTTGATGCCTTACAACTCATCAAGCAAACTATTGAACCTAGATTCCTTGTTATAATTGCCCTAATGCCCACTAAAGGCACACCTATGAGTAATTGCCAACCTCCACACCCCTACGACATTGCCCGCGTCTGTGCCATCGCCCGGCTATTCTTCCCCAAAACGGAAATCACCCTTGGCTGCATG
Organism: Candidatus Hermodarchaeota archaeon; assembly: GCA_016839365.1. GTDB lineage: Archaea > Asgardarchaeota > Hermodarchaeia > Hermodarchaeales > Hermodarchaeaceae > Hermodarchaeum. The sequence goes on from JAEOUH010000068.1 coordinate 15,919, forward strand.
CGACCCCGTGGCAGCATTCGGCGTCAAACGGAACAGCTCGCAATTCAGGCTGGGGTTACACGCCTTGTTCAACCTACCAGAGCTACGCTCCAATACCTGGAAAAAAATGGTTATACAATCAACAGGCAAAATGCCTGTTGTGTGATTTAGGCACTTGCTTCGAAGACGGTTTCAGGTTTACACTTGTTCGCGTGAGATGTCAACGCCTTCACTGTTAATTATCGCTATCTGAATGGCGCCGCCTGACGCAATATCGCGCTTTCGAGCAGCACTGACAGCCCGTGTGACCAACTCTTTCCCTTCATCAATGGTCATATTATCACGATACTCATCTTCAAGAACACCATATGCTACGACTGATCCACTTCCTGTGGCCGTAAATTCTTCCTCCTCCAACATACTGCCCAATGGATCAAGCATGTAAATGTGTCCTCCTTTTTTGTCAACACCACCAACGATAAGCATGGTGATTAAAGGAAACATGCGGTTTCGAAATAGAATCGAGGATGTGAGTCGTGAAATCGCTTTAACTGTCAACTCCCGACCGGTCTCTAAAGCCTCTAGTTGGGCAATTGCGCGAATATTATTAGTGAGTTGCTGCGCATCGGCAACGGATCCTGAAATCGTCATTGCCGTATGATCTGTAATCTGCAGGATTTTAGGTGCCGTATCGCTTGCAACAAGGTAACCCATTGACGCTTGCGATTCAGTACCAAGAATCACCCCACCGTTTACTTTCACAGCAACAGTGGTCGTGTGAGACATTAAGCGATGATTATCATTTTGTCCCATCATGGCTGATAAAACCTCTAAATCAATGACTAATTGCCCACGAATATCCCTACCAATTTAAGTTTTCTTCTCTTTTTGGTTTCATCAAAAGCTTGTCACAATTTACTCATGGCGGCTGCTGGGTCAAAACATTTTTAGCTGGGTCCTTTCACGTCTCCAGCACTCAGCTTAATGGTGAACAAACCATGGCGTTTCGACCAGAAATTCACGCTCCTCAAACGGGTGAAACTCGCCGAGGTCGGGGGTTTAGCCACTCTGAACTGAAAGATGCAGGTATCGCGCTAGCTGATGCTCGCTGGATGGCAATCCCCATTGATGGCCGGCGTAAAACAAAACACCCTGAAAACGTTAAACTGCTAATGGATTTCGCTAAACGAATCAGCAAATTAAAAATCACTCCGAAGCCCCCAGTAGCTGAGAAACCAAAGCCAACTAAGGCTAAACCTAAACCTAAATCTAAACCTGAACCCGAGCCCAAGCCGATTGAAACAGACTTGGCCACTCTTAGCGGCGTAACAAAGAAACTCTCCGAGAATCTTGTAGAGGCAGGGGTAAGGAATATTCATGATCTAGCAAGAACTTCACCCAGACGCTTAGCGCGTATTACTGATTTGAAACGGGATCGTGCTGAAAAGCTCGTAGACGCTGCGAAACGATACGAACGAGAAAAGACCAAGGCCACACGTGAAGAGAAGACTAAAGAGCCTAAGATTAAGGAACTCAAAGATCTCCCCGAGATTAACCGTACTAATATCAGGCAACTCAAAGAGCTGGGTGTAGAGTCGCTCGACGACCTTAAAGCCGAAAATCCCCGAGATCTATCATTGCTCACTGGTATTCCGGAAGCCCGCATCAAAGAATGGCGAAAAGAAATCCGTACCCAGGTTGAAGAATAGCATCGGTTCAATCGCGGATTTGATTCAGTTCCCCTTTTTAGAGGTAAGGATTCCATGGAAATGCTTGTTCTGTGGAATACCATCCAAACTCACGATACAATATTGCGATAGCTCCTTGCGGCGGGATAACGCCCCGCTCGGTGATGATGGCATCTATGTATTCTGGAGGCGTGACATCAAATGCAGGATTACGAACACTCACATGTTTCCACTCTGCAAGCTTTTCTTTCGAAACGACTTCTGAGATATCCCGTTCTTCAATTTCTACTAGCTCACCTGCCATTGTGGCGGGGCTGAACTTGTAACTTTCAGCAGCGACCAAGAAGTCCAATCGAGCTTCATCAGCGGCTAATGCGACTAAACTGGTTCCGATCTTATTCACTACTGCACCGTTGGCCGTAATCGCATCAGCTCCCACAAATACCTTATCAGATCGTGCAATTAAGTACCGGATGGAATTATCCGTTATTAACGAACAGGGGATTCCTGCTTCATCTAGCCAGGTAGCAGTAATATGCCCCTGATATTTCGGTCGGGTCTCGGGCACGAAGACACTGAACTCCTTCCCCATCGAATAGGCGGTTTTTAGGACACTGAAGGCTGTGGCGCTGTTACAGTATGTAAAGATGATATCTCCATCCTGGATTAGCCGTGAACCAATTTGCCCTATGGTCTTCACTGCATTATTTGACATCTCGATGAAGCCTTCGCCAATTTTTACACTAGCCTCTCTTAGCGCGTCAATGCCCTGAGCTTCTTCAAGCCGGTTGAGTAGTCTGGTGTAAAAATAGCTCAACGCATTAGGTAATGAGACTGCGGTCGGTCTTGTTTCATAGAGTAACTGAGCCGCAACAGCTATGTCGCGAAGAAATGAGGGAACATGTCTTGCCTTGGACTCCTGTGCAGCAATAACTAGCCCCTTGGCCGCTGCACGGGCGATACGTCCTGCCCCACGCGTACGCATTGACTGAATATCCTCAGCGATTTTCTGAGTTTCAGGAGGAATTAATGCCATCACTCATCGCCGAGGCATTTAATACACAATCAAGGTATTAATGCTGTCATGGAGGCGGTACACATTGAACGTTGATTGGCTCATCAAGAAATTCAAGAATTATGAAATCGCCAGTGCCGATGGAACAGCCATTGCAGCGGCGTCAGCGATTAAAGATGTTGCTTTAAAGGCACCTGCCAAATCTACAAAAAAGTTGCTTGAACAGATTAAAATCGCCGCATACGGTCTCCGGGAAGCTCGTCAAAGTTCAGCGGCTTTACATAACTGCCTCGACTACATCGAAGATGCAGCCCAACAGGTATATCAGAAAAAAGCCTCAATACAGAAAATTCGCAAAACAATTGCGAATGCGTGCGATGACTTTGTAGCCCGAATTGCTGATGCTAAGCAACGGATAGGTGAAATTGGTGCAAAACGGATTAGCTCGGGTGATCGTATCTTAACACTCTGTCGTAGCACCACAGTTTTAGCTATTCTGAAAAAGGTCAAAGAGCAGGGGAAGGAAATCCAAGTAGTCGTTGCCGAAAGTCGTCCCGACTTTGAGGGTCGTCTTTTAGCGAATGAAGTCGCAGAACTTGGCATTCCGGTCACACTCATTACAGATTTCGCTGCGCGCATATTCTTACCAGATATTGACATTCTGTTGACCGGAGGCGAAGCCATTGCTGCCAATGGGGCAATAGTTTCTAAAGTAGGAACAGCCACGCTAGCAGAACTATGTCACGCTGCGCGGGTTCGTGTTCTTATTGCTGTGGGGAGCTACAAATTCTCTCCTGAAACCCTCTCAGGGCGTCTCATTACCATTGAGGAAGGAAATCCAACTCAAGTCGTTCCCACTGCAGAAATAAATCCAACTATCACAATTCGAAATCCGCTCTTCGACGTTACTGGCCATGAACACATTGACGCAATCATCACAGAACGAGGTCTTATCCCACCACAAGGCGTCTATCTTGTTTTCACGACAACTGAGCAAAACAAATAGTAGAAAGGCTCAAAAGCTCCAACCTCCCGTGTTCTCAGCAAGTAAACAACGGATGTATAATGTATGCCTCCAACAACCTCAACTTCAGGAAAAAAACGGGACAAGAAATTAGCTGATGTCGATGGCGAGCTCTGTGGAGTCTGTCAAGCGTGTGCAACCGTTTGTCCTGTGAACGCAATAGAAGTCACAGAAAGTTACATCAAAATCCTTCCCGAGAAATGTACTGGTTGTGGAGTCTGTGTGAAAGTATGTCCTGTAGGAGCAATCGTTCTGATTGACCGGTAATGGTCAAAACTCTTTGTGTGAGGAAATGAAAATGACGAATCATATTATCGTGGTTGGTGCTGGACCAGCCGGGTCATCCGCCGCCATGGGGGCCCTCCGTGCAGGGGCAAAAGTAACAATCGTGGACAGAAAAACCAATGTCGGAATCCCTGTTCAATGCGGCGAGGCGATTGGAAAAACGGGGCCAGGGGTTGCGGAAATTGAAATCCCTGAGGAATCCATTCGTGCTCCGGTACGTGGCTTTCGCATCTACAGCCCCGGACAGGTCTCTGTTGATTATGCTACCAAGGAACCCAGCGGGTTCATCATTGATCGCCGTGTATTTGATAAAGAACTCTTTGCTCGTGCCACCGAAGCCGGCGCAGATAGTTTGCTGGGCGCTCGCGTCTTAGATGTCACTCGCTCTAATGGAACCATCGACGGGGCTGTTGTGCGATATAATGGTCAGCGACAGACCCTGAAAGCACAAATAGTAATCGGGGCAGATGGGGTCAACAGCCAGATTGCACGGTTAACGGGGTTAAGGAAAGCGTACAAACCGGATGATATCGACTCCTGTTTTGCTTACGAGATGGCCAACTGCAACCTTGAAGTAACCGATTTGATGGAATTTCTCCTCGGAAGTGAAGTCTCACCCCGTGGGTATATCTGGATCTTTCCTAAGGGGAATGGACGTGCGAATGTAGGAATCGGAATTGGTGGAGGAATCGAGACAAAAACAGCCAAAGAATATCTTGACCATTTTCTTAAGAACCACGATGTTGCAAAGCGGCAACTTAACGATGCCAAGGTCATCGAAACCAGGGTAGGTGCGTTACCAGTCTGTGGACCTAACAAAGTAAACGTTGTGAATGGCGCGCTTTTAGTGGGCGATGCAGCAGGGCAAATCCATCCAATAACAGGAGGCGGAATGGGCTACGCCATGGTCTGTGGGAGTATTGCTGGTCGGGTGGCCGCAGAAAGTGCACAAAAGGAAACTGTAACGGCTACAAACCTACAACAATATGAGAAAGAATGGCGGAAACTCTATGGCGCTGAATTCGACCAATCCCTCCGACTTCGTGAGCTAATCTTACAAACCGAAGATGCAACCCTCGACAAACTTGCTAACATCGTTACCGGCGAATCTATTGTACAACTAACCGCCGGAAAGAAAGTGAAGATCTTCATGAAAGCCATGTCCACAGGAGACCGAAAGTTAATTACCTTGATGCAAGAATTACGAAAACTTCGCATGGTCTAACATTGAACCAATTCCTGTAAACAACTTTAAATCATCAGTCTCCTCTCATAAACAAGGAACCGAGGTAAGCTCTATGGCATCTTCAAACACAAACTTAATCGTCGGAATAATTGTTGGCTTCTTAGCCTCATTAGGTATCGCATACGGAATCATCTATGCAACAGCCGCCAGTATTCTACCCCTCGTTGGACCTGGACTGGTTCCAAGTAACGTTGCCACGATCTTTCTCACAAGTTCAATAACATCTCAGCTTTTCATGATCTACAATGACATGCTTCTCAACATTCTTGTTGTCTATATCCTAGCTCCTGCAGTGTGGCTCGTCGCTGGACTCATTGCTGGGTTACTTGTCCGAGATATGGTCAAGGGTGCCGCAGCAGGACTAATCATGGCAATGATTGCTCCTTTCTTCACATATGGGCTAGACTTCCTTCTGGGTGGAGTTAACGGCGCACTTCTTCTCACTTGGGTCCTCAACGGCTTATTGGCAGGACTAATCGCAGCCGTTGGAGGCGTTATAGGCGGAACTCTCACATCACAATTTGAGGCGCATTAGAACCACATTAATAGGCTCACACTTAAAGGCTCCATATCATGCCACAAATACGGAGTTCCAAAATCGCACCCATAGGACTCCTTATTGGTCTTAGCCTTGCTATTACGCTCTACTTCACACAAACTTCGACAATACAAGCCCAAGTCTACACCATCTACTTTCCTTTCGTCGACCTTCTCCAATTATTTGAACTCGCATGGATCATGGCCACAGTTGACCTGCTGCTAAACTTTACATTTCCCGTTTCCCTGTTGCTCTGGTTTAGTGTCGCTACAATTATTGCACTACTCTTTAGGAGTCTTAGTGTCACCCTTTCCACTCTCAGTGCAGCCCTTCTTCTTCCAGCAGGAACCTGGCTGTTATTTATGATCAAATACCTTTACTTGCCTGGTTTTTCCATCGGTTTTCTTGCCTCATTCTTCCTCTGGCAGATTCTTTTTCCTCTTGGCTTAGTCCTTGGGTTTGCTGCACTGATTACATTTCCTTTTACATTCTACAGGCGACAAAAGCCTCCTTTACACAAAGTCCCATCGACTATCCAATCAGCTTGTACTAATTGTGGTGCCGTATACCATTCCCAGCCATTGATTTGTGTTTACTGCGGCGCTGAAGGTGCAATTATCGAAACGAAACTGGACGAATCTTGAGAAAACAGCAATAATTTTTGTGAATTCTGCAATCTTGAGACGGTTAGTTTGAGAAAATCATATCAATATATAATTCACGAACCATATTATTCATAAGCCGGTTGGAGCAGTGACGCAATTTTAAATCCAATCCTAACTCCTCATAGGCAGAATCCTCCCAAGGAGGTCTCAGGCCCAAATCGTCCTCGCCCTCCAATAATATCCCTCCTCCCTCGACTGCTCTTCCGGCATTATTTTTTTACATCACCCAACGCCGAGCTGGTCCGATATTAGGCAGCTACGGGATTTGCTAATATCCGGTTACTAATGGCGAACTCTAGAACTTCAACAATAGCATACTCAGGAAGCCCTAACAGGAAGGCGATAGTCTTGACATCACGCTTTCCATCGACCAGAAAAAGTACATCCCGGGCATATGGCCCGAATTTGTCGTATAGGGCACTACCTACCAGTGATCCTGTATCGAGGGCTGCTAGCAGGGCTTGACCACCTTGAGGAATGAAGGTTAAGTCAATTCGCCCCTCTGAGGGTGTTAGTGGAGGGGGTGGCGGTTCAATGGCTTCTAGGGGTTCTAGGGGTGGTGGTTCGATGGGGGGAGGCATGGGTTCTGTTTCGGGGAAAGTGGGTGTTTTAGATAGAGGTGGAATTGGTTCTGGTGATGGTTCGGTTGAAATGGGTTTGCTGGGTTCGGGTTGGGGTTTGGGAGGTGGAATAGTTGGTGTGGGTTGAGCGGTAGGTGGAGATGTTGTGGGTTTTGGTGGTGGAGCTGATTTTGTTACAGCTGGTGCTGCGGGAATGGTCTTTATAATGTTTAGATCTAGCTCACGAAGTGCTAGCAGGGTTGCTTTAGTTTTCACAACTGCAATTCCAAGAGAGAGGTTAGGGGGAAAAAGAACGGCAAGGAGCCAATTTTCGGCAATTTTTGAAATGACAACGAGGCCCGCTTCTGTGTTGACAGTCAATTGGCTGATTTGTCCTTTATACAGACTCACCGTTTGCTTGACCATCGCTTCTGTGTCTTCATCCAAGGTACTTTGATAAATCATATTTTCAGGAGATATAATACAGAATGCTTTGACCATTCGGTCGAAACGAAGGTTATCCAGTGCCCGCTGTACATCCTCGGCCATAGGCTAGCCTGTACCCCCGATTGCGCAAATCTAGCTATACGGTACTGGGAATTAACGCTCAAAAATCTTTGCGCCCTACTTCATTCCGTCAAGTTAATTTTGACTTTCTCACCATCTCTCTCCACATAACCGAATCCCTTACGTTCCAATTGAACAATTGTTCCCGATTTCAAAACCATAAGTGTGCGTTCTCCAAATCCTTCAATGATTTGAAGACTTTTCGGGTTAAACTTGTCCTTGATAAACAGCACATCAGGAACAAAAAGCTGAACAGGAATCGAATCAGAAGTCACCCACTGGATTTTCAGTTCTGCCTGTTCTAGCACATCCCCGGCGAATACACATTTAATCGATTTGGCAGTTTTCTTTTCAACCTGGAGGTTAAAGGCGTGCTTTAACCGAAAAATATCTCCCTTCGAGAGTTGTTTAGCATCTTGTCCATCAATATGCACATGATCTTTAATTGTAATTTGACGGGCTCCTCGGTCGCTGAAATCCGGATGATATGGAATTTCTGCACTAAACTGCTTACCATCGGAAATTTCTACAAGTATCGGTTCAGTCACACAATAGTATCGGTTAGCTATGGCATCGACAAGTTTTCGGTTAATCCCTAATAATAGCGACCAATCTACAATTGGTTGGGCCACACTTAGACCAACTTCCCGTGTCATCTCACGAATAGCCTCAGGAATTATCCCTCTTCGCCGAAGACCTGATAGGGTTGGAAGGCGAATGTCGTCCCACCCACTAATTTTCTTCGATTCAATTAGAGGTCTTATCTTGCGTTTACTAACCGGGCTTCCCTCTAAGCTAAAGCGTGACCACTCTTGAATAACCGGTTGGGGATAGCCAAAGAGGTCTCGGATATAGGCTTGGAGTTCTCCACGACTGGCAAATTCATTGCTACGTAACACATGACTGATCTGGTTACGGTAATCCTCTAAGGCATTTGCAAAGTCGTAGGTGGGCCAAAGCCGATACCGGTCTCCTTGTATCGGATGGGAATAATCGATAATCCGGAAAATGTTGGGATCTCGCATCACCGCATTCGAATGGGACATATCTATTCGAAGACGGCACACTATTTGTCCTTCTTCGTATTTCCCATCAATGATATCATCCCAGATTTGTTGGTTGTTCTCCTTGTTGCTTTGACGGTGTGGGCAAACTCTCCCCTTGCGACGATTTTCGCTAATCTCTTCAGCTGGACACGCACAGAAGTACACATCCCCACGACCTAGCAGCTGCTTTGCATGGTCGTAAAAATACGGCATATCGTCTGAAACATTCAACTCTTCATCCCAATCAATTTCCATCCAACGATAGCCTTTCTTGAAAGCTTCATAATATTCACTTTGAACATTCCGTGGGTTGGTGTCTTCAAACCGGAGAATTAAGTGTCCTTTGTACTTCCGCGCATAGAACCAGTTAATGTATCCCGCATACGCATGTCCGATATGGGGATATCCACTCGGTTCTGGAGGTAAACGAGTAACAACTTGTCCCTCTATTGCGTTCTGAAGCGCAGGAAGTTCTTTAGTTCGTTTTTCCCGACTACGTTTAAGCAATTCCGGAGCTAGTTCTTCAAGTTCCGCAGTTTGGTTTACTAAAGTCATCTGGTTGACTTCATCAACAACTCGATTCACTTGGTCAGTAATCTCTCGTGCTTGTGAACGTAGTTCAGGACGCTCCGCTAAGAGTTTCCCAATCACCGCCTTAGCGTTGGCTTTCCCTTCATATTTAATGGCGTTTGCTAAGCTGTACTTCCGAATTAACTCTCGAACTGAAGAGTCACGTTCATCGGTCACAAGAGGTCCACCCTGCTTTCTCTACTGTTCAAATAAGTGCTTCACTCTTATGCTTTTTGTGATGGTGAGGGCAGCTGCCTATCTTCCATGATCTGGTGAATAAGCTGTGGCTCAAGTGTCCGAAGCCACGAAATCTTCCCAATGGCATACTCCTTTCCGCTGCCCGCCAGAATAGCCTCAATTGTAGCTACCTCCTTTTCTACCGAGGAATCTGATGTATCAATTTCAAATATTCGGTCTCTACTGTGTTGCCCTAAACCGTCGGAAATACACGTTCCAAGGATTTCTGCCTGTACATTTTCAAGAATTTTCTTAGAAGACCATTGACGGGCTGCTAATCGCTGCATTAGAGTGATTGGATGACAACGAAGAACAATCAAGACTGCTAAATATTCTTTTGGAACCAAATCGGCAAAATGACCAACAACTACAAACTGTTTCTTTGTCTGTTGGAATTGAGAAACAAGATAATCCTGCAGTTCGTCAGTATCAGCGATGAGGGTGCTACGGCTTGAATCCTCCCCATGATGGAATTGCTGATCCTTGACGACTTGACCAAGCTCAATAAATTCAGCATCAATGCGCGTGGCAAGTGCCCTTCCGACTGCGGTCTTACCAGTCCCAGGCGTTCCAGAAATGGCAATCACTTGGTCCACTGTCAATCACCGAACACACATATCACTAAGAGTCCAGGTGAACTGAGTCGGCTAACTGATAAGAATACTCCCACTAACACTGAAAAATGATCTTCGAGATGACAATAGTTGCCAAAAACCATGAAGTCAGGATTATTGGCGTTTTTCTCGCTCATAATCTTCCAGGGCGGCTAATTCACGCTGCAGGCGTATTCGATGGGCTCCACTAGACACAGCAATCGCTTGGCGGAGTAACCGCTTTTCACGGCGAATATCCTTGCGTGGAACATCATCTAGGGTTCTTTGAATGCCTCCGATGGGTTCTACATAATCAGTACTCACTTGAGTGGCACCAAATGATATTCATCAAAAAGACTATTTAAACTAATAGAGGGTTGTGTATAAGTGAAATTGAATGTTTAGGTGTCATTCGTTAACTGATAGCGGGTTCCTCGGGTGAAGCTCTTTTTTTGCGACACCATCTTCTTCGCTTTGAGCGAGTCTAATGCAATTTGAGTTCGTACCTGTGACCAACCTGTGGAAACCATAATCTGTTCCATAGAAACTTTCCCACTCTTTCGTGAAACAATATCAAGAATTGTGGCTTCATCTTCACTGAGAAAATCATCTTGTAGTTTGATGACAAGAACACCCTGAATTTCGGTGAGATGAACCATTTCTTCCTCTTCCAGCTGCTTGAGTTGCCTCTGGAATTCCTTTTGTGAAAGTCCCTTGTATTGTTCCACTTCATGAATCTTAGAATACAAATCTGCCACTGCAATAGCTGCAGCGGTATCTTGGGCTAGAAGAAACACTAAATATTCTTGCAGGGTTTGGGGCTTTTGAACCTCGATCTGAAACTCTTCTTGCAACTGTTCCAATCGAGAATTTGTTTCGACGAATAGTTTGGATTTCGATGGAGCTTGACGGTTAACTTCTTCAAGGCGGGTTCGCAAGGCTTCATCTTTTGTTGGATCCTGTGCTGCTTCCTTGGATTTCAACCGTTTCCCCAAGCGTGAATACGCTTCATCGAGATCATTTTCTTTCGAAGGCATCGTTGCCGCTCCTAGTATTCAGTTCATTATCACTTAGAAATGACGCACTTTTAAAGCCTCGGAGCAACTCTCTTGCCTAAAATGTGGGTTATTGAATAGTTGAGGATTACCCAACGCTCCTTTCTTCCAACGCATTGGAAGAAATGTTGTTCTATCTGATGTGAATCACTCGTCGTGATTCGATAAACCATATTACTGGTTCTAGCTTTAACTCACTTGAATTAGCCTCAAACCCATCTAATCCAATTACCATTCTTGATCCTGGTTCTCGATTCATCGGAGGTGTGATTGGATAGCTTTGTGGGCCAAACGATGCTGGCGTAACCTGAAAGACAATCGTTTCATTATCCACGCATACTGCTGGAAAGCGTATGATAATGTCGGTTACGTTCTGTTTTTCGTATGCTAGATTCGGCGTATCAATGCTGATTTCAGCCTTGGGGAATTGCATGGGTTGATCTTGCACTGCACCCGTAAAACCGGTTTGCATGAAGAACTCGTTCATCGAACTTGTAAGGTCCAATAGACAGAACGTTTCATTGGTAAATGTTGTAACGTTCAAGTCGAAGATGTATCCCCATGTCTGGTTTTGCGACATAGCAACTGTAATCGGATTTGCTCGGAATCCAATGTGCGTTTCATTATTGGTTGTGTGCGGTTCAAAATCGTTGGTCTTGCTTCCGATTCGGAAAATCTCATGAAGCGTAATGTTCGCGAGGAGTGTGGTATCGTTGTAGATCTGCTTGGGGAAGATTATGCTTGACTCGCCAAAATTATAGACGTTTGCATCAGGATCGGTGAGTGTGCTAAAGGTGATGTTACAGTGGACGATAGTCGGGGTGTTTTCAGGAAGCGTGTCATTTTCTGGATGAATATCGAAGGTGAAAGTGAACATATTCTCTAAGTTATCATTTCGGAGCCAGCTGTTGTCACTACTATTGATGATGTAGCTCCAAAACAGCGACCAGTACCCTGTCATGGATGCCCCACCTCGCAGGGCATATTCTTCGAAGGTGTATTGCTTATTCGGTTGAATATTGTCGACAACGAATGCGAGGCTGTCGGCTCCAACTTCTGGAGGGATATAGTATGCATTTCCAAAGTAGTCATAGAAGACATAAGGGTCTCGTAATGTGAAGTTCACTTGTCCTCTTTCGAAGTCACGTGTAAATGACACGTTGAGTGGTTGATAGCCTCCGAAGGTGCCTCCTGCAAATCGGCCAAGCATGTAATCGATTTGAACTTGGCCGGTATTATTGATGTACACGTAAAAGATATCCTGTTGGAGGATATCGACATCACCCTGTAAGGGCTCAGGAGGTTCAATTGGCGGTAGATTGATCCACCAGATCCAAGCGCTACCACCAATGATGATGGAAATTAGAACTACTACAAGGCCATATTGAACCCATCTTGGTGTTCGTCGGGTTCGTTGCCTGACTTGACGGTCACGTTTTCGTTGTAACTTTTCTGGAACTGATTCAAGGCGTCTCTTCTGCTTTGTCTTCTTCTGTCTCCGTTGTCGTCGTGACACAGCGAACAACCTACCTTCAGGCGAGAGCGTCGATTATGTTTCCCGTATTTCAACCTTACGGCTACGGAAACAAATCCCTCTACTAGGATAGATGAAGGGTTATCAGAAAACTTAAATGACCCTCGGTGAATTGAGGTCGCGCCACCCAATGCCCAACATTGGGGTAAGAAATATGTGGCGATGAAGTTGTCAGAGAAAAAAGAGACATCTGAAGAAGCCCCTAAGGAACCAGTTCCTGAAGAACCCAAATCAGAAGCGACTCCAGCATCAACTGCCGATGAAGAGGACGAGGAACTTGAGGATTTAGAGGATGAACCAGTCGAGGACACCAAATCCAAACGTAAAAAGTCCTCTAAGAAACGCGCTAAACTCACAGTTCTACAAGCAGCTGTCCTTGAAACTATTCGCGAACGACCTCAACGTCCACGAGCCATTCAGACAATCATCCGGGGAACTGGCGGGGTAGATCTTCCTCGGAATGAGATTATCAGATCGCTCAACGAGTTGCGTAATAAAGGGCTCGCTGATAAGGTGACAACTAAAGCGTGGCAGGCAAAATAGGTCGCTTGCCGTTATTTCTGGTTCAGCGACCCTTGAGTTCTGCCAGTGCTCGTTCTGCAATGTTCATCGCTTTCTGGTATTTTTTCTCTGCCTTTTTCAGCTCTGCTTCGAGTTGCCGAATCCTAGCTATTAATTGCGTGTTTTCCTCTCGGAAATCATGGAGTTTCTGTTCTGCCGCTTGCAGCTCTGATCGAAGGGTATGAACTTGTTGAGGCATCTGACCACCATTAGCATCTGCGGTCAATTGCTGGAAACGTTCAACAGCCGCTTTGATTCTACCTGCAAAATCTGTTCGTAATCGAATTCGACGTTTCTCCAATTCTTCCAAGGTTTGTTTTTCGGCAAAGTCTAACGGATTGAAACCAGTTGCACCGTGGGTGGTTTCTCGATTTCGAACGTCAAGAAAGACTGGCACCTCCACGGCATCACCAGCGACCACCACTTGACCAGTATCAAGGCGTTGAATGTCTTCGGCCCACTCTTTGGAAAGCCCCTCAGTGCTAGACACTGTGATATCCACGTCCCGAATATCAGTTAGCTGGTGAATAATCCAGGTCCCGACCTGGCTTCTAACCGTTGTATCAAGGAGCTGGGGCTTTTGAGTGATGACGACGAGGTTTGCAGCGAATTTACGACCTTCCTGAGCGAATAAGCGCATCATCCCAGTCGTTGCAGCTTTACCTCGATTTGGAGCTAGAGTGTGAGCCTCGTCAACGAAACAATAGAACGGGGGAATTTCGCGATTAACAGCTGCATGATACAAATCATTTAGAATTTCCTGTGACAAAGCCTCTTGGACTCCAAGGTCAAGGCCACGTAAGTTAATGATGGTTCCCTGCCCCGAGACTACCAAATCCTGAGGATGCGTCCCCAAAAGGGCTTCAATCGGTAAATCAGCTCCAGGATTCGCATGCAAGTCTGCAAACTCAATGACACTCATCTCATACCCACGGGGCTCCACTTCAAAACGCTCACTTCCTGCTTCGGCTGCGATTTTCAGACTGGAATATTCTCCATGTCGGTCCAAGACCACAATTGGGATGCCCTTTTTTAGAAATTCTTCCATGATGACGGCCGTGGTGTAGCTTTTTCCACTCCCTGTTTTTCCAACCACAAACAATCGACCTAATCGTTTCACTGGTAAGCGGACCGGAACCGTAGTCCCAGAGATTTGTCCGACAAATGTCCCCTCATCAACAGGAATATCTATTCCCAAAGCCGCATTTACTGTTCGTGGAGTTGCCTTATAGACCATCATCTCAGGATTAAACGGAGTTCTGGGCATCGGACCTACTACACTACACTGCCCTAATGTTTTCCCTCCTTCCCGCCACAATTCCTTACACAGGAGCAGATACTCTTCTCCTCGATGATTAATTGCTAAAAAGTCATTTCGACCCACTTCGCCTTGTTTAGTCACCCGAATCCTTAAAGTGTGGGTGGTCGTCTTGCCCACAATTTCTGCTACGGGCTCAATCGGCTCTGATTCGGAGGCGGCTTCAGCCAGCTCTTCAATCTTTTCGGGTTCTTCGTTGGGTGGATCTGATGGCATTATTACTACCCCAGTTCGTGTAATGCCTTTGAAAGCACGCCCTTATAGACTTCGCGTGTCATTGAACGAGAACAACTTCCATACAATTTTCTCTCACCCAATCTATAATTCGTCGAATAATCAGTTAAAATGCCCTTTCAATTCCCATTCCCACCTTAATCACGGACTAACAGAACACTTTTTTCCTCTTCAACGAAAGTCTGTAAGGGGATACTGCCGTGTCAACAGAGATTTCCATCGGACAACTATCACCCAGCCTTGCCTTTGGAGCCGCATATTTCTGCGTCTCATCCATCGGAACCCGTTTAACCAACATCGCCGAAACCTACACCGAAGAAGGCTTCTTCGGCACCGCAACTGTCTCGTTCCGGATACCAAGCACTAAAGACCGCCTTGAAGTCACCCTCCTTGTCGATTCAAAAACACCAACTATCCAACTCGAAATTATGGGTGGAGACGACGATAAACGCCCTACGTACCTCAACGAAATTGCCAAACGGATCACCGAAACCTTGGAGCGTTTTAGCAGTGTACCTGGTGTCAAACTCTCACACGCCTCCAAAGCTGTCGTCGTTGAGCGTAAAATTGATGAAGCCCTCAATCAACTCCTCTCTGACCCCGACTATCAAAAAGTCTACGTTCAAATCGCAGATGCCCGTGAACGCCTCATCCGTATCGGCGGCGACTTCCAACCCGCCACCCTTGAAATGGGGGCCATCCTCACTCCACTTGCCGGAAAAAACGGTCCAATCCCCGAAGAAAACCGCGAAGAACTAGCCCTGAACTTACTCCGCTGGAAGAAACAAATTAAAAAAGTCGTCAACCAACTGACCACTGAAACCGACGACGAAGACTAGCCCCCTACTCGCTAGGCGCCATACCGCCACTTATCCACTTTCTTATCCTGCTTCGTCTGCTTCTTATACAGCTTGTAGTGTTTCTGGCACAAGTACAACCGACGTGGCTGCTCATCCTCAAACGCGGCACCTGCAGCCTGCAATCCTTCACGTGCCTTCTCAGCCGACACTGATCGAGTTGCCTTTTCATCGCACCCCTTAACACTGCAAACCGTACCAGTTTTCACTTTTCCCATCTAATCACACACCACACAATACTACCCATATTCCACCTTCACCGAATCATGACCACACTTGGCAACACAGTCAAGACAGAGGATGCATTCGGAGTCGTGGATGGGTCCGAAGGGTTTGGCCATGACGTCGATGCCGACTGGGCAGGCTTGTTTGCATCGTGGGGAGTCACAGGTGGGGCCGAGGCATTCGGTGGCGCTACGGCTGACGGTGAGGAAGCTAAATTGTCCGACAAGTCCCATAAGTGCACCAGTAGGGCAGATATATCGGCAGTATGGGCGCATCATGAAGAGGGCCATGAGAAGTATAACGATAAGGAATCCGAGGCGAATGTACATTGGAAAGCCCCAGGCGATGAATGGGGGGTTCCATGCTGTGAGGATGGGTGATACGACCCCATTCAGGTATAGGTAGGGTAGAATCACGAAGAAGACCCCAGAGGGGTTAATGGTTGCCCAAAATGCCGTGGCAAAGGGCGTGGTAACGGCAGCTCTGAAATTTTCCGCGAGCACTGGGTTAATGACTCCAATTGCGCCGAGAAAAGTCCAAGTACCGAGCCAAGCAACAAGGAAAAGGACGACGAATAAGATGACGTATTTGATGCTTTTCAGGCGTTCATCCCATTTTTTGGAAGGGTAGCGTTTGCGAATCGGTGTAAGTGCAAAAAGGTCTTGAACGAAACCAAAGGGGCAAATCCAACCGCAGAAACTACGTCCAACGAGGATTGGAACGACGAGGATAACACCGACAGCGATATAGGGGAATATCCCTTGTTGCCCCATAAACTGGATCATATCAAAATAACCGATTCCTGTTCCTTGGGCAGAACCTTGGGGCATATCAAAGGGGAGCGGGATGTATCCAAAGATGGGGATGAGCCAACCGATTCCACCTAGGACGGTCCCAATGAGGGGATCATAACCTAATACGAAGACGATACCGGCATAGAATAGGACTAGGAAGGCAGATAGTTGGACGATGAATCGAATGATGCGGATGGCCAGCAGTTCTTCAAAGGCTTTGTTCACCCAGTAGTGAAGCGTTTTATGGGGCCGGGTTCTTTCCAAAATCTGCCGTTTCCATTTTGGGAATGGACGTCCAATCTTGTCCCAAATACGTTCAGATTTCTCTTCTGCTTTGGATTTGTCTTCAGTTTCGCTCACAGTGGCAATCCCCTTAGGGTGGTATAGGCTGTGGGAAGAAGGGTGCATACGCATCGGAGAAGACTTGGAGCCATGAGCGCACGATCTCGTGTTGGCCTATTGAAATTCCAAACGCGAGTGCAGCTAATCCGATACATAGAATGGCAATAGCAATCGCTCGTCGGTTCATCTGAAATTACCTCCGGTGAGAGGTTCAGAATTACGCAAGCGTATAAAATGTTTTGTGTTCGGGTGGGATTTTCACGTAAGAGAACTTGGGTAACTAAAAATCACGGAGCACCGTTTCAAAGATTTCGACCTGATGACCGAGGGTTTTTGAGCGTTTTTCCAGGTTCTCTTTCCGTGATTTATAATCAACCTCTTTTACTTCGCCCACAGAATGGCGCGCATCTAACAATGACAGCTCATCGCGCACGGCCTTATATTGAGCTTTCAGTAAGGCAAGCCATTCGCGGGCTAGAACCACCTTTTCTTGGTATTGGGCATCGGCTTCTGCGATTCCTTGCCCATATTCATCTTGCAGTCGCACATACACACTTTCACGGACCTTCCCGGTTTCCTTCAGTCCTTCCAGCTTCTCCATTCGCTCCTTTAATCGGACCCGTTCCTTACCCGCTTTTTCAAAGTCAAACTCTTTGACCTTGGATTGTAGCTTCTTTTCCTTTGTCTTCAACTCTTTGATCTTCTTCTTAAGCGGTTTAATCTCCTCTTCTAGCTCCGCTATTGACCGATCACCCTGCTCCAACTCTTTTTCGAGCGACTCCAATTCACTAAGCAGCTCCGTCTCCTCTTCTTCTATTCCCATCAATGCAGATCGGACTTCAAGTTGCGCCAAGACTTCAGCGGGTACCTCTGTCACCGGTTCACGATCTACGACGATCGCAGGAGCTGCACGACCCGTTGTTACTGGACGGGATACTGGCCTTGATACCGGTGCACCTAGTTTCGACCCACAATACTTGCAAAACTTAGCCGAATCCTTCACCGATTGCCCGCAATTAGGACAGATACGAGACATAGACTCACCTGCCGAATTCCTTGTAATTTCAAGCCTAAAATCCTTCGCCACCATATGTTTTCCAAGTGCAAACCCGGAAAGCTCCGTAAAGTATTTTCCTCTGAACTAAGCACCATTACATGAAGGGATAGGAACCATGCAATTCGATCTATTCTTCTTTCTTCAACAGTATTGGTGGCTCATCGTCATCCTCATCTTCATCATCATCTTACTCCTTATCATTCCCTTCATCCGTATCCTCAAAGAATACGAACGCGCCGTTATCTTCCGCCTTGGCCGCGCTGTTCCTGGCGTCAAAGGTCCTGGCGTCCTCTTCCTCATCCCCATCCTTGACAAAATGGTCAAATGCGACCTCCGCGAACAATTTTTCGAAATCGAACACCAACGCTGTATCACTAGCGACAACGCCCCCGTCGACATCGACCTACTCATCTATCACCGCGTCGTCAACGCCCGCGACAGTGTACTCCGTATCCGTGATTTCAGCGGAGCTGCACTCGGAATCAGCCAAACCACCCTCCGAGCCGTCGTTGGCGATATCACCTTGGACGATGTGCTCGCAAAACGTGAATATATCAACAGCGTACTGCGAGAGAAACTCGACGAAAACACCGAACCATGGGGCGTCAAAGTAACCAAGGTTGAGATCCGTGAGATTCTCCCTCCAACCAAGGTGAACGAGGCGATGATCATGCAAATGGAAGCCGAAAGGCGCCGTCGTGCCATGGTCACAGAAGCTGCTGGGAAACGGGAATCCACAATTGCTATCGCTGAAGGTGATAAACAATCCGCTATCTTGCGAGCTGAGGGTGAACGGCAATCAGCGATTCTTCAGGCTGAGGGTGAAGCCTTGGCGTTGCAGAAGGTCTTTGATGTTGCGAAGGGTATTGATGAAAAAACTATGATTATCCAGTACTTGAATACAGTTCAGGCGCTGGGTGCAAGTCCGAGTACCAAGTATGTGATCCCCATTGAGTTTACCCAGCTAGTTGCGCCGATACAGAAGTTCTTGAAGGGTCTCAAATAGGATTGGTGATGTTATAGCCATGACCGGGATTTTCTTCCCCCCGGTCGCTTCTTCTATTTACAATGCTATTTGGTTATCTCGCGGGTTTAGCCTTGTAGGCTTATAGTTCCAAGATGGCTGAGGTCATTTAGATCATACATTGAGATGGTGAAGAAGGAGATCGTATAGAGAACATCACCAATGTAGAGTGACCGGTACACGAAGGGCGTTGTTGGGTACCAGTTCCATACTCCAATCCAATCAAGATACCAGCTTTCGTACAGATTGTAAACTGAGGGATTAGTAATATCAGACAATTGACCGCGTACTGTAATCGTAGCATTATCTGGATTGATATAAAAAACATAAACTCCAGCCCAAATAAAGTCACCAAGTTGTGAAGTGGAGTCTGGAGGTCCTGAGGTGTATTCACGAAGATATATCGGGATTACTAGTAAATTCATTTCTGGGTCACAAAGAACAGCATGATGGTCATAAAGAGCCGGAGACGTGGTTCCACGCACACCGATAATCATGTTTGCGGTTTCTTGTGGATCGCTTGGGTCTGTGGCATTAAATAGGCTTATTTTCATTCCAGTATACCACCACCACGACCCTGAACCTGCTATAGTTACATTTTTTCCCAACCCCAAGAGCTGATTATTTCCTAAGGGGTGCAGGTAGTTAGAATATCCTGGAATATGCAGTTCTCCAAGAAGTTGGGGATTGGTTGCCTGAGTTAAATCGATGACAAACAAGGGGTCAGTCAATTCGAAGGTCACAAGGTATCCGGTTGGACCGATAAACCTGACAGAATAAATCATTTCATCGGGAGCCAATCCTTCAAGGTGACCCACACGGCTCATAGTCATATTCAGCACATAGACATTGCTAACCTGCTGGATATCCCATCCATAAGGATTCGACATATTCAGCCATGCAGTGGTAGCCACTCGGAGATGATTGTCAAATTCATCTAAGGCAAACTGGTTGATAAGGTAACCTGGCACCTCTCCACTAGCAACATATTCGGCTCTACCTTCGGCAATAGTGAAACGATGAATGGCCGTTTTTCTATCGGTCCACCAGCCAAACCATGGGTAGTGAGCTGAGGCAATATACAGGTTTGTAAGTGAAGTGTAGATCACACCGGCTCGTTGTCCGGTAAGAATAGTTTCTACGTTCGGGTTTGCATCTGAATCTGTGACATCCAAACCTAAGATGGAGTTGTAATAGAATATCCTATCATATATTCCTGGGTCATAATAGATGTTCCAAGGAAGGATTATCATTGACTCATAGTCGATAATAAATTCCGGAAGATGAAAAGTATCATTTTCATCAATTGGGTACGAATACCCAACAAAGTACAGATACTGACCTATAAGACGTGCACTACGGTAATACCCATTATATGTAATCAGTCGTGTTCGCACCACATTATTGGGGTTCGAAACGTCGAAGATTTCAATGGTTTGATTTCCCCAATTAACTCGGCTCAGAATTACCAGCCTAGAAGATTCGTACAAAAATATTGCCTGTGGAGTGCCTATAGATTTAATTTCATTAATTATCTGGGCGCTCTCGGAAGGGTAAGCTTGCACAACAAATACGGCATCATTTGAAATTGAATAGATGTATAATCCATCTGTTTTCACTAAATCGGGTTCATCTACTCCTTCAACCTGGACATTTGTTTCTGAATGAGGGGGAGGTTGATTTGCTACACCATAACCAAGACCTGCAAGCGAAGCAGACGATTCGATTTCTCCCGAATAGTACCAAATGTAATCTTCAGCATAATGTGTATCGAAGTAATCGAGTATATGTTGGATTGATTTGAATTGATACAATTTTCCTGGAGGTGGATATTCAAAGTGTATCGGTCCTTGTTGAATCGGTAAGACGATGGATAAAGATGCCACGATTAGAATAGTGGCAAAGAACGCGGTAGTAACAATCTTAACAGTACCTCTTGTGTTGTCCCCAGGCATACAGACTCAGCCCTCCGTTGTAATGGTATTTACTTTTACTCTTGACCTTATATGTAATGGTAAAGGCACTGATGATTTGCCAAATTAGTGGTTGACACTGTTCATTATTTCGCAGATGCCTGGACCTTCTCTTTGACGGTTTCACGGGTGTCATTATCGAGGACGGTTGTATAGCTCTTATAGCCCGGGAGGCCAGTAGTGATTTCTTCGATGAGAAGCATCAGAGCTTTTTCGGTATCTAGGTCGCGAACTTCTAGGCTCGCATCATCAAAGATGAAACTGGCTTCTTTCCATTTCCCTTCTCCGACTTGAAACATCATATAAAGGTAGTCATCAGTCATTACGATGGCTGATTTTACTTTCCACGCTTCTTCGAGTAGTTCAAGAGCTTTGTTTGCGTTCTCCTCTTTGCTCATTAGCATCACGTCAGTGTAAATGAACTCTACAATGCCTCATAAAAATCCAGTGGTTAATTTTTGGAGGGTTGTATTATCTTTAGGGTTTGTGCCAACTAAACACGAAATAACGGACCTTCCCTGATTCAGCAGCGGTTGCTAACACAAACCGTTTGCGCACCGAAGTCGCCAACCTGCCAGCTCGTACAACCTCAATGGCGGAGACTTCGTCGGATTTGGCAATTACTTCAACGATGAATAGAGAGTGATCAATTCCTGGCCCACGACGATATACAGCAAAGTCAGCGCCAAATTTGAGGCCAGGTCGGACGATGAAGCCCCGTTTTCGCAGATCTTCATAGACTTGGTATTTGCGGCTGAACTCTTTGTGCTGTTGTTCAGCAACAGCGATGAGGTCTTTTTCTTTGATGGGAACACTGGAATCTTCCATATATACCTCGATTTTTCGTTTCCGCAAAAGATGGAGGGCTTCGAAAAAGGAGAGCTGGGATGGGCGATCGAATTCTGTTGTTTTTGGTTTGCGAATGCCTAGGGGCTTACCATAGAAGCCATCGCTGTAAAGTTTTGAACCATCTTCGGGGTTCCAGACAACGACTTTGTTTTCCACAATTTGGGCAGGAATCGGTTTATCGGTTGGCATCTCAACTCACATGAATCTGACTCTGGTTATCCTGTGAATGCGGAGTTTAAAAGAGGTGCTATGAGGTGCGGGCGATTGCGATTATGCGGACTGCGTCAGCAGCATCTTCAGCTGCATCGGCAATTTCCTCAAGGTGCTGACCCAGATCCTTTAATCTTAACAGAACGGTGATTTCAAATTTAGATCGGTACAGAAATTGGGTGAAGCTGCGATGCGCCGAGTCTGCTTCTCTTTCAGCCAAATCCACTTGTGTAGCAAACTCAACGGCTTTGTCAGAATTTTGTTCTAGGAACATGATGGCTTGGCGCATCTTATAAACAGCATCAGAAAGAGGATCGAGCATAGCTGTGAAATGCTTACGGGTCTTTTCGTCGGGCTGAAACTGTTCAAGTCCTGACAAATCCCAGGCTGAAGCTTCGCAGAGATCTGCAATATCGTCGGTACGCATCACCAGGCGGAAGTAATCGCTACGTCGCAACATTGTTTCTGAAATGGATAATTCGTCCAAGAGGGTTCGTTTAATTTGATCAGCTTCTCTTTCCAGTTTGGCGAGTTTGTTAAAGTGGTCGCGTCGTTCCTCTTTTCGTCCTTCCATCCAATCTTCAATCATCACCCGCAAGGCTTTAGCAGCCTGCAACACAATGCTGGCATGATCTTGAGCTATAGCCATGGCTTTGAATTCAGCCCGGTTCCCTGATGTTTCTAACGTCACGTTCTTGGACCTCTGAGCGTGGGTCATGTATACCTCTATTAAAGCATATCGCCTTGACTTCATGGAATTGGAAACACAATTCCGGGGATTGTAAGCACTACAACGATGATGCCCAATCCAAGGCAAAAGATCCACCACGGCACCTTGACGGCATAATATCGAAGCAGAGCCAAAGTAACGATCCCCGTGAAGAAAGCGACGAGTATGAGGCTCAATAGAATGAACACGGGCAAAATGAATACAGCACCTTCAACAATGAAGTCTAAGACAACGACCCCAAAGATTGCAGGTACACTTAATAAAAAACTCAGTCGCAGGGCTTCCTCTCGCTCAACGCCTCGTACCAGCAGCCAGGTCAACGTCAATGCGGAGCGGCTAATCCCTGGAAGCACGGCGATGCCCTGAAGCAACCCCAGTACAAAGGCTTCGCGAAGCGAAATATCCGCCAACTTGAGGTCTCCTCTTGCACCTCGCTGAAAAAATAACACGATACCAGTTATGATGAGCAGAATTCCGATTATAAGAGTAACAACACTGCCCATAAGATACGTTACCCAGCTCTTGAGAAAGAAGTACAACGGCAAAGCAATAACAATGGTTCCGATGGTTCCCACGATGACAAACACGAACAGCGGACCAAACCATCTTTGAGGTTCCTCGTCGGTTGCGACTGTGCTTTCGGGTCGAAGTCGCGAGTAAACTGGACTAAAAATATCCCTATGATAGAAGGCAATCACTGTGAGGGCGGTTCCCAAATGGAACCAGAAAACAAGAGATAAGACGAAAGAAGGATCAAATAGAAAGATGTTCACTCCAACAAGTAAAATTTGCCCCTCACTACTCACAGGCAAGTACTCAAGTAGCCCCTGCATTAAGGCTAGAATCAAGAGTGGTATTATCATGGTAAACATCACTCAGGCTGGTCTTCGATGATAGCATCCTTTCCCTTTAAGACTTGTCTGATAACGCGCCAATAATCTTGACTCACCTGCATATCTGCAAAATTCCAAGGATGCGCCATTGCTTTTTTTTCAAGGGCGAATCGCTTAAAACCTGCCGTTGACAAAAGCCTGTCGAGGATTAGCTGTGGAACCCGAACGTCCCTCTCCAGCGGAAAGTCAAAAACTCATACTACTTCGCAAAATGGTTGAAGATCCAGCAAAGCGCGCGATTCTACGTTGCTTAAGCGATGGACTATGGCACACTACCTCCGAGCTTGCCCGATATGCGAAAAAGGCGAACCCGGTCATCGGCTTAGTCACTGTGGGGACCATCCTAACACGGATGCAACACCAACTCAGCGAACATTTTTTGGAGCAAATGGTCCAACAAGCTGATGAAGGGGTTACTTCCTGGCGGATTGGAGTAGAGTGGTTGGATGCTGTCACAGGGCTCTTGAAAACGCCCGGATAAGGGGCGATAAATCGCTTTAGACGCGTCATTTCGAAAGAATAAAGGGATTAATACACTATTTATAAAGAAAAAGCTTTTTAATCGGTGTAAAACTTAAGTAGGAGCAGTAAGAACGGTTATTTTAGGAAAATACCGGTGTTGCTTATGCCCCGAGAAAAAACAACTCGCATCATTCCCATTGCTCCGATTGACCGACTTATTCGGAGGGCTGGAGCTGAACGTGTCAGTGAGCACGCAGCTACTGAACTGGGCGAAGTCCTTGAGGAATTAGGCATCGAAGTCGCCACAATAGCTAAGGAACTCTCGGAGTTTGCCGGTCGAAAAACCGTCACCCGCAGAGATGTCAAACTCGCGTATAAACAATGGAAGAAGACACGACGGTAACGTTTCAATTCGATAACGAACAATCTTAATGCTTAAAATGGGTTTCTTGGCACAGTCATAGCTAATGCCCTATTTTTTGTAGGTGACACATCATGCCCAACCAACCCTTTCGCCAAAATTTAGTCACAGACAGAACAAAGACAATCCATTATGCAATCCGTGATGTAGTCGTAGCTGCTAAGCGACTTGAAGCATCCGGTAAACGCATCACATATTTGAATATTGGAGACCCAATTGTCTACGATTTCACAACTCCCTCCTTTCTGATTGATGCCTTTTGTGCCGCGGCCAAGGAGGGCCACAATGGCTATTCAGCATCCGATGGCATTCCCGCGTTTCGTGAAGCAGTTGTTGACAAAGAGCAACGCATCAACCACGTATCCATCAATGCCTCTGATGTGATTGCGACAGCCGGGATATCTGAGGGAATCCAAATGATAATGGCTGCTTTGGTTCACCCAGGTTCGCAGGTCTTGATGCCTGGACCTACCTATCCTCCTTATCTCGCTTTTGTCCGGTTTTTTGAAGGCACTCCAGTGACTTATCATTGCGTTGAGGAAAGTGGCTGGCAACCTGACATTGACGACATTCGAAACAAGATTTCAGACAAAACCGTAGCGCTGCTTCTCATTAACCCGAACAACCCCACTGGCTCCGTTTACTCAGAGAAAGTCGTCAAGTCCATCATCGATCTTGCTGGCGAATATGGGCTTCCTCTAATTTCCGACGAAGTCTACG
Organism: Candidatus Hermodarchaeota archaeon; assembly: GCA_016839365.1. Lineage (GTDB taxonomy): Archaea > Asgardarchaeota > Hermodarchaeia > Hermodarchaeales > Hermodarchaeaceae > Hermodarchaeum. Next base: position 41,191 of record JAEOUH010000068.1, read on the forward strand.
ATCGGCTTGTCTTCGACCAAGCCCCAAAGAGCACCGCCGCCTTGGCTAAGGACGTCCCCGTCATCGGGTTCAACGGGTTATCCAAGGTATATCTCGTGCCTGGTTGGCGTATCGGTTATATGTACTTCCACCACCCCAACAACCAACTTAACGACCTAAAAGAACACATCCTCAAGCAAGCGCGTATTCGCATCTGTACCAACGCCCCCGCTCAATATGCCGCTGCGGTTGCGCTCCGCGAAAGCGATACCTATCTTCAAGACGTCATAACCCGTCTTCGCCAACGTCGGGATATTGTCTACAAACGCTTGAATGAAATCAATGGCATCTCTACTTCAAAGCCTGAAGGGGCCTTCTACATTTTTCCATCAATCGATTTGCAGGGTCGATGGAAAACGGATGAAGCCTTTGTCATGGAGTTATTGACAGAAACAGGCGTGCTCGTCGTCCACGGATCGGGTTTTGATCCCAATTATGGCGCCAAGCACTTCCGTCTGGTTTTTCTTGCCCCACCATCCACGCTCAATTCAGCGTTAGATGAGATACAAATCTTTGTCGAAAAAAGATCCTAATCCGAATCCGAGAAATCCGGTTCTGGTTGCGAGAAACGCTGGGCTCCTGGCTGTGCTTCTGTTGCTCCAGACGCATGCATCCGCGCCTCTTGTACCATCCGCCCAATGGTCCCAAACATGCGTTCTGGTGAAAACATGGGCATTGACACGTTGTTTTGGATAGCGTTGAAGATTTCGTTATGATTGAGGTCAGTTGTTAAAGGTGTGGTTCCAATTTCCGTTGGTCCCCGAAATATCTTAACTGCCCAACGATCCCCCATTCGCCCAAGCTCCACTAGGTACGAAGTCATTGGGAGCAGGTACTTCTGCGTAACCGCCTGATATTCTTGCGACATCAAATATCGCCTCAGATAATCGTATCCTCGTGTCTGGGCTAAAAAGGCTTTGTGCAATCTCAGTTTAGGTTTCGTCGGTTGCATCTTCTTGAAGTACTGCCAAAACTTCGTCGGGAAATTCGATTTGAATACTTCCCCGAAGAATTCCTGATAAGGACTTTTCTAAACGATTTTGTAGCGTGTTTAGCCGCGCTGACACCCTTTCAATCTGTTCTTGAGCGTGTGCAATTTCTGCGCCTAAATCCCGTTTCTCCCACTCCGCGCGTTCCAAAGATTTCTCCAGTTCACGGCGTTCTTCCACAGATACCGAAGACTTCAGTTCCTCCTTCCGCGAATTTAGCGTTGAAAAACGTAAACGATACTCGTCTAACGCACCTTTCTCGACAACTTGGTTACGCCGGTCAACCACCTTGCGATTTAGGCTCGCTTTGAATGAAATCTTGTTATCCTGAATAGCGGATGCAAGCGCATTAAGCCCTGCTTTGAGTTTTGAAAGAGATTCAGTATCTCGCTGAAAGGCGTGCCACGGATCAGCGGAATATGCATCTGCCCCTTCATTGGCATCTGATGGGATCATAATCGATTGACCCGCTTCTTGGCTAAGCTTCTTAAATGGTTTCTTCAGGAAATTTAACTGGTTGGTTACCACCATTCGGATACTATCAATTTCCTTATGAATTCCGTCGATTTCCGCAAGTCCTGAGTCCATTCGAAATTGCTCAATACCATCTTGGTGCTGCTCTACTCGCCCTTCTGCTTGCTCCTTCTGTTTTTGCAGGTCCTTTAGGTCCTCGGCAAGTTTAACCAGCTGGTGGGATCGGTCTTCTATTTCGTCAACCTCTTCTTGGATGAGCTCCAGCTGCCGAGGTAGCTTCTCCTTTTCCCAGATTTTCTTGATCTTTTGATAACCCTGATTAATTACCCGGAACTGATAGTCTAACTCCTTAATGACCCGTTTATGCACCTTAGGTAATCGGCGAATATACCGCTGGCCCGCCATCGCCACGTCACGGATATACCCTTCCAGATCTTTTAGCAGCTCTTCCACTGACGTATGGGTAATTTGCTCAGGAAACTCGACCTCCTCAAACAACGCTTTCAAGCGACCCGCCAGCTTCGACGCCGCACCCGGTACCGTCATCTCGCCATCGATAACCACTTCTTCCAACAGCTTATCCGCCGTTTCCGTCGAGCTCACCAACGCCTCTTCAATCCGGTCCATCTGCTTCTGAATATCCGTCCGGTAATTAAAGAGCAAATCCTCTGTTTGCTTTGCAAACCACGCAGGCAACTCGTACACGTCAATCGCTGACACACCGTCGTCCTCGCCACATCAAAAACCTCCATGCATTAAAAGATTACCTCAGAAGAACCTAACCCACACACCCCTCCTACACCGGTCGCCAAAAAGCTTATCAGCGCCACACCAATAAACAGAAATGACGAAGCAACCACCCTGGGAAGTGCGGGCCATAATTCATAATGCAATCCTTTTCAGCATCACCCCCCGCAAAGACGAAGTCGGTCTCCAAGCCAACGTCATATTCCGCAAACAATACTGGCGCGTCGCCGTCCCCGACAACCAAATCCGCGAATTCCTCCGCGCCTACAAAGAATTCATGAGTCACGTCCAATCCACCGACATCCCCGCCCTCCCCATCCACATCCAAGGCTGCAAATACATCTTCACCCACATAGACGACCTCCTCCTCGTCTTCATCAGCCACATGCAAGACGAAGACAACCGCGTCGGAGAAAAAGTCAAAACTGCCCTCCGCATGCTCGTCGGTAAATATGGCACCGAACAAATCAAAGAACTTGGCCAAAGCAACAACCCCGAAGCCCTCGAAACCCTCATCGACGACTACATCATGAGCAAACTCAAAGTCAGCCTCGTCGGCGAAGGCGGCGTCGGCAAAACCACCCTCCTCCGCCTCCTCAAAGGCACCGCACCACCCACCGAATACGTCCCCACCATCGCCCTCAGCAT
>JAEOUH010000012.1 GCA_016839365.1 Candidatus Hermodarchaeota archaeon
AACGAGTCTGGGTGAAGTTCTTACAGCCTTTAAGGAAAACCAATTAGTGGAATTAACGGAAGGATGCCGGGAAGCACGTCATAAATAATGAGTGCTCAGATCCCGTATTTTCAAAGGTGTAGTTAATGTGAAAATTGCCATTGCTAGCGGAAAGGGTGGAACGGGAAAAACATCGCTTGCTGTGAATCTTGCCCTTTCTTTGTCTGGACTTGTGCAGGTATTAGACTGTGACGCAGATGAGCCTAATGTGCACACCCTTCTTCCCTTGAATGAAGAAACAGTTGAACCTGTATACACGCTTGTGCCCGAGTTTGACCAAGGAAAGTGTGCTCAATCAAAGGAATGTGCAAAATTCTGCCCCAACCATGCCATCTTTGCTGGGAAAAATGGTGTCAGTTTCTTTCCAGAACTATGCATCGGTTGTGGAGGCTGTATTTTAACATGCCCAAATCAAGCAATCAAGGAGGGACAACGTAAGTTAGGAGTAATCCACAGTGGAAGAACAAAGGAAGGAGTGCATGTCGTTTACGGTGAATTAGATGTAGGTGAACCTCTGGTTGTCCCAGTAATCAAGGCTGTAAAAGAACGAGCAAGCATGGTGAACGGGACGAACGTGATTATCGATTGCCCACCTGGAGTATCTTGTCCCATGGTGGAATCAGTTCACGGTTCAGATTATGCAATCTTGGTTACAGAACCTACACCCTTTGGTTTACATGATTTACGGCTAGCCATCGATACAATCCGCCAGCTTGAGATTCCTATCGGAGTTATTGTTAACCGGGCAGGAATTGGTGATCAGCAGGTCTACTCCTACTGCTCTAGTGAGCAGCTTCCTATCCTACTAGAAATCCCCCATAGTCGAAGAATCGCTGAATTATTCTCCGAAGGTATTCCATTTGTGACCCAACTAACGGAATGGAAGTCGAAACTGGAGGATGTTTTCCACACGATTCAGGAGAGGATTTGTTAATGAAAGAACTGGTCATAGTAAGTGGAAAAGGTGGAACAGGTAAGACATCGATTACGGCAGCCTTGGCAGTTTTAACCTCTAATGCAATCTTAGCTGATTGTGATGTCGATGCGCCAAATCTACATCTCCTGCTAGCACCAGAGATTAAATCTTCCGAAGAATTTGTAGAGGCAAAGGTCGCGGTAATTGATTCTGAATTATGTAGGAGTTGTGGTGTCTGTGAAACAACTTGTAAGTTCGATGCAATCGCCCCAGATTTTCGAGTTGACCCGATTATGTGCGAAGGATGTGGTGTCTGTTATATCAGTTGTCCATACAATGCCATTGCGATGAGGGAGCGACTTTCAGGGTATATTTACACCTCTGAGACAAAGTATGGTCCAATGGCTCATGCCCTATTACTCGCAGGCGAGAGTAATTCTGGAAAATTAGTAACACGTGTTCGAGAACTTGCTTCAAAATTAGCATTACAAAATAACAAAGACCTAATCATAATTGATGGGCCACCTGGTATAGCTTGCGCCGCGATCTCTGCAATCACTGGAACATCAGCAGGTCTGGTTGTTACAGAGCCAACAGTAGCAGCCATTCATGACCTAGAACGTGTCCTAAAACTGTTCGAGCATTTTCGCATCCCAGTAATGGTTCTAATAAATAAAGCCGATTTGAATCACAAGAAAACACTTGAAATTATGAAATATTGTACACAAAATGGAATACCCATTGTAGGGAAATTAATCTATGATACCATCATGTACAAAGCTGTCGTGTCGGGCCGTCCGATAGTCGAATATGCTCCATCGAATAGCCTTTCTAATAATTTAGAAGAAATCTGGAAAAAGATTGAGCAACAGCTTGATACTCACAATGAAGATTAAAGGATCACTTGTATTCGATTCGGACCTTCTAGATTTGCAGATGTTATTTTCCAACTCTTATTCCACAACTTGGACAATAATTAGCATTCACTGGCAGGGGGGCGCTGCACTTGGTGCAGAAGTTTATACCAGTTGTGAATTGGTTGGGGAATTGAATAGTAGGTTCGGAGTCTGTTTGTTGATTTTGTTGCTGTGGGTTTAGATTCCAACAACTACCAGGTCCGTAGAGCCATCCTGGGCGTTGCCATGGTGGTAAGTGTGAGAATGGACCATTTCCTGGCCATTGACCCTGATTACGGCCTTGACCTCGTCCACGTCCTCGATTACCTCGTTGCCACATTTGGTTTATCACCTCTTTTTGTGTTTATGCACATAACTATTTTGTGTTTATGCACAGAAATATATAAATCTATCCGATGGGCAATTCATGACGGATTAAAATGAGATATCGTCGAGGATGGCGGGGCCGAGGTCGCCCGCCAAAACCAGTCAGTTTGGGAGAAATACCTGCACCAACCTCATTTATCCCTACCGAGGTCAAGAACGCGCTTCCAATTCAGGTTTTTGCATCAGAGCTTGAAGCAATGCGACTTGTTGATAAGCTTGGGCTTGAACAAAAAGATGCAGGAAAAAAGATGGGTGTTTCGAGAGGAACCATATGGCGGCTTCTTCAGAGTGGGCGAAAGAAGGTTATTACAGCACTGTCGGAGAGCCGTCCGCTCACTATTGTTGTGGAGGAAAATATACTTGCCGATGATCAATGCTGAGATAGTTTCATGGGGATTTGAGAAAGGCAAGGAGATATGGCTTAAGTCTACAGACCTGTGATGGCGTAGCGTTTTTAATTTCACAACTACGTCGAACTTACCAAATTATTACAAGACAACACCAGAAGAAAGTATTCTATTTTTCGCCAATTTAGGATCTAATTTTTCTTCTTGAAATATTTCCCTGGATCTTCCCGGTATACTTTCTCAACAGTTTTATTAGCTCCTGGTGTATCCAATTCTAAATCGCGTTTTGTTCCTTTGGATTCTTTTAGAACTTCTTTGAATGTATCGCTTTGAATGATTAATCGCATGATTTCACTACTTCCTGTCCAAATTGTAGCAAGGCGTGCATCGCGAAACAATCGTTCGATGGGATAGACATCAGTATAGCCAATTCCTCCAAGAATCTGCATAGAGTCGGATACAGTTTGATAACAGGTTTCAGTGGCGAAAAGCTTGGCCTGGGATACAGCTTTACGACTCGGTTGTCCTGCATCGGCGAGTCGGGCTGCCCGGTAAACTAGCCCCCGTGCGGCATCTAGAGAAGTAGTGCAGTCGGCGATTTTGAAACTTATGCCCTGATAACGACTTATGGTGTGTCCAAAGGCTTCGCGTCGGGCTGCATAACGAATAGCGAGTTCTAAAGCCGCTCGTCCGAGACCAATAGCCCCAGCCGCAGAAGTAAGTCGCTCTGGAACCATCATGGCATTGAATATATCCGTGGCGCTATCAAGTTCACCAATTAGGTTCTCTTTGGGGACTTCAATATCCTTCATGACGATACGAGCGGCACCCATTCCACGACACCCCATAAGGCTATAATGCTCATCCACTTCTACGCCCATTTCCCGATCCACGAGAAAGGCACTCATCGATTGATGTGGCGGGGCTTTGGTATTGGTTTTTGCATAAATCAAGAAGTAGTCCGCCCCGATGCCACCCGCTACGAACCGCTTCTCACCATTAATGATAAAATGGTCACCTTGAGGAATGGCGGATGTAATCGTTCCGAAGAAATCGGAGCCACCCCGGGGTTCAGTTAACCCTTCGGCACAAATCTTTTCCCCCCGTAGCGTGGGAGCAAGATACCTCTTTTTCTGATCTTCTGTTCCGAAGATATCGATGGCTTCACCAACAATGCTTGGAAGGGAATATGCACAGCCTAGGGCGATACCTAACACACCTATTTCTTCGATGGCTAGCATTTCGGAGACCCAGTTGAGGCCACGTCCGTTATACTCTTTGGGAAACCGTAATCCAATTAAATTCGATTTTGTGGCTGATTTGATGAAATCATAGGGGTATTCTTGCTCGTTTCCATCCATACGGATAATGAGATTGGGATCGACTTTATCACGGACAAATGCTCGGACTTCATCACGGAGCTGTCTTTCAGTATCGGTTAGTAGTACATCAAACATCTGTGCATCTTCCTCTTAGATAATTGAGGTGAATGATGTTCTTATGTGTGTTAATCCAATAAAGCGCTTAAGGTATCCGATTCTTGTGGCTTTCGCATGATGAAAATTGCTTCTTCGGGGCAAACCAGCTCACAGGCTAGACAGTCAAGGCAGGCGGACTCATTTACCGGGTCAGCTTTCAGGAGGCTAGAGGATACCTCCAACAGCTCAAAGACTTCTTCAGGACATAGTTTCAAACACTTCATACAGCCTGTGCATTCATCGAAATCCACGGCCACCCGTGTTCCATGGATGCCTAACTCCGACGTTTTTGAATGCCAAACTGAATGATTTCGATGGGTCTCGGTTTGCTTCCAGGTGGTTTGGAAGGATCGATCAATAGGCATTGAACGCACCATCTCGAATATATGAAGTAACAGAAGATGAGAGGAGTTAATTGTCTAATAGTACCCGTACATCTTAAGTAGAGTGACTGTTCGAGGAGCACATATTCTCTGATAGCAAATAGAAAAAAGTGTGTAGGTGGGGTGTTGGCGATTTCTTTACCGTCATCTATAGAGATCATGCCCCTTTCAAAGAACAACCTCAAGCAGGCAGCACGTATCTATGCTCAGGGATTATTGATGGAAACACCTCCTGGGTCGACTGAGCCCCTAGATGAATTGGTTGAAGCGCTTGAACTACATCTGCAAATTGCCCTTCAAGAAGAAGAAAAGCGCATCATTTGGCTGGCTATAAAAAATAACGTCGTAAAAGGACTTCTCGACTTTTTTCATCGTTCATCTGAACTTGTTATTCGATTCATTTGTGCAATCCCACCCCGTCAAGGAATTGGAAGCTTACTGCTTTATCATCTAGCCCAGTATGGATTACGGCATCAGATTGGGCTGATTACAGCTACAGTGAGTTCACTTGATGTACGCGCTCAGCAGTTTTATTTTACTCATCTTGGATTTCAGAGAGCAGCCAGTCGTTTCGATGAGATGGGTTTAGAACTGTTTTTGGCAGAGGTTTCACCGCATGCTTTGATAGGTGTAATTAAGGAGATTGATGAAAAATAGGAAGGAGGTCCTTCACGCGCTTTGATTGAACGTGAAGGCCGCCAAGAAGAGGTAGGAAGACTTAGTAGCGACGACCACGGTCACGCCGGTCGCCACGGTCGCCACGGTCGCCACGGTCGCCACGGTCACCACGGTCACGCCGGTCGCCTCGCTGGTATCCACCGCCACCGCGTCCGCCAAAACTTCGTCGCCGATATCGGGGCTGCTCGTGTTCTGCAGCCGACATATCGTTTTCGGCATCAACTTCTTCGATAGAATCCTCAGCTTCACTGATCTCTCCGTATCGACCGATGTTCAAACGAAGGTGGCCCTGAAAAAGGCTAGTATAGCCCTTTTCTAATCGGTAGGTTTTATCGACTTCGACGGCGTCAATGTTATCGTCCCAAAGGCTCAAGAGTACTGTTCCAGTTGCGTCACCTGCGGTTGCATCAAGCACACGGTGAGTTTCTCCGTCACGTCGGGATGTAACTTCGCGTTCTTCACCCTTTTCGATGACCTTGAAGGTGATGTTCAAACTTTTCATAAAAGGTCGCAATTCTGCGACTGTAGCCTCTACAGGCTCTCGATCATAGCTCATTTTCGGTACCACGTTGCTTCGGTTACCAGGTTTCCAATACAAATCCTTCCTTGGGGTCTGCCGCAATGTGGGGTAGCCACAAGAGAATACGATTCGAAATATGGGACCTGCTTCTCTCCCCAAACCAACTCGACTATAAAAAGGCTACGGGCAGCTCCTTTCTCCAATTAGTCTCTCCTTAGCATTCTCGGAAAGGATAAATAGCCGCCATATAATACTGGGAGCCGTTAACCCGAAATGAAAGACCTCAAGATCATACCCGTTTACAATACACGGTTGGTCGGTGATACAAATGACTGAAGTAAATCCCCTTTTGGATAATTGTAAGCCAAAGCGAGTGCATCTAGAGAAGGAAAAAGCGACCGATTTGAGCCTGGGTATCGATGAGCTGTTGGAAACAAATGCTATGCACCGTGTCGTGAGCTATCAAGAGGCCTTACGGATGATTAAGCAGTTCACCTACATCATCAAAGACTGCAATTATGTGATTGAACCTGAGAATTAAGACAGTATGGTGTCCGGGAGTTTCTGGTTGGAGCTGAGTAAAGTGGACACGGAGTTGGATATGTCAGTGCTGTACCTTCTCAGCTATGGGATGTACGTTGTGGCAGCAAAAGCAGGTGACAAGATTAACGGCCAAATCGTGAATACAGTTTTTCAAATCACTGCGACTCCACCCCGAATTGCCGTGAGCATTAACAGGGAGAATTTGACCCACGAACTCATATCCCAAAGCGGAATGTTTTCAGTTTCAATTCTAGATAATGAAACGCCCTTGGCCTTTATTGGACAGTTTGGATTTCGTTCTGGACGCGAGATGAATAAGATGGAACATGTCACACATTTAGAGGGTATCAATAGCTGTCCTGTGGTAGTTGATAACGCGCTTGCATATCTTGAAGTGAAGGTCACAAATCAGGTTGAAGTCGACACACATACCATCTTTATTGGCGAGGTCAAAACTGCTAAACGCCTGAAAGAAGGCACCCCCCTAACATACGATTATTATCACCAAGTGAAAGGCGGAAAGACCTCCAAACGGGCAGCCACCTACATACCACCAACAACAGAACCAGCATCAACACCTGAAAAGCGGGGTAGGTTCCAGTGTGAAGTCTGTCAATGGATCTATGACCCAACAATAGGTGACCCTGAACACGGCATTGCCCCTGGCACCCCATTTGAGGACATCCCAGATGATTGGGTCTGTCCTGTATGTGGAGCCAGTAAGAGCCAGTTTAGACCAATCTAAACGGGTTTCTAAGAATAGCGTAACAAATAATAAGTGAGGCTAGTTCTTCGAAGAAGGTGGTGGTGCTTATGGGTATGCCTGAAGTTGGGCAAGCTGCCCCAAATTTTGTTGGGATTACTGATGATGATTCGGAACTTGAGTTAAATACATTGAAAGGCAACATCGTGGTTTTGTACTTTTATCCTAAGGCTTACACACCAGGGTGCACGAAGGAAGCCTGCTCTTTTCGTGATAACATGATTCGGCTAACGGGGATTGGCGTTAAAGTAGTTGGTGTGAGTACAGACGGTGTGAGGAGGCAGGCGGGATTTAAAGCCAAACATGAGCTATCATTTCCATTAATTGCTGATGCAGACAAAAAAATCGTGGAACTTTATGATGTGAAAGGAATAGCCGGTATAGCGAAGCGCGTGACCTTTCTCATCGACCGTGAAGGCGTTATTCAATTCGTCTGGCCCAAGGTAAGCGTAACAGGACACGTGGATGAAATCATTACTAAAATTGAAGAACTTAAACTGTAACAAAACCTGTTTCGCTTACGTTGCTTGTTCCTTTGGATAGACTTTGAGTGCATCGTTTGGGCAGGCTTCAATGCAGGCGTTGCAACCGTTGCAGAACATTTGCATCGCTGGCGAAATCACATATTCCGTTGGGATAATCTCTTCTTCGCGGTTTGGCGCATACAATGCAAATACGGCCTGGGGGCAGACGCGAAGACAGCGGCTGCAGTCAATGGGGTTTTGACACTTATCGTTACTCCATTCTACCTTGTAGTAGTTTTGCACGGTTACCACCAATCCTTTAATGCAGGCAGCGATTCCCGCTCAATGAGCTCAATAGCCCTTTCTGGACACGTCTCATGGCAAAGACCACAGCCATAACACTTCCACATATCGATGTTCGCGCGTTCGGTGGCATTTGAAAAGGTTACTGCACCAAATTGACAACGGGACAGACATTCCCGGCATCCTGAGCATTTGTCAACATCAACTTTGGCAACCCAATGGCTTCGGATGATGTATTTGAACCCCATATCAACCCGAGGACGTAAGGCAATACAGTAAGGCAATTCACAGTTGCACACAGCCATCGCCATTGGAAGCGGTGTTCCTGCAAGAGTATGAACACGCCCTTCTTGGTTGAATTTACGAGTCAGAGCTATGGCTTCATCAACACTTATGCGCTCCACTTTTTCGTCCTTAGAGGGAAACATTTCAGCGGTTTCTCCATGTAGCCCTAGCGGAATACAGCACCGGTCATTTGCACCATTTATCATTTTTCGGCAAAGACACTCAATTAGATAAGGTTCTCCTGACAGCTTGATGAGCCCTTCGATTTCTTCCCTTGTTAGAACCTGAGCGCCGTGTCCTTGTGGAAAAGTATAGGTAACATCTTCTGTGAGGGGATGAATCGAGAAGATCATGTCATCCATCATTTTTCTGATGCTTTCCGCCATCGCTGGATTCGCCATGGAGTCTCCAGCTTGAGCCGCAAGCTGGGCATATTGTTGGTGAACGTAGTGCCAATGGTCTTTTTCCCAGGGTTCAAAGCCCATTTCTTTCGCATATTTGACTTCGACGTGACGTTTGACTTCAAACCACTTTTTACCGCCACCATGGGCTGTACAGATTTTACACATGAGAATCGCCGTAAGTCCAGGATTTGATTACTTGTACCTTTACTGTTTTTCTTTTTTCCGAACATTACAATTAAAGGCTTCATTAATGGGGATTAGCGGACACAAATGAGAAGCAGTTATACTGTCCAATTGGGTATTCTAGATATTAGGAGTGTGACATTTTGGGGCAATATGATTGGGCGTGCAAAGAAGGCGAATTTCCAACTAAGGATTCGAAATATTTTGAGAATATGACGCGTGTTATCTTTCAAGCTGGTCTTAATTGGAAGGTCATCACCATGAAGTGGCCTGATTTCAAAGAGGTTTTTGCTGATTTCAACATTGACAAGGTGGCCACATATGATGATGCAGACGTGGCTCGATTGATGGAAAATAAGGCAATCATCCGAAATGAAGCAAAAATCAAAGCTACAATTTTGAATGCACAGGTTTTTCAAGACATTGCCACGGCTCATGGTTCGTTTCAAACTTATCTTAAGGACCTGTTAGCAAACCAGGACCTCAATCGCACCATGAAGATACTACAGAAACAATTCAACCGCTTGGGTAAAACGAGTGTACATATCTACCTGTGGAGTGTGGGTGTGAAGGTGCCACACAGAGAACACTAGTTGGCTGTTTGCAGTTTCTTCTGATTTTGCAGGTGATCGTCAGCAATACTAGTAAAGGCGTCAGCAGCCTCATCAATGAATCCTACCTTATCACTCGAATCGCGAAAGAAATCATGAACCTTTTGCTCCATGCTTAAGGCGAGCAGAATTAACTGATCATCAGGACAGCCTGGCGGACATTCGGTTTTAGATCGGTATTGCTGACTTTGGATACCAGATACAGCAGTTTTTTTCTGGTCTAGGGTTAGTTGCTGACGTAGTTGTATGAGTATCTGTATGCGGTTTTGCCCTTGTATAATTAAAGCCTCGAAAAGACTCTTCAACTCCTGAGTTTGGGTGATGGTGGTTGCTGTTTCATAGAATGCGGCTGCAGAGGCTTCCAGATCGATGGCGAAGTTGAGAATGACATCCACAGTTCCAAGAGACATAGATGCACATACAAAGACCTCCCTAATTACTCTTTTTTGCAGAATTTCCTCACTACCAAACCCATAAATGGCAAAAAGAAAATGAACACTTGAAAATGCGACGTGATGAATGTGGATCTAGTGGTTCAAAACGGGACCATTGTGACTTCGGACACGACCTTGCGAGCAGACATTGGCATCGCAGGTGAACAAATCACTGTTATCAAGAAGAATCTAAGACCTAGCTCAGAAACACAAGTCGTTGACGCAAAGGGAATGTTCGTGTTTCCGGGGGCGATTGATGCTCATGTCCATTTCCAGCTCCCGATTGGTGGTACCATCTCTGTTGATGATTTTGAGAACGGCACTAAAGCTGCGGCTATGGGAGGTGTGACGACTGTCATTGATTTTGCCACTCAAGAAAAGGGGAGATCAATCCAAGAAGCAGTGGAGGCCAGGCGAAAAGAGGCAGATGGAAACGTATGCATCGATTATGGCCTCCATGCAGGCATTACTGACTGGAATGATGCAACACGAGGGGAAATTCAACAGATCATCATCAATGGAATCCCTTCCTTCAAGATGTTCATGATTTACCGAGAACGAGGGTTGATGGCAGATGATGGGATGCTCTTCCAGGGACTTGAAGAAACGAAAAAGCATGGAGGGATGATCAGTGTCCATGCGGAGAGCGCCTTTATTCTTGACATGCTCATTGAACGGTATGCCAAAGAAATGAAGACACTTGGAGCGTATGCTCACGCCCTATCACGACCAGCCTATACCGAGTCAGAAGCTGTTCATCGGGCCATCAAATGGGCAGAAGCAACCGGCGGCCGATTATATATTGTCCACATGTCAGCAGGGGAAAGCGTGCAATACGTTCATGACGCAAGAGCACGAGGAATCGACGTATATGCTGAAACCTGCCCACAATACCTGTTGTTAGATGATTCGGTATTCAAGCAGGAAAATGGCCATTATTATGCTAGCTGTCCACAGGTGAAGAAGAAGACAGACAATGAACGGCTCTGGCAGGGTCTTGAAACCGGTGATGTTCAGGTGGTTGCCACCGATACTTGTACTCTAAACACACAACAAAAGGATACATGGGGAGGTGATTTTCGCAAGATCCCTTATGGCTTACCAGGAGTTGAAACCATGCTCCCCTTGATGTATACTGAAGGGGTTGGCAAGCAGCACTTCTCCATAAATCATTTGATTGCACTCATCAGTACGAATCCGGCGAAGATCTTTGGTATGTATCCTCAGAAGGGAACTATTGCTCCGGGGAGTGATGCTGACATCGTCGTGTTTGATCCGAACAAGAAGGTAACATTGCACGCAAATGACCTCCAAACTAAATGTGATTGGAGTCCGTATGAGAACTGGTCCCTGAAAGGGTATCCCAACACGACGATTTCCCGTGGAAAGATTATCGTTTCAGGCGGGAAATTCATCGGTGAATGTGGACACGGTCAGTTTCTGAAACGTAAACCAGTCCATCAACTGGACCTCTAAGCACTCCTTGGTGATTATTCGTCCGCGTATTTTGCTGCATAGATGGCTTCTTCTTGTCCGGTTTTCGGTTCTATTGACCCTGGTTGCAGTTGCCGGATTTGGGTAATAGCTGATTCGGGTCGAACACCTTTTCGCAGCACAAGATAGAGGGCTAGTATCATTCCGGTTCGTCCGAGGCCTCCATAACAGTGAACAAGTGTTGGGAGATTGCTTTGTTGATATGCATCGATTATTTCAAGGGCAGCGGCACGTTGTTCTTGTAAACCAGCAGTGAAATCGGGTATAACAACGGTTCTAATTTGCATTCCGAGTTGTTGTGCATGTCGCTGATCATCTGGATCGAATGGATGCAATGATAGTATAGCGCGTATTCCCTGTTTTTGATATAACCAATCCAAACAAGGACCAGGATATCCGGATCCCGCCAGCTTTCCCTCTATCAACCAGTAAAAACCACAGGTTTCGTGCATACAAAGCCACAACTTGAAATTAATGGCAGAAGGAAGTAAATAGCTTTTTTAGTACTTGGATGCTGCGTAAGCGTATCTTGTGATTAATCTTGTAGACGTGGTTGTAAATGGTTAAGGTCGCTTTGATGAAGTTTGGAAAGGATGTAATAGCAGCCTTTCAGCAGGCAATCAAACTAATTGGTGGTATTTCTGACCTCAATACGCCAAACCGGGAAGTTCTGTACAAATTAGGTGTGTTTGACCCGAGACAGAAAGCCTACACAACAGTACCTGTTGCACAAGCTATCATTGAAAGTTTTCCCAAGGCCCCAAAGGTTTGGTTAATTGAATCTGATAATTACCGGGGAACGGGTACTGAGCGCCTGCAGATTTGGAAAGACCTGTTTTCAGATCGTGTAGAGCCATTCAATCTCTCCGAGGATGCAGAAACAAAGACGGTCAAGATTGCAGGAGAGGATATGGAGCTCTCACACCTGTTATTCGAAAATCGCGTATTAATCAGCTCACATACCCTGCGACGCTATTCAAAGGGGTCAGTAATTAAGAATCTCTTTGGATTGCCCCCGATGAAGAAGAAAGCAGTCTATCACAAGAACTTAGAAGAAGTCGTTCTTGACTTGTTCAAAGCGGTGGGGGGGATTGACTTGGCGGTAATCGATGGTACCTCGGTCTTTCCATCGCCCGCAGCCAAAGAAGACAAACGAATCTCCTTAAACGTGTTTCTTGTTGGTCGTGATGCTGTAGCTGTAGATGCCACAGCCTTTGCACTTATGGGTAAGGATCCTAAAAAGATGAAAATGGTTCAGCTCGCCAAGACGCAGGGTTTAGGAGAAGCGGATTTAGACAATATTGAGATTGTAGGCAATGACTTTGAGGATATCAAAGAAAAAATCAAAGCGGGATATTTAGAAAGAAACATCCGATATTGAACGACTTACAGGGATTTCTGAAGAATTTCAAAGGTTTCGGTTATTTGTGGATGCCATTCATGATAAAGTTCAAGCCGTCGTTGATCAGCTTGTAAGAATTTGGCTATCGCAGGTGATTTGAGTATCTGATTGAGAATGAGAGCCTTATTGAGAAAGGGAATAGAAGCATCGATGGTTGCCTCCCAGATATTAAGCGCCTCCTCAGCTTGTTGCATAGCCAGCGGAAGGGTGTCGATGGGAAATGGATTCGGAATAAGGTCATCAACGTTTTGTGAGGGATTTAGCCCCATAATAATGAGCACTTGTTCAGGGGGCGTGCCTTCAGGTAGAATCGCATACCAAAGCGAAGTCTGTTCGTTAATTAAAACGGAGTAGACCTGTGATCGAAGCTGCACAAATTTCCGTAGATGATCCGTGCCTTCGAGTAGCTGTTTGACTAGTCGCTGATTCGATTGTAATACGTCTGGAGAATAGGTAGCGATATCTGATGCTTCGGTGACAAACATGGGCATCACTGAAACCACTTGCGAGATTGTGTCAAGATAACGAGCAAAATGCTGCAGAGTAATAGACGGATCACTGCGGGTATCAATTTCTTGCAGAATCGTGGAGAGAGGAACCAAAAAATCGCGACGAGCGTTTGCTTCCCAAGCCATCGCGATTGTGTGAATGTTTATAAAAAAGGATCCTTTGAATTTCTCAATTAAATTGAACATGCCAGGGGCTGCAGAGATGAGTTGATGAGAGGTGGCGATGAGCCGATCCAGTTCTTGAGCGATATCCTCGAGAACCCAGCGAAGGTACTTCTGGTCAAACTGCTTCGTCTGTAGGATTTCTGTTGCAGTGATTTCTCGGTTCTCAAATTGGATGAGTTCGCGTTGAGTTCCACCTAGATTCTTCAATAATCCTAGTGTGTGATTGACCCATTCTTGTACAAGCTGTGTGTAATCTCGAACATATAAGAGGAGTTGGACCAAGGACTGTAACCATTCTGTTTCAAGCCGAACAGTCGCATCAGGTTCTTGTAGAATCGATTTGAGTTGGTCTATTTTGTAGATTCCAGAATCAACTTGGAATAGAGCAAGAAGGTAATCGCGAACAGTCTCGGAATGTTGGGTGAAGGCTTGGAGAACAGTTGTCATCCCAATAGTCTTTGAATGTGTATGTAAAGACGTTTCGGAAGCCGTATCAGAAAATACCTCATAATTAAGAAGACCGCATGCATTATTGCTTAATGCTTAGGGGGTTTTTGTGCTTAATTGAGACATGCTTAGTGTGAAAACCATTACTAATGTGCCTACTAGAGTAGTGCCCCAAAAGAAAAAGCCCCCCAAATCACGACCAAGCCATGAAGAGATTTTTCGCACCATCGAGAATAAGCGAGACAGACTTATCGCCCTCTTAGGTGACCTCATTCGTATTCCCACCGTGGTCCCACCTGGTAATAATTACGAAGTGATCGTTCAGTATCTCGATTCACAATTCCAGCACCTCAATTTTCAAACCGAACGAGTAGTTGTTCCCCCTGAAGCACTTGAGCAGATACCACTTGCTCTTGAAGGCCCCCGAGTAAACCTAGTTGCGCGCCAACACTATAGACAACCAGAAACGGTGACCATTTACGCGCACATGGATGTGGTTCCAGTAGAAGAACCCTGGACGAAAGATCCCTTCAACGCCATCCTCGAAGATGGCAAACTATACGGCCGAGGGGCCGTTGACATGAAAGGAAGCATAGCCGCTATGCTCGTCGCCTTCGAGGTTATTCAAGAATTGAATCTCCAACCGAAGTTCAACATCATCTGTACCCTGTGCACCGATGAGGAAATTGGTATGTACCCGGGCATCTACCATCTCGCAAAAGAGGGATATGTCCAGGGGCATGTCATTAACACTGAACTAGGTGGTCAGATGCCACTTATTGTAGCTGGCGTTGCCGGAAACGTGGATGTCACGATTACCACTAGAGGGCGAAGTTGTCATTCAGGCATGAACTTCATGGGTGTCAACGCCATCGAGGCCATGGTTCCTATTCTTCATGAAATTTATCGCCTTAAAGAAGAGGTAGAGAAACGAGAATCCAGCATTCCAGTGGTTCCCCTCTTACGATCTCTAGGGGCGCCTTCAGACAAGGTCACGCCTATGTTCAACATTGATATCATCCGAGGTGGGACGAAGAGTAATATCGTCCCGGCTTTATGCGAAGTCGTTATTAACCGCCGCTACATTCCAGAGGAAACCTATGAGCAGGTTGTCGATGAAATCGAACAAGCCATCGAGCGAGGTAAAGCCAAGAGCCGAGCTCTCAATGTAGAAATCACCTTCGCCCATTCCTACCGCCCCTTCAAAGCTGATATATCTAGTAAGTACGCAATGAAAATGCGCGAGGCTCTCAAGGCTGTTCATAACTATCAAGATGAGGACTTCATTGTCGGAGGCGCTGCGGCATCTACAGATATGGGTTTTATCACACGAGCCTGTGACGTCAAACATGTCATAGGAATGGGTGCGGCATCCTTTGATAACCTCTCAGCACACAAAGCAGATGAATGGGTTCGCCTCGATGACCTCACCAACATGATAAAACAGCTAGTCCACTACCTCTGCTTCTAGGTTTGCAATAACTTCTGAAAAAAGTGCGCTCGCTTAGAAGAAACTAGCACAAGTGTTTATTGTCTCTTTGAACACTCAACAACACAGGTTGTTACGCTAAGACTAACTTAGTTCCCCATAAATTGAATAAATTCAATAGTCACATTTGCCACATCCGACAACTTATTTCACAAAACTTAGTACAGTTGAGCCAGATTTAGATGGTAAGAGACTACTTGGAAGCAGTAACTGACCAGCTTTTCCTAGTACATGGTGAAAACGACGGACGGTTTCCACGAGCCCATTCGATTCTCATAATCGCTGATGAAACCGTGCTGATAGATACGGGTTGTGGAATTTCACGGTTACAGGAACTCATCGAAGCATTTGAGATAGATTATATCATCAACTCACATACTCACCCTGACCATTCTGCAGGAAATTGGCTATTTCAGGACCGACGGATTTTCGTGCCCCAAGAAGCCTTCAGTACCAGCGGAGACCTAGTGGGGCTTTCGAAACGATTCGTAGGAGATGTCCTTGCCCCGATATGGCGTCAATTTGCTCAAACTCATATGGACTTTCAGAACTGTCGTCCCACGCATAGTTATAATGGGAGTTCTGAATTTCGGATTGGCGAGATAGTGCTTACTCCGCTTTATACACCAGGACATACCATTGATCACTATTGTTTCTATTATGCACAAAAACGGATACTCTTCTCCTTTGATTATGACCTTTCATCATTTCCTTGGTACGGGCATCTGGAGTCTAGCCTGACAGAATTCAGGCAATCAATCACGCAGTTGGAGACATTACCTACTGATATGGTCGTATCCTCCCATCGAGGCATCATTACTAAAAATATCAAAGCTGAATGGCAAAACTATTCGCAGCAATTGGATGAACGCAACCAGCACATCCTCGAACTTCTCGCAACACCAAAAACCATCGATGAATTAGTAGAAGCGAAGCCTATCTATCGAAAGTTTCCCTACCAGGAAGTCCTTTTACGATATTGGGAGAAGATTATGATCCGCTTCCACCTTGAAGAATTAAAAGCTGCGGGAAAAGTGGAACAGCAAGGCGAGGTATATTTTCTTCAATAAAAAAGAAGTTAGGGGAGAAGTAGAATCCCCTCCAATTGTATCAGGCCTGTGAGGGATTCTGTTTTCTATTCATGCATGTTAGGCGGGCTCTATTTGTGGTTCGATTTCATTTGAGGTTGATCCGTCCCATCCAAGAAAGCCAAATTCGAATCCGAAAAATGGTGACGCAGAAGCGGTTACCGGATTCTCTGTGCTGAAGCTGGCACCAGCAGATACTATTGGATGAATGACAGCGGCACCATATACGGGGAGAGCGACCATTGCAAACAGAAACATTAGCCCAATTCCGAGCCAGAGGCCTTGCCTTCGTGTTGATTTCATTTGAGAATCCCTCCATTTGGTTGTTGACTAATAGTCCTCAGAATTGAATATCAATTAACGGGAGCCAATTCGTACAAATAATTGTAGAAAATGAGCAATGAGCGACTAATTTTGCACTAAAGGGTGTAAAATCCGGTTTCTTCATGCGAATTCATTCAACAGAAGCTTCAAGAAGAGTATCCAATTGATGTTGTCCTAATCCCCGGAATTTACGGTGAGGAAACATCACCATTGAGTGCACAACAATGCTGTAGGGAGACGTTTTCAAGTAAGAGTCGATGGCTTCAACTTGATGAAGATTCGCAACAGCAAAGTCTAGAAGCAATGTTGGTTCATCGGTTAGTAAATAGGAGGTCCAATATTCCAAGGGATACTCTTGTACTAGCCACGCGACCAGCTTTTTAGGTGAGGTATTTTCTGCGTCATAACGGAAGCGGCTTCGAAACTCTATCTGATCACCTGAACTTCGTAACCATTCAACCGATAACTGAATCATAGAGGATTTTTGGAATTCATGTAAGATCATCCGCACCCGTTTAGCAGACATCTTAGATTGTCGTGCGATATCAACGATAGGCATTCGTGGATTTTCTCGGAGGCATCGTAACACGTTCAGCTGCAATGGTGACAGTTGGAAATCTAGTCCTTGAGGCTTGGCAAAGGATTCGGTGGTTCCATGTGGGTGCATTTCAATAGCCTCATGAATCTCCACATAGGAGACCCCATCAAGGCCCCTGAGAAATTGACCGAAGTTAACCGTACCCATTTTGCCCCGGACTTCTGCTTCAACATCGTATTTTCCATCCGCTAGACGCGAAACGAGTCGAACAACTGGACTCTCCCCAATCTGGTTGATAAACGTTCGAGTATCTTCAGAGCCCATTGTGGTAACTTCGGCGATCACCAAATGTGCACCGAGAACTTCGGGATTCAGTTCAACGATGAATCGCTGAATCACCCCCGAGTCCATCAGTTTCTCAACGCGGGTTCTGATGGTTTTACTTGACACTCCAAGTTTCCGGGCTAGCACTCGATAAGATTGCCGGCAATTGCCCTCTAATTCGGCAATGATGCCTTTATCAACTAGATCCACAGAAGCCCTTCCCTGCCCATATATTACAATCCCTTCCTGTAGAGGTGATATATATGGATTCACTTTTGAGAAAACTGAGATGTCTGAGACGTTAAACTGAATTTTATACCAAATTGTGCAAAATTTTGCAAAAAAGTGGTTGCTATCGTCGATAGTTGCACTACAAGGCTCCCGTTGATTGATATGCGATCTACCGTTTTATTCAGTTGGTCTTTGAACTCACACAATCGGATGGTGATGAAAAATGGCAAGTAAGGATGTGGGACAGGAACAACAACTGGATTATGTTCCCATGGACACAAATGAGGAAATTCGCTATCACTGGGTGTACGAAACGTTTCAAGGGCAGGATATTGAGATCCAAGTGGTTCCCTCAGGATATGGTCGGTTTACCATTGACACCCCATGGTATCGTGCACAGGTGCGAACGCTTGATCTCCTTGACACCGTTGTTCGCTTCTGCCAAACCATGTACGGCCCTGGGAAACTTACCCTAGTCATTTGATAGACGTACTGTTAGTTGGCCTTGATTTTCGGTGGCTTGAACTGAGCGAACAACGCTTTACTGGGCTCTTTTTCAAAGGCATAAGAAGCAATCCACACACCCTCATCGCCAAAATAATCCAAACTAAATCCTGCCGCTTGGAGATTGAGGATATACTGAAAGAGGATAATCGTTTCTTCTAAAGACATTCGGAGCTCGGATTGATTAGGTGAAGACCATTCGTTGATTGTGAGATTAGCATTCAGCCCCCACATCCTCTCCGGGAGTGTGATTTCAACTTCCAATTTAATTTGGCGGGGCTGTTGAGGGTGTTGGATGAGAAGGATTCGGATTCGATCAGTTTCATGAACGGGAACGGAACTCTCGCAAACGCCATTTGGAGCAAAATGGTTCCCACGGAAGGAACGGAGTCGCCGGTATTCTTTGATTAAATCCGAATACCTCATGTCACCCGGGCTCCTTGTCAGGTCACCCCTCCAATTGTGTTCGAATAAGCGTGCAGAAAGGTTGGCTATGGTGACATTTCTATTGACGTGTCCTAGAGGGGTTCCAAAAGGGTCTAAAAAACACCGAAATACGACAAACTGGGGAGCCGGTTCAGCTTAAATCGAACCATACTATTTGGTGTTCTGGAGAGCTAAGAGGCAAGGCTTTTTATACTGGTATCCGATTGGCAGGTATATCAGCGCCGAAACGTGAATCGTATCTGGGCTAGACTCTTGATTTGGTTGAGTCCCGAGTAACGTTCTCTTTTTGGAAGCCTGATTTGAGATAGATACGTGGTACCGAAAATGAGTTATGATCGAGAGCCTGTAGAGGCAACAGTCGCAGACTTGCGACCCAGTATGAAAAGTTTGAACATCACCTTCAAGGTCGTCGAAAAAGGCGAAGAACGCGAAGTCACCTCACGTCGTGATGGTGAAACCCACCGAGTATTAGATGCGGTAGCCGGTGACTCCACTGGCACAGTTGTACTTTCCCTTTGGGACGACATGATTGATACAGTCGAAGAAGACAAGAGTTATCGTTTGGAAAATGGCTACACCAGCCTCTTCCAAGGCCATCTCCGATTGAACATCGGACGCTATGGTGAACTGAAAGACGCAGAAACAGAAATTGACGAAATCGACACGGATAACGATCTTTCTGCCGCTGAACACGAACGACCACCCCGTCGATCCTTTGGAGGATATGGCGGTGGTCGCAGCTACGGAGGCGGTGGCGGTGACCGTGGCGGTGGTGGTTATCGTCGCGGCGGCGGCGGCTCACGCCGTGGCAGCCGAGACCGTGGTCGTGGACGCTACTAAAAACAAATCTTCAAGAACGGAGGCACTGCCACAAAGTCCGGCATGCTCTCCCGTTTTTCTTTTTTTCAATGCATATGAACGAGGCCAAGGACTTAGGCGGATTTTCGCTCGACCCGTGACCATTTGAAGCCTCGTGAACGTCGAGGGGGTTTGTTCTGACGAGTTTCAGATCCCATCATACGCTTGGACCCAGAGGAAGTAGAGCTAGCTTTTAATGATAGATTTTGTTCCCTATTGACTTCTTTGAAGATTTGGTCCGAAGGCTCAAGTCTTCCATTTCGTCCTAGACTAACTTGTAATTGTCCTTGGAAAAGCCCTGACTGTCCACTGATAATGCGAAAGGCTTTCCCATCTTCAATCAGTGAGATTTCATCATCCCAGAGTGTAAGGCGTAAGACGCCTGTTTCGTCTCCGATGAGTATATCGGCAACACGATGTTTGGAGCCGTCATGACGGCTTTGAACATTGCGAATAGTTCCAGTTTTTAGGGCCTTAAAGACGATTGTGAAGCCCTTTTGGTAAGGCTGAATGTTTGAAAGTTTTTGTGCATTGCTTGTTGACAAAATTATGACCTTAGTTTATTAGCTGATCTGCGAATCAAAAAAGCCGCCTTGACCCACAGACAAGCCATCTTTCACAAGCTAGTACCCAGGAGCCGCGTAACTTTTCTTAAACAGACCGATTACACAATTCTCAGAGCCCCTTAAATATTTACCCTGTCACCAACGAATTACAGAGAACGATTCGTAAGAAGAACGCAAGATAAATTTCAATATGCAAAAGCTAAGACTTTCTAAATTAAGAATGATAGTGTCTGAACCGATGAGTTTCTATAATCTCTTATTGCCGAAGTTAAGTCGAGTGCTATGGGTGAGAATGAATGAGATTTCCGTTCCATCCCTCTACGTTAGATGCACACTTCTAGACAAATATCTAAGCCCAGAACTTATATGAAGTGCTAGAAAATACATTAAATTCCTAAAAAAGGAAGAGGAACCCGTCCAAGAATTGAGACGAGTCCCGTAATATTGTCATCCCGAACTATATGAGTTTGAACCAACAGGTGGGAGGTGCCTCTAGTGGTATCCAACCAAGGAATTTCAGTAGAGCGATGTCCATATCACTATTCCATTCGCCAGAATCATCTATAATGTAAAATTTAAACGAATGTGGTCCATCTCCGATGACATCTTTGAGTTCACCGGCTCGAAAAACAGCTCCAACCCTGTAGAAATAAAGAGGATATCCTGGGTCACCCAAATGTGGAACAAAGACAATGGGTGAAATTCGAAGGTCCACCTCATATGGATTCTCAGTCTCCCAATCGATGATCACTTTTACTTCGATGGTTTCCTGCATTTCCTTAGCGGTCTTCTGTGTTAGTGGAATTCCGTCGTAGTCCCGATCGATGCTCATTCCGAAACCGATTACGATCTCGTCGTCACCATTATACTCGGGCATATCAGGATCCCAATCTTCCCCAGCCTGAAGGTTATCGAATGGCTCACACCACCAATAGAATATGAGACGACTGGTGTCAGGATCCCATGAGTCGATCATTGTTTGCCATGGCGCGGCGTGCCAATTGGATGGAAAATTGACGCCAAAACTGGGAATGTGGATGAATGAAATGAGTTCTCCGTGGCTGGCAGCAGCACGGGGGACAAAGGCGAAGCCAAGGATTGGTACGAAAAGCGATAGCGCTAGTATTATCTTTGTTTTGTTTCTCATTGTTTGTTTTTCCCTCCAACTTGGTCGTTGAGTGTCCTAAAACGACCTGTGAAGCGATGGGTTTTAGGGTTTAATCGTTTTAA
>JAEOUH010000069.1 GCA_016839365.1 Candidatus Hermodarchaeota archaeon
ACAATTGGAATTGGGGGGTGGCTATTAATTACCTTAAGCTATTTTTGCCTCTCAGTTCTGTTTGCTTATTTCTGGCTCCCTTTCAAGAAACGGCGTTCATCTTATTGGGATATTGTTCTAACCTACCTCATCCTTTTCTTTGCATTAGGCGGACGATGGATGTTTGCTCTACTCGGACTATGGGGATTCTAACGGGATAACGGTGTGCAGACTTTATGCGTGGATAATAATTAAGTGGCACAAACTCGACAACTCTCAGTGTCATGCCTACTCTTCGTATCGGTCATCTTTCAACTGCTTATCATACTGCCTTTGTTTTAATGGGGTCACATTGGGTAGAGAAGAAAATGGGGATCAAATCCGAGTGGACGCTTTTTCCGACTGGACCCTCCATGGTTCAAGCCTTCAAAAAAGGAGTTCTGGATGTTGGATATATCGGTCTCCCTCCGGCAATGATAGGCATTGAACAGGGATTAGATATTCTCTGTGTCGCAGGAGGTCATGTTGAAGGTACAGTGGTAACTGGGCTAGCAGGATATAAAACTCTCCAAGAAACTGGCTCCGTGGAAGCAACCTTACAACAATTTAAGGGAAAAAAGATCGGGACACCATCGGAGGGGTCGATTCATGATGTCATCATCCGAAAACTCGTTGCTGATGCTGGACTAGCTATGTCCGTTACTATCGAAAACTTCCCTTGGGCTGATTTTATTCTGGAAGCTATGGAAGATGGAGGCGTCGCTGGTGGATGTGGGACGCCTCCACTTGCTGTTCTCGCAAACAAGTATCTGGAAGCCCCACTTGTTCTACCGCCCAGTGCTATCTGGCCCTACAATCCTAGTTATGGCATTGTGGCAACAACACAGATGATTTCAGAATCAGCGAATCTTGTAAACGGCTTCTTAGAAATCCATGAAGCTGCGTGTAACCTTATGCGCGAAAAACCTGGAAAAGCTGCAGCAATAGTCGCAAAAGAGATCGGTATTGTGGATGAAGCCTTTCTCCAACAAGTCTTTCGCGTGTCGCCAAAATACTGTGCTAGTCTTCCTCCCGAGTACATCCAATCCGCCCTGGCTTTTGTTCCTGTACTTAGAGGGATGGGATACATCAAACGAGATCTCTTAGAAGCTGAGGTGTTTGACACAAGCCTAATTAAACAAGTTCATCCCAACCCGCATCACTACGACAATCCAGGTAATCTTGTGTAAACCAGCTAGCCACCCGCTACTGGCGGGATAATTACGAGTTCACTTTCATCATTTACCGCAGTTTTGAACCCGTCCAAATTTGCGATGTTTTTTCCATCAATAAAATAGATGATTTGTAATCCTCGAATGTCACGACCAGAACGAATCATTCGATCAAAGGATTTTCCATATTTTTTTGACAGCATTTTCAAGACGTCTTCGACCGTTGCGCCATTATCCACTTCGATAACCTCTTCCCGGGTGCCTGTAATTTCACGGATGACGCTAAGATATCGAATAGTGACATACATGCTGGCTCAGCTGTTTCTCTGCGGGTATATGGGTTATAAACGTCACGATGATTCTATGGTTTTTCCCTCGTCCTAATGGTGAAAAAAATTAGCAGTAACACTAATTAGGTTCTCAGAAATGGTGTTCAACTAGACTTTGAGGTGTGGTGGAAAGGTGAAGTACAATATGATTCCCACCCGTTCTAAAATTGTCTGCACCATCGGCCCAGCTTGTGAAAGTAAAGAGAAGATACTCGCGATGGCGAAGGCTGGGATGGATGTTCTCCGCCTGAACCTGTCACATGGCACAATTGCTGATCATCAAGCACGGTTTGAACGAATTCGGAAGCATCTGCCAAATCATCCGATCCTCATGGACCTTGAAGGACCCCGGGTACGAATCGGACAAGTCAAAGAAGCCTTCAACCTAGACGAAGGTGACCATATTACCCTAACTACTGAAGACATTGAGGGTGATGCTACTCGAGTTAGTGTGTCGTTAAAAACACTTCCCAAACTAATTGAAGCTGGTCAAAGCATCTTCATCAACGATGGTATTGTCGAACTTCGGGTTGATAGAATCAAAGGTTCAGAAATCCACAGCTCCGTCTTGACAGGAGGAGAAATCAGTGCCAACAAGGGCGTAAACGTCCCTGGTGTCAATCTCGGAATGGCCGTGCCCACAGCACAAGACATTGAACACCTCAAGTTCATTTCAAAACTCAGCCCCGAGTTTGTGGCGATTTCAGCTGTCAAACAAAGAAGCGAGGTTGAAAAGGTTCAAGAGTTCCTCCGGAATGAAGGAACAGATATACCCATCATTTCTAAAATCGAGCACATCAAAGCTATTGAAAACTTTGACGAAATCCTCGATGTCAGTTACGGCATTATGGTGGCACGGGGCGATTTAGGGGTTGAAATCCCTCCTGAACAAGTACCTCTTCTTCAGAAAGAAATCATCCACAAGTGCAATCAAGCGGGTAAACCCGTTATCGTTGCCACCCAAATGCTTGAGTCCATGGTGCGCAACTCGCGCCCTACGCGAGCTGAAACGAGTGATGTAGCTAACGCTATCTTAGATGGATCTGATGCCGTCATGCTTTCTGCTGAAACCGCTGTTGGTCGTCATCCTGTTGCCGCAGTCAAGGCCATGGAAACAATTGGAAGACAAGTCATTCCCTCTTTCCCCCAACGAGATTTGACCTACTACGATTCCGGGCAGCATTTGATTGCTGAAGAACTTGGCCGATCAGTGGTTTCCATCGTAAGGAACTTGGATGTCCAGACGGTTCTGGTGTTCACCATGGCTGGATATACTGCCCGCATGGTATCCAAATATCGACCGTTCGTTCGGATAATTGCCAGTACTCCCCATCTTCGTGTGCAACGACAACTAAAACTTCTCTGGGGTACTGAATCCCTCCTTATCCCACATTGTGACAACATGGACGAATTATTACAACTGGCAATCAAACACCTTCATACTGACGGTATCGTAAAGCCAAAGGAACGTATTGTAGTCGTTCGTGCTTCAGCTTTGGTGCCAGGAAAAACGAACGTCCTTGAAGTGTTTACCGTCAAAGATGTTCTTGAAGCAAAAGTACTCTAATCAGCCGAAAAGCGGATTAGGAATGATTTCTTCAATAGTTCAACAAAAGGAGGTTATATTCTTGGAGTTTGATGACTTGGTAAAGATGCGTCGAAGTATTCACTATTTCACGGATGAAGCTGTCTCCAATCAAGATGTTTATTATATTTTGGAAGCAGCTCGATGGGCCCCGTCTGCAGGCAACAATCAACCCTGGCGGTTTATCATTGTCCGAGACCCAAAGACTATTGAACGAATCTGGGAAACTACCACGGGGATAGAGGTGCCCATCTCATCACGCCGTTCAATTACGGTTACTCCCCAAAATTTCATTAAAAAAGCTCCTGTGATCATTATCGTGTGTACAGATACCCAGGCCTACAAAGGTAAACAGAACAGCATCTATTCTGACCGATTTTGCGTTCAGGACTCCGCTATCGCCACAATGAACCTTCTTCTCGCAGCAGCTAATAGGGGTCTTGGTGCATGTTGGGTTGGTATGTATCGGGAAGACGCCCTAAGTGAGGTTATCAAATTACCCTCCACAATTCGCCCCATGGCCATTATCCCATTAGGGCATACCACATCTAAAGAGAAACCCCGCCCTCGGAAACCACTTGAAGAACTCATTCACTATGAAAGTTAT
This sequence comes from Candidatus Hermodarchaeota archaeon, assembly GCA_016839365.1. GTDB lineage: Archaea > Asgardarchaeota > Hermodarchaeia > Hermodarchaeales > Hermodarchaeaceae > Hermodarchaeum. The sequence continues at coordinate 3,712 of JAEOUH010000069.1, forward strand.
GGACTAAACTAATTGTTGGGGGGGATTGCCGGGTCATCCGCTTTGTGTTAAATCAAGATGATCCGGATATTTCCCTAGCATTTGAAGGGCTAAAACAACTCGATTTCTCACAGACTCGGTAGGATCATGCAAAGCCTTCGTCAAAGCCGTAACAGCTCGAAAATCACCAAGCAACCCTAAGGCTAACGCTACCTGCTCACGTACTGTATAATCACTATCACCAAGTGCATCAATTAACGGTTCAACAGCCCGTTGATCACCAAGTAATCCCAAAGAAAGTGCCGCACAACTCCGCACACCAAAAGCTTGATCCTGCAATGCGCTAATGAGAGGATCCACAGCACGCGAATCACCGAGCTTACCCAAGGTTAATGCGGCCTGGCGGCGTTTCCCAGCCACCCTACTGCGTAGTGCCTTAAGATGGCGTTCCACTCTACCAGCTTTGTGAGGCAGTGGCTTCGTATCCCTTGGTTTCAAGGTGATCGTTGGCTTCTCTTGTTGCTCCAATCTGATAGCTCCGCTGGACGATGTGGCAGTATTAGCGCAATTCGACTTTATATTTCCTACGACAATTTAAGTCGGTTCAGATTTTCTTGTCAAAACGGTGGGAAGCCTTTTATCACATCTAGATACCCTTGATTGTGAAATTAATTTTCGGTGAACACCCTTGACTGAAGCTGCAATAGAAGACAAACGCATCACACTTGAGGAAGTCACCAAAAAGGTCCCTGATGGAGCGCACATTGCCTGGGGTGGTTTTGGATACCAACGTCCCCCCGAAGCATTTGCCATGGAACTCATTCGACAGAAGAAACGTGGAATCCGTGTATACACCTGCGGTTCAGAACATGACTTGGATATCCTTGTCGGTGCCGAAGTGTGCCTAGAGTTTGAAGTAGCCTTTTTTGCCATTGAAGCCTTGGGCCTTGCGCCAAATCTCCGACGCCGTTCTCAAGAGGGCAAGGTCAAGTTTGAGGATTATTCGAATCTGGCAATGGCGTTGCGATTTCTGGGTGGTGCCTTGAATGTGCCGTTTATGCCGATTCGCCATATGATTGGTACGGACATGATGGAGAAGACCCGGCTCCGGAAGGATAAGGCCAAAGTGATTGACTGTCCTTTCACCGGTATGTCGATTACGTTGTTGCCTTCAATCCAAGCGGATTTCGGGGTGATTTGTGCCCAGAAAGCCGACCAGGCAGGGAATGTCCAGATTTTCGGGATAAAAGGTGAAGACAACGAAATCACCAGATGCGCTAAAAAATCGATTGTCTTCGTTGAAGAAATCATTTCCAATGAGGAGATTCGACAACACCCAGATATGACGATGATTCCCGGCCTCTACGTCGATTATGTCGTTGAACTGCCTTTTGGAAGCTGGCCGATGCAAGTATTTGGCATTTACGACTATGACTTGGCCCACCTGCAATATTATGTGCAAGAATGTAAAACGGAAGAAGGCTGGCAGAAATACTTGGATGAATGGATTCTTGGTGTGGAAAACCATGAGGGGCTGTTGAAAAAGATTGGCGAAAAACGGTTGAAGGAGTTACGAGCAGATCCCAAATATGGGTATTAGGAAGAAGTGATGGAAATGACAGAATATAGTTCAACAGAAATGATGGCTGTCTGTGGTGCGCATGCGGTCAAAGATGGTGAACGTGTCTTTGCAGGAACTGGGCTTCCCGTACTTGGAGCCATGTTAGCAAAGGTAACCCATGCCCCGAATGCGATCATCATCTATGAAGGAGGTTACGTTGATACGCAAAACAAAGACCTAGCCTTATCAGTGGCGGATTCACGATTGGGTTATCGCGCAGCAGCATCCATCGGGCTTATCGAAACCCTCGGATTCCTAATGATGGGTGGACGCGTTGATGTGGGCTTTCTTGGCGCGGCACAAATCGACGAATATGGCAACATCAACACCTCCTACATCGGAGAGTTCGAGAAGCCCAAGGTTCGATTACCCGGTAGCGGTGGTGGAAATGACATCGCTAGTTCAGCAGGACGCATCATCCTCATGTTCACCCACGATGCACGCAAGTTTGTGAAAAAACTCGATTACCTGACTAGCCCTGGACACCTTTCCGGTCCGGGAAGTCGCGAAAAACTGGGATTAATTGGTAAAGGTCCAGCATTGGTGGTCACAGATAAGTGCCAGATGGATTTCAATCCGGATACAAAACGGATTCGATTAAAGTCGGTCCATCCTGGCGTGACACCAGAATGGGTAAAAGAGAACGTGATGTTTGACTTAATCATTCCCAACGATATTCCCACTACTGCTGAACCAACAGCCCAGGAATTGGAGACGCTCCGCACCCTCGATCCTCAAGGGATCTATCTCGGAAAGGGGCAGAAATAACCACGCCTTAGGTATCTCCAACAGCTTGCACGATGAGTTGGCGTGAGCGTGGTCGAACATCCAAATCCAAGAACGCGATCTGCTGCCAAGTGCCCAAAGGCATCTTCCCATCTAAGATGGGTATCGTGAGGCTTGGACCAATAATGGCAGCTCGGACATGGCTGTGTCCGTTACCGTCCTGCCATCGCAGATGATGCTCATAGACCGCATCTTTTGGCGCAAACCGTTCCATAGCCGTTGGTAAATCTTTGAGAAGTCCAGGTTCATATTCGATAGTGGTCACCGCTGCTGTTGACCCGGTGCAGAAAACATTAATCAAACCAGACCGGATTTTGCTTTTCTCGACATGAACTTTGACCTGTTGGGTGATGTTAACGATGTCAGGTTCTCCTTGTGTTTCCAACTGGATTATACCGGAATAGGTAGGCATGAAATCACCACACTGATGAGTTAGGGCATACCTTGTAAAAAGTCTGTGTTGTTAATGGGAAAGGTAAAATGGAGGAAGACAAGAGGGAAGCCGACCTTTGATGATAGTGATTGGTGTTATTGCAGCCCTTATTGCTGCGTTTTCCTGGGCAGTCAGTGCTGCTTTTTATAAAACTGGTGCAAAAGATGTGTCGCCACTCACAGCGAATTTGGTTCGCATCTTACTCCCACTACTCATCCTCATCATAATGGTTGCCGCACTAAACTTGTTCCCACAAATATTCTTGATGACTCCACTGGAGTGGTTTCTAATCTTCGGGAGTAGCTTGTTTGCTTTCGTTATCGGGGATGCTCTCTATTTTGTGACAATTCAAAATATCGGCGTAAGTCGGGGGGTACCAATCACGGCCACCTATCCACTGTTTGTTCTACTTTGGCAAATTCTCTTCCTGGCCCAACCGATACACCTGTTGATGATTCCCGCTGCACTGATTACCGTAGGAGGGGTAGCGCTGCTTAGTCGCCAATTAAACATTTCTACGCAATCTAATGAAATCTTCACCCGACGGAGGATTTGGATTGGGATGTGTGCTGCACTTGGTACTGCATTCAGTTGGAGCATCAGTATCCTCTTGCTTTCCACAGTCTTGCAGACAACCAACCTTGTGTTAATCGCTGTCATCCGATTAATAATCGCACTAGCCATCCTCAGCCCACTGGTTGTTGGTGAACAACTTACAAAACCAGAAACTACACTTAGTCGTCGTAAACTCCTGTTCCTGAGCGTTGGAGGGCTTTTCGCTCTCATATTGGGCTACTTAACATTCGCACTGGCTTTGCAACTTATGGACACAACCTCAGTGGCCCTCCTATCCTCGCTAACTCCACTGTTTGCTGTGTTCATCGGATGGAGGAGTCTCCAAGAACGCTTTGATTTAAAGACCTTGATTGCAATCATTGCCTGTGTCATAGGAATCATCCTCATCACAATTGCCGTTGGTATTGTCTGATGAAGGACCGCGTTAAAGCGAATGCTTTTAGGTCAACTTGACGCCTTTCTTCCACTTGGAGGATCGCCGATGAAATATGAGGATTTTTACAATCCCAAATACAATCCCTCAGCGACGGATACCATCTGTACGTTTCGCATTGAACCACGAGATCCAAAACGCAGTATGAAATGGCTGGCTGGGGGTGTGGCCGCCGAAAGTTCCATCGGCACATGGACTGAATTGACCACCGAAAAGCCGTATATGAAGAAACTAGCCGCAACAGTCTTCGAGCTCGCCGGAAACAGTGCCCAAATTGCTTACCCCATTGAACTATTCGAACCCGGCAATTTACCAAATATTATGAGCTCTGTGGCTGGGAATGTCTTCGGACTTGGAGATCTTCGGTACCTTCGCTTGCTCGATATCCACTTACCAAAAGAACTTGTGAAAAGTTTTCTAGGACCCGCCTACGGCATTTCGGGCATCCGAAAAACCATCAAAGTCACCAAACGACCTCTAGTTGGGACCATAGTGAAACCCAAACTCGGGTTACGCACCAAAGACCACGCAGCAGTAGCATACGCCGCCTGGGCAGGAGGCTGTGACATCGTGAAAGATGACGAAAACCTATCCAGCCAAGCGTTCAACCCCTTTGAAGATCGAGTCATCACTACACTTGACCAGCGGGACCGCGCCGAAGATGAAACCGGTGACAAGAAGGTCTATTTGATTAACGTAACAGCCGAAACCCAAGAGATGCTCCGCCGGGCCCAGTTCATCGAAGATCATGGGGGGCGGGTAGCGATGATTGATATTCTCACCTGTGGGTATTCAGCCGTATCCACCCTTCGAAACCATGGATTCAAGCTAATTCTGCATGGCCATCGGGCTATGCATGCCGCATTTACGAAACTGCCCAACCATGGGATTGCAATGCCTGTGATTGCAACTGTTTCTCGCTTGCTGGGCATTGACCAGCTTCATGTGGGCACCGCCGTAGGGAAGATGTCTGAGGATCGTGAAGAGGTAGAAACTAATATTCGGAAATGCAAAGAGCCCCTTGGAGATTTGGAGCCCACCCTGCCTGTTGCTTCAGGAGGTCTTCATCCACGTCATGTCCCTGCCCTCATCGACATTTTTGGGATAGATTTCGTAATTCAAGCTGGCGGTGGTATTCATGGTCACCCAAAGGGCACTCGTATCGGTGCTACTGCCATGCGCCAGGCGGTGGATGCAACCCTGGCAGGACAGACTCTTGAAGAGTATGCGGCATCACATTCTGAACTCGCCGAAGCACTCCAACATTGGCCTACGGGGTAGAGCCTTTCACTTTATTGAGGATGCAATTGCTAAGGCTAAGCTTGTTCAGTGAAAGAAACCGTAGGCATTTAATAAACAGAGGAAATTCATCACTCATCTATTAATAAACCAGTTAACATTTTTTAGAAGCCTAAACTAGCTAGAACTTCAAGGATGATACCAGGAATCCAAGGGATGATCCCGAATAACACCACAACGAGTCCTGGGATTGGTTTTTCGATGCGTCGTGAGAAGAGAATGACTAAGACTGCGACACCAACCAGGAGCATTAATCCTGAGGCCAATCCATAGACGAGCCCAAAATAGACTAAGGAATGGGCTACGATGGCTGAATATGAAACAATATCACCGACTCCCATGAATGTGCCACCTAGCATGGTTCCAAGAAAGTCCATGCCATCGACACGCTTCCGCCAGTCTGATTTCACAGCTTGAGCTGTGAAAACATCCATGGCTGCCAGGGCCAAGAAAAGGACAAATAGGGGCAAAGTGGGCATAGCCACACCTAGGAAGGCGCCGATACTGCCACCATACCAGATGACCATAACCTGCTTCCCCCAGTTAGGAAGCATATCAAGGATAATGAAGAGGATGGCAAACATGGAGAAATAAATCGAAGCGAAGGCCACAATGCTGTAGAGGAAGAGGTTTTCAACTCCTTGTAAAAAGAATAACAAAATGATATGACCAACCAATAATGTGGCCAGGAAGAGTAGAGGGGACAGGAGTACCGAGACGAAAAGACGGTCAGGTCGAAGGCTGGAAAACCGGAAAAACAAGTTCAATATGAAAACGATTCCTAACCCAATAACCGCATAGATGAGAATCATGTAGACATTCAAGGGGAAGGGATACACAGCTGTTAATGAGATATAGGCAAGATCAGTGGTTGTGAGGAGAATAAAGGCCAAGGCGCCTCCAAAAAGGGATGCAATGCTGACTTGGGCGGCGATTGTGAGAAACCGGTGTTTGTCGAAGTCAACTGTCATTGTATTCACCTGAAAAAAAGAAAGAGGGGGTAGGGCCGAAGCCCTACATACGTTTAGGCTACTTTCTGATTCTGAAGAAGTAGACACCAGCGATGATGATGATAACAATCACCACAACGGCAATGCCTACCCAGAGCAGCGGGTTCGGTGGGGCTGGACAAGGTGTTCGGGCCGGTTGCGTCATAGCAAAGTGCCATGTTGGGTTGCGGTCCAGAATGATGTATTGTTCAGTCACACGGGTGACCCACTTGTATGCACTGGTACCAGTCATGTCGTATGGAGTCGCAGGGCTCCAGGTGAAGTTATCAGCTTCATATGGCTCCCAGATGTGCTTGGGCAGAATCTGCACCTGAGTAGCACGGGTGAACTCCATGTATCCAGGATTGTTGGAATAGATTTCCACAGTGTAGTCATCCGGGGTATCAACCCGGTACACACTTTGCACGTTGACTGAGGTGTAGGTGCCAAATGGGTGAATGTTCATCAAGCTGTATTGGACGTCTTCAGAGGTGAAGGGTGTGCCATCGTGCCAGGTGATGTTTTCATACAGGCTGAAGGTGTACAACAGTCCATCTTCAATATCACCAGAGGCAACGGTGGGTGTGATGGTCCATTCGTAGGCCAGGTTGGGTCCAATCCCAAGATCCTCATCGAGGGGATCAACAGCCCAGAGACCGTCGTAGATGAGTCCCATGATGGTCTGTGTGTAGCCCGATGAACTCAAAATGGTATTGGTAAAGTCCATACCTTCAGAGAGCACCGTGACATATTCGGTTGGGAAGCAACCGAAGGGACCACCAGCTGACTCCTTCAGACGAATCTGATGGTATGTGTAGGATTGACCACTCATCACGTTGATACCAACTTGTGGTACATAGCCTTCCCAGATATCAGTTCGATAGGCGTGAGTGTATTCGTCGTTGTAGCAGACAATCATGGGCATTTCTTCCATGAGTATCGCACAAGCGTTCCACGCCCAGTTTCGAGCCTCTAATCGGGTCTCGGCGGCCAGCATCATTGAGGAGTTATAGTCGAATTCAGTGTTGTTGTAGCGGTAGAAGAAGGCATTGTTGTCACCAGCTGTGTGGAAGAAGTCGTACAGCAGGAATGGTTCACCTGGAGGATTGATGTTCCAGCTGAAACAACCAAGGCTGTATTCACCAGTACCAAGGCCTGCAATCAGAGCATCAAAGTCGACTTCAACAACTGAACCTTGGAGACCACACAATTCCATACCAGCAACCTGAGCGGTTACCGCTTGGATAGCTGGGTCATAACCCGCAGAAGCCCATAATTCGATGGCCATTCCGTCGGGAGCAGCAATGTCACCACGCTTATCGATGCCAACATCATAGTTGCCGTCCTCGTTAGCGTCATAGTAACGCCAACCTGGGTGGGGCGAGTCGGGAGTATCAATGATGTGTGCCGCATCAAGAGTGGCGTTCGCTAATGCAATGTCTTGGGTGTAGAAGTGCTCACTCATCTGGTCCTCGTAGGTCCAGAATGTATAGGGGAGGGGAATGGGGTTGTCCATGGGTTGGGCAAATCCACCCCGGGCGTTGGCAACGACTAAAGTTTTATCCAACGCATAGGAAAGAGCAACACGATACCCGGTAATGTTGGTGGGGAATCGTGAACATTGCATGGTTAACTGTCGATAAATAGCTCCAGGGATAGAGCTGACTGTGATGGCTGGGTTAGCCTCAAGCTCAGCGACGGATTGGTGTGGGATTCGCTCGTCATAAGAATAAACTTCGCCAGACTGGAGTGCAAGCAGTGCTGTTGCAATATCCTCAGATGGATAGACGATGAAAGTTAATCGATCAACGTAGCCACCGTGAGGATTGTAACCGCTTGGATAAGTCCAATCAGCTTGGACCGAAGCGTTTTGGGGAGCGATGTACGCAAGAGATAGGAAGAGGCCCACTAGTGCGATAGCAGTCACTAAAGAGATTTTTTTAATTTTTGTCAATTCGGAATTCATTCCTTCCGTTTACTACCCTTGCGGCCTTGCAGTTTAGCACTGCCGCTAAAGGTCAGACTTCAATCCTCAATGTGATATATATACACTGTGGTATAGGCTGAAACACCTACATCAAAACCCCATTCAGAAAAAGAGGATGGCTTGAAGACACATTCTGGAAATGGTTCAGCAATCAATCCTTCTGGTTATCTTCTTAATCCTCTTCTTCCAAATCCTCGCTTAGTGGAGGTGGAACAGGGCGTTGTGCTCGAAGTGCACGTGTACTGATTTCGAGGGATAGGATTATTGCCAGCAGAATTCCAAGTGTAAGGACACCGATAAGCAACAGCATACCTCCAAAAAGGGCGACTAGCCCATTAGTCGTCCAAAAAACAAACAAGAGTACAGATCCTATTGCCAATAACAGAATGGGAACTAGAATCGTCCATCGCCGATAGACGACTTTTACTTTACGCTTTTCTGTCATTTTGTAGTTCCTTCATGATATGAATAATCAAATGGGATGCTGGTGACTAAATTAAATCCTTTGTTCGGGGTTCTAGGACGAATTCGTTGAAGATAAGCCCTGCAACAGTTCCTAGTGAATACGATATGACCAAGGGAAAGAAAAGCGGGGCAGAAACCGCAAATTGGGAGATAATGAAGAAGGTCGCGTCTTGGGTGACGATTCCTAAGAAAACGGGCGCTGCTCGGGCGAGGGCGATGGCAAAGACCGAAAGGAGCATGGTCGCTACCATCGCAAGGATTGCGTCCTTGAATTCAAGGCATATTAATCCGAGGAAAAATGCGGGAATGAAGAGGAGAAAAATGGCATACTGGGTAAGGAGAGGAAAAAGGTTAGTATAGGTGGTGTGCAGAATTGCCGTGGTGATGATTACTGCACCAGCTATACCATAAGCTGTGAATGCTATGCGGTATTTTGTATAGGACACTGCAAGAGCCTCTAATGTATTTTTGGATTAAGATTCTCAACCATATTTAATCCGTGGATCGAGAACACCATACAGTATATCTGCGATGATATTCGCTATAATGACTGTGGCGGCTATCATGAAGAATATCCCTTGTGCAACGGGCCAATCATTTCCAGTTAACGACGCATACAGAAGCCGTCCCATTCCAAGCCAGATGAACACAGTTTCAGTGAGGATTGCTCCACTGATAATGAATGCGAAGTTAATTGCAATTAGGGAGATAAGGGGTAAGAAGGCGTTGCGAACCCCGTGCTTGTATAAGACGGTGCGCTCTTCTAGTCCTTTTGCTCTTGCCGTAAGAATGTAATCTTCTGTTAAGACATCGACAAGCGTGTTCCGCATGAGCAACATGTATCCACCAAAGAACGCTAATGTCAAAGTCAACGCAGGTAACACAAGGTGCCAAGCTACATCAAGGGAATATGATATAGGGTCATTTGGTACTTGACCTGGTGGGCTAGTTGTGTGACCTAATGGGAATATTGGAAATCCAAAGTAAAGCATGGGAAGTACGGAGAACAATAGGAGAAAGAGCATTCCTAGCCAAAAGACAGGAACGCTGTAAAGGGTCAGGCTAGCTGTAATGAGGCCCGTGTCGAGTGCTCCACCATGGCGGCTTGCAGCGATGATACCCGTGACCACACCCAGGATTACGGCTAGAATCGTTGAAGTGCCCATAAGGAGTAAGGTATTGGGTAACCGTTCCAAAATATCTTGAGCAACAGGATTACCTGAACTGAAGCTTATGCCCCATTGGAGCGTAAACATGTTCCGCATATAAGCAAGAAAATGGAGCCACCAATCATACCAGGTTGCATTTGCAGGTGGAAGCTGGTATAGTGCTCGAATTCGCTCAATGGCTCGAAGATCCATACCTGGTTGAATATACAATATTGCTGGATCGATGCCAAAAATGAAAACGGGCAAGCGGAACAAGAAGAAGTTGAAGATGACAATCGCAATGAACAGAGCAATTGCAATAAGAATCCGCTTTATCAGGTAATTACGTAATCCCATTATTACCACATCAGTTGGAATATATCGTGGAATCTGAAATACTAAGACTAATAAAATTAACTGAAGAGGTATTTTGTTAGATGTGTTCTATGGATTAGAACACGAATAAGCTAGAATATGGGTGAGAATACGATAATGTCTGGTCAAATAGGGTATCGTGCTCTGATTGAAACAAGATCCACGTTAAAATGGTTCATTGTCATTGGAATCATTTTAATCGTCATTGGTGTCTTGGTTTCCTTTGTAAGTCCATTAGCAATATTGATTATCTGGTTAGGGATTGCCCTCATTGCACTTTCCTTTATCATTCTGCTCTATATTTGGTTAACCGATAAGCTTCTCCCGCAACCTAGTATGGATCGGGTTACTTCGGTTTGAAAACTGGTTGATTCTTTGTTAAGGAGGAATGATTCGTACACCCTCAAAGGTGTTGATGCGTATTACTTCAAGACTTTCAAGGAAGCCAGCATTTACATATGGCTCTTGATATAAGAACCAACTCCAAGTGTCTGTGTCTTGAGCTTCTTGTAGTAGTTCCCAGTCGTCTTCTGGAGTGGGATAATAGAAGCTAAAGGTTCGATTTTCACCAGGCTGAAGATAAAATGAGGAACCCTTAACCCCCCAACCGTACCTAAGGGTTTCGTTATTTAACCAAATCCGGGTATCTGTGTGTACAAATTGAAGTGGTGTGTTATGTGAGGGATTATCGATGTTCACGGTCACTTCAACTCGGTGGAACCGTCCACTAGTTTCGTTTTTGATCACACGAATATCTGTGATTTCCATATTGAAGCTGAAGGCTCGATAAGTATCTCCCTGATAAAGCATGGAGATACTAAGGATGAAACTAAATCCGATGATGATTGCAAGGAAAATTATGCTGCGGCTTCGTCGTATCATATCAAAATCATCTTTCCATTCATTTTTAGAATAAACGCAAATCGTTTTAAACCATTGGTAAAGGCATTTGGTGTTTTCCTGCTCATACCGTCAACTTAATATAACTTTTAAGTAGGTTCGGATTCTGATTATACTCATTCAAAATCTTGGGCACCTATCTTCAGGGGTTTCCTGGGTGATCAACTTATGAGTGAAAAAAGATACAAACACCGGTTATCGATTTTTGAACGGGCTAAAGGCGTTTGGAGTCGATATAGAGAGGTTAAACAAGGGCTTTTTGGCCTGATTGTTGTAATCTGGTTTTTCTTAATGGCTGTTTTAGCCCCCACCTTGTTTCCAATTTACCCTGGAGTATTGGTGAGGTCGGGACCAGATTATGCTGCTCCGCAGTGGATGTCTTGGACTTCCCCTGCTGATTTAGGTAATAATATCGCAAGCCCACCTGCGCAAAACTTTATTCCAGACCCCTTTTTTGATTTTGATAATGGTTGGGTTATTAACGATTCATCTGCTCAGGCTTCATATTATTACGATAATGTTGACTTCGTTGGGAGTAATACTGGGAGAAATCGATCTCTCGTATTGCAGTTAACCGATACTTCCAATAATGAGACATTCTATGGTGAAGCAGTTTCTGCTGAAATAACATTTAACTGGCCACATATACCGCCAGCACTTGCGTATTTGTACTTTCAAACACAAGTGGCAATAACCGGGAATTTAACTGAAAATGCCGTGCAAATTTACTATCAAATCCGGAATGAGGCACTATTCACTGGTGTAATTTCTCCAACCCAATACACCTTCATCGTGTATCCTCGATATCCGCCCACTTGGCGGTTATATACTAACATTTTAACAAGCCAGGTGATGAACCGGGCGTTTCAAGCAGGTGAGGAAGTCACGATTCGAATCTGGATGGAATTCCGCGCTCCATCTGGAAACGCAAATCAGGTTGGAACGGTATCGCTTTGGTCCGATGATATTCAGCTCCAAGGCTATAGCCATTTCTGGGGTCCCTTGGGAACAAGTGATGTCGGTCAGGATGTCATGGCGCAGTTGTTCTGGGGCGCACAGGTTTCGCTGTATATCGGAATTATTGCCACCTTCATTGGAGTCGCAGTGGGTCTAATCTTAGGTCTTGCAGCAGGATATTTTGGTGGTGCGGTCGATGAAGCAACAATGCGGGTCACTGATTTCTTTATCATTATACCAACACTTCCTGTGATGATGATATTATCTGCGATATTGAATCCGAGTCTTGGAATTACGGTTTTCGTGATAGCGCTATTCGCATGGCCGGGTCCGGCTCGGATCATTCGTTCTCAGGTCCTAGTGGAAAAGGAGAAAGCTTATGTCGAAGCAGCGAAAGCCGCTGGAGCAGGCGATGTCTATTTGGTCTTTCGCCATGTCTTTCCGAATGTTCTCACTATCGTTTTTGTACAACTCGCCACAGGGGTATCAGGTGCAATCCTTGCAGAGGCTGGATTAAGCTTCCTCGGACTCACCCCGCAAAATCTTGTATCCTGGGGTCGTATGTTACAAGCGGCGTATAACCAAGCAGCCCTCACACAGATTCCTCCAGCCTGGTGGTTCTTCGTTCCACCTGGGCTCTGCATTGCCTTGCTTTCCATGGGCTTTATATTCATAGGATATGCAGTTGACAAAGCACTTAATCCACGACTTCGAAGACTGTAGGTGAAATCAGAATGTCATTAAAGGTTGAAAATCTAGTTGTCTACTATTGTATGCGTCGAGGTGACTGTAGAGCTGTCGAAGATGTTACCTTCGAAATCGAGTCGGGTGATTCCGTCGGTTTAGTCGGTGAATCAGGATGTGGCAAGAGTACGGTTGCGTTTGCTATTCTGCGCATGCTTCCTGAACCGGGGGAAATCATGAGTGGGCACATCTATTTTGATGGTGAGGATATCGCTCTGTTAGGTGTCGAGGAGCTGCGGAATTTCCGCTGGACAAAAATAGCCATGGTGTTCCAAGGTGCCATGAATGCACTCAATCCTATTCTCCGAGTCAGCGACCAAGTTAGTGAAGCCATGCTCAGACACGATGAGAACCTCACCAAAGAGGAAGCTAAGGATAAAACCAGGGAGCTGTTCAAACTTGTGGGAATGGATCCAGAACGAATCGACCATTATCCATTCGAATTCAGTGGAGGCATGAAACAACGAGCCATGATCGTAATGGCTCTTGCCTGTGATCCCAAGTTTCTCATAGCTGATGAACCTACAACTGCCTTGGATGTCACTGTTCAAGCCCAGATTATGGAATTGTTAAAACGCCTCGTCAAGGACTTGGGGATTACACTCATGTTAATCACCCATGACCTCTCCGTCGTGGCTGAGACCTGCAACAATGTTATTATCATGTACGCAGGCAAAATTGTTGAAACTGGATCTGTTCTTGAAATCTTTCAGAAACCCTGGCATCCATACGCTCAAGGCCTCATCTCATCGATTCCGTCCATTGAGAAATCCAGTGATCAGACTCTCGCCTCAATTCCTGGCTCCCCTCCGAATCTCCTTGATCCACCGCTTGGTTGCCGATTCCATCCACGATGCATGTATGCCCAGGATCTCTGCAAGGTTGAAGATCCCCCATTGCTAGAGGTTAGCCGAAAACACAAAGCTGCCTGTCACTTAGCCAGTGGTCGAATCAAAGATGATAAATGGTCACCGGGTAAAATGGAGGTAGAAAGATGAGTAAATCGCAAGAACCCATCGTATCCTGTCGTGGTCTGAAAAAATGGTTCTCTGTCAGTGCTGGATTCTTTGCTCAGCTAGTTGGCGGTGAAACGTATCTCAAAGCCGTAGATGGTGTAGATCTTGACGTCTATCCTGAAGAACTCTACTGCCTTGCTGGCGAATCGGGGTGTGGCAAAACAACCACCGGAAAACTCCTTGTCGGGCTCCTGAAACCAACCGGTGGTGAGGTCACATTTGTTGGTGAGAACCTCGACAAAGTTAGCCGTCGTAAACTTCGAAAACTGAGGGCTAAGATGCAAACGATTTTCCAAGATCCCTATTCTTCACTGAATCCACGGCTCAGCCTCTATGATACAATTGCTGAACCCCTTCGATTAAACAAAATCGCTCAAGATGGAGCAGACGAGGAAGAAAGGGTGGTTCGTGCACTGGAGGCTGTTCAACTTGTACCTGCCGCAGACTTTACCTTTAGGTACCCCCACGAACTCAGCGGTGGCCAACGTCAACGTGTGGCAATCGCTCGCGCAATAGTGGTGAACCCCGAATTCATCGTAGCTGATGAACCCGTCTCAATGCTCGATGTATCCATTCGTTCCGAGATTCTCAATCTACTTGAAAAAATCCGAAGAGAATTCCATATTGCTTACGTGTACGTTACCCATGACCTGTCAGTTGCTAGCTATATTGGCGACCGTATCGCGATCATGTACCTCGGTAAGATCATGGAGAAAGGGACCATCAAGCAAGTGATTCATGGTTCGATTCATCCCTATAGTCAAGCATTGATTTCCGCCGTTCCCTCACCGGACCCAACGATTTCAAGAAAACGGAAAGTACTCCCCGGTGAACCTGGGAGTCCAATTAACACGCCACCAGGCTGTCTATTTGCCCCCCGTTGTGAATTTGCCCAGGACCAGTGCCGTCGTGAAGAACCTCCACTAGAAGAGCTCGAACCTGGTCATTGGGTTTCCTGTTGGTTCCCTCGACCCCCATTACTGCTAGGATTTGATCCTGCGGATGCTTTGAAGGAAAAGGCTAAAGCCTAATCGCCCGCATTTGTAGCTGGTTGTGCATCCAGTTGGGTCAAGACCCAATCCTCAAACAATTACGCCATATCATCGATTTGCTTAATCGTATCCTCGAACTACTTGATGAAATTAATCGACCAAAGAGCCGGTATGTATTTTGGCGGCTTTTCTTCCCTTATGGTGAATTTTCAGGGCAAAAGAATGCGGCCAAGCAAGCTTCCTTGCTTATGCTTGATGTACAGATACGAATGGATGATATGGAAGAGACCCTTCATAAACGCACCCATCCTCTTGCCACTTCTATTCGTGAGCTGAATTATCTCGATCTGAAAGAGTTAGGGATTCAGCTTGTGGAACTACCCACACGTGCTCAATATATGGGTGATCAGATTGAGGAGTATGGTAAGAAAATTAAGTCTCTGATCAAAGAACTTGAACAACCAGGCAAAACCTAGGTTAGGCAGTTCTGATTATGTAGTGGTGCCGTCTTTGGTTGAGACTTACTCTCTTGTTATTCGAGTTTCAGTGGTTTAGCATAAGCTTGCATATCCAAGAAGCCGTGTCCTGAAACATTGAAGGCAATCACAGCATCTTCGCCTTTTTCCTTGAGTTCGAGGGCCTTATCTATGGCTCCAGCGACGCCATAGGAAGATTCTGGTGCTGGGATGAAGCCTTCGGTTTGAATAAACCGTCGCGCTTGGCTATATACATGAACTTCATCAACAGGATACGCAATTGCGTCTAGCAGGTCAAGGTTCCTTACAGCACTCATAATGGGTGCGGCGGCTGAATATCGAATCCCTTCAGCCCAAATTTCGGGCATTTCTACATCATGACCTAGTGAATACATTTTCAGCAGGGGTGTGAGTCCTGCGTGGTCTCCATGGTCATACATGTATTTGCCTTTGACGAGGTTTGGTGATGCTTCACTTTGTGCGGCAAGGAAGTTGCATTCGCGTTTACCTTGGAGGACTTCACCGATGAAGGGAAGGCTAAATCCACCAAAATTGCTTCCGCCTCCAAAACATCCGACTAGGAGTGTGGGATTATCCTCTGCAATTTTAAATTGTTCAATGGTTTCTAATCCGATGACTGTCTGGTGTAACAATACGTGGCTAAGCACGCTCCCCAAACAATAGATGCTTCCATCCCGATTCAGTGCGTCTTCGATGCCTTCGCTGATAGCAATCCCTAGACTTCCAACATGTTGTGGATTCTCTCCAAGGAGCTTGCGCCCAAACTCTGTTTCTTTACTAGGGGAAGCAAAGACATCAGCGCCATACAGGTTCATGAGGGTCCGTCGACCCGGTTTCCAACGATACGCTGCACGCACCCAAAAAACTCGGCATTTTAGCTCATTTAACGAAGCGGCATAAGATAACGCTGATCCCCATTGGCCTGCACCCGTCTCGGTAGTGACCTCTGAATAACCTTCCTTTACCGCATAGTAGGTTTGAGCTAATGCTGTGTTGACTTTATGGGAGCCTGTGGGTGAAAGGTCTTCACGTTTGTAATACAGACGAATATTGTCAGGGAGTTTCAACGCTTTTTCTAAGCGTAACGCACGCATAAGGGGGCGTGGACGACCAGCTTGAATATAGAGTTCGCGAATTCCTTCAGGTATGTCTATCCATCGGTCCGTGGAATTCTCTTGGTCTAGTACTGTCTTCAGCAGAAATTTCGGAAGCATTTCGAGGCGTGAGGGCCCGTCCTTTGGGTCCATCGGTGGTGGTAGGGGTTCAGGTAAATCAGCTGCGAGATTGTACCAATGTCGAGGAAGCTGATCAACAGGTAAGTTGTATTGATTAATCATTTCAGGCATCATAACCGCCATCATAAACTTCTAGGATTGTAACCCTTGTACTGCAATCTTACTCCCAAAAGGGCTTTCGCTTCCAACTAGAAATTTAATTTTCAGAAAGAGTACACGGCTCTCGGGCTTATTTCGTTGTAGATACCCTAAACTTCAGCCCTTGCGCTGATTTCAACACGAAGCACTTAAAGGCATGTCAGTGAGTGATAAATTAGGAACCCAGAGGGTGAAACCTGGATGGAAGAACTAGCTGAAGTTGTCTACAAAGTCATAGTTGTCGGCGACGCAGGGGTCGGAAAGACATCACTTGCCCGCCGTTACACCACCGGTCAATTTGATGAAAGTTATCTCTTCACATTAGGTGTTGATTTTTTCACCAAGCAGATCAAGCTCAAAGATGACACGAATATTAAACTTGTCATCTACGATACTGGTGGACAAGAACGCTTCGATTTCATTCGCGGCTTATACTTTGAAGGCGCTGCTGGAGCAATCATCGCCTATGATGTTACCGATCAGCAATCCTTTGATCGAGTTGACCATTGGATGCAGCAAGTCTATCAACGATGTGAGGGTATTCCACTCCTCCTGGTCGGATGCAAAACTGATTTGAAAGACCAACGGGTCGTAGAAGAATCGGAAGCCAAAACCGCGGCAAAACAATTGAAGATGGACTTCATAGAAACAAGCGCAAAAGATGACCTTCACGTGAACGACGTTTTTGAATCCCTCGCAAAGAAGATTTATTCCTCATATGAAAAATCTGGGAAACCCTGGGATAGAATTTAGGTTGGTATGGATTACTAATCGGATGTTTCTTCTTCAACTTTCTTAATGAGTCCTTCAGCGATGGGTTGATTCAACACTAGTCGATCCATGTTTCGATAAGCTGCTTCATCTGGTTGGAATTGAGACCCACACTCTGTGCATAATAGGGTTACTACAGGTTCACTTGTAGTGTGTTGACAGGTCAGACATGAATAGAAAAGTTCCATTGGTTTGCCAGAGGTGTTCGCTTTTTGTGAACCTCCTTCCTTAGAGGTTGGATATCGGACAACATCAAGTGCTGTGACACTACATTGAGGGCAGGCCAAGCGGCTTACCACCTTGAATCCCAAACAGATGGGGCAATGCGTAACTCCAATCACAGGCTCACTGGTAAAAATGCCTGCTAAGGTGAGCTTCTCTAAGAACAGTCGAGTATCATAGCTGTTCAGACCAGTAAGATGGTCAGCTGCAGGATAGGTGGCTCCGATTTCGAAGCTGAAGTGGGGATCAAAATACAGGATATCCAATTCAATCATCTCCTTGAGGAAATCCGTGGTCTTTTTTGATGTCAACAAATCTGCGACAGGAGAGCTCTGAATTTCAACAAGGAGATCATGGTAGAGGTTTTTCCACTCTTCTGGCTTGGGCTCATCTGGGAGACTACTTGCATTGAGGATTTTTTTCATGGGTTCTCGAAGTGGTCCAATGGGTTCATCGGGTCCTAGAAGCAGCGCAATTATCCAGGGGGGAAACACATAGGTAGCCCAAGTCCGGTTACTCACATGGACACCGCGAAAACCTTCACGGAACAAGTTATGGGTGGCAAAAATCGCGAGGACCTCTTGATGAGTAACTGTCTCAATCGTGTCGCTCTGATAGACATATTGGGGTCCGATTTTCGGGTCCATGCGAAAGACGGCAAAGCCTTTAATCACGGTCTATCTTCCCCTGGGCCGTGTACTCCTTTTCTAGACACTTGTGCAGGTTGTAATAAAGAGTCTTTCGTCCCACGGGATGGAGCACCGGAGAAACCCAATTTTCCGATAATCGAGTAATTTTATCTCGCTAGTTTACATTTATAGCAAGGAAGTTTGATGCTACCACAGATAACTCATCGGAAAAGGTGCTCTGTGGTGTCCTTGAATTTATGTTCCCTGGCAGAAACCGACGATTTGTATCGCCCGGATTATACCCAAAATATCTATCGAGTCTTACCCACTGCACTACGATGTATGGGAGTAGCTCTTCCCCGGGGTGATCTCTTTGGAAATCAGAAAACTCTGAGGCATCTAAAAGCAAACGACGCTACAAACGCCCATCGAGTCATTGTCTGCATTGTCGATAGTGTAGGTATACAGAATTTTCAGGGAACTAAACTTGCAGGGTTCTTCGATGAACTCGGAGGGGTGAGTCTAAGCAGTACTTTCCCTTCGATTACCTCAGCAGCAATTTCCAGTATCTATATGGGACTTCCACCAACCGCCCATGGAATTCTTGGGCATGTAATTTACTTCAAGGAATATGGGGCTCTTATCGATACACTCAGAATGTCTGGTGCAACGACCCACTTTCGTGATGCCATTACTCAAGCAGGAATTGATGTTAGGGCACTTCTATGGGAAAAAGGAATTTCAGAACTTATCAAAGGAACGCATCCTGATCTTATATATGCTCAAGGATTACCCCGTGAAATTCCTGGTACTGGATTAGGGCGATTCTATGTACTTAGAGAAGATGTCATTTCCTATTATGGCTTCATTGACGGTTTCGGTATGGTTAATCGAGTGTTAGAAGAATATCCTTCGACTCCCCTTCTTTGCACAGTCTATTTTCCCCTCATCGATACACTTGCCCACAAATATGGTATCAATTCACCACAATATCGGTCGGGTTGTAATACCTTCTTTCATCATCTTCGAGAGTTCATCGAAGCTATTCCCTCCTCTGAGGCAAAGAAAACCACGATTGTATTCTGCAGTGACCATGGGCAAAATTCATTCAACGAAGACCGAGCTATTGTCATCACCCAAGAGGAATTTAATGAGGTCCGGGACACCATTAAGGTGCCCCCTGGCCACTCTGGAAGAGTGGCTCATTTCTACTGCAAAACTTCACAAAAAAGGCGTAAACTGAAGAAATGGTTACAATCACGTTCTGAAGATCGGGGTATTATCCTAGATCCCAAGGAACTCGATCAAAGTGGACTCCTGCCCACTCCCATTAATCGAGGGATAATTCAACGACTTGGCGACCTACTTTTAATTGGTCGAAGTGGTGTAAGCCTTCGGATTGATCGGGAAGATTACACCTTTGATTCTTCAGCGCTTCTTCCAAGAGCCGATCTCAAAGGGAACCATGGCTCGATTACCATTGAAGAATTGGAAACACCATTTCTGGCATTCAAGGCAAAGAATATTCAATAATTGGGGTCACATCCCAGTTAATCATAATCGACGATTTTATGGTTTGCTTTGTCCAACGAACTAACATCCCTCACCCTTGTAGCTTCTTTATCAATTTGAGATTTTCAAAGTACAAAACTCTAAAGGTATAAAGTGTTAATAACTGCACAAGAGAATATCTCTTTTGATACCTTGTTCCATGCTACTTGGCTTTAGGAGTAGCAATGCATGACCAAATACGATACTCAAAGCTTCATTAAACTCATCGGTGAAAATGATGAAATCTATTCAAGATTGAAGCTAATCGAAAAGACAATCCGCTATCATATCAACGCTGATGCGACACAACCGAAAAAGCTCCGTGAAGCTGCTTATCACCTCATCCGAGCGGGTGGAAAACGGTTTCGTTCCCTGATAGTCTTACTATCCTGCGAAGCAGTTGGTGGCAAAATAGAAGGCGTTTTGCCTCTGTGTGTGGCAACCGAGTTCCTACAGACCGCTAGTCTAATCCATGACGACATCATCGACCACGATGACATTCGCCGCGGTGTCCAATCCGTTCACAATAAATTCGGGGCTGATCTCGCAATCCTTGCCACTGATTTTCTAATCTTCAAAGCCTACTCAATCATAAGTGAATATGGCAATCCAGAACTGGTTAACGTCATTAGTAAAGCAGGTGAAGCAATCACCTGTGGTGAGGCTGCAGAACTTTTCATGTTTCCTAAAGATTCAACGATCCACAACCGAAATGAATACCTAGCAATGGCTCAGGAAAAAACGGGGGCGTTTATCAAAGGCGCAGCTCATGCTGGTGCTCTAATCGGAAATGGTGATGATGACCAAATCAAAGCATTAGTCACCTATGGGCGGTTTATTGGATTAGCATTTCAAATCCGTGATGATATCTTAGATATCACAGAAATCCATCAGCTTCCAAAAACGGCAGTGAATTCAGATTTGAAATTCAAGCGAGCGAACCTCCCCTTGATTCTAGCCCTTGAAGGCTCAACTGAAAATCAAGTACAAAGATATATTCAAGCCCTGGAAAATCATGACTACTCCTATATCCACGATTTGCTTGTTGAAACGGATGCAATAGCCAAAGCCATGACAATCGCACATTCTTACATCAAACAGGCACAAGCTGCTCTAGAAGGAATAGAGCTTAAGCATCGGTCTACTTTAGACCACCTCGCTGAGATGGTCCTCACTCGGATTATCTAGCCTAATTTGCATTAGAGGTTTTGGAACATTAATAACAAAATAAATCACCACAACTGAAGTGATCTCATGAAATATCTTGTAGCCTACTATTCTCGAACAGGACATAACAAAACCATTGGCGAAGCTATCGCCAAGGCACTTTCAGCTGACGTCGATGAAATCATCGACAAGAAAAAACGATCTGGACGGATTGGCTGGTTACTCGCAGGCCGAGATGGCACGTCTGGGAAAATGACCGAAATTCAAACCGCAAAGAATCCCCAAGACTATGATATCGTCATTCTTGGGACACCCCTCTGGGCTGCTAATATGACCCCTGCGATTCGCACCTATCTGACCCAAAATAATCTTACTGGCAAAAAGGTGGCTTTTTTCATCTGTTCCGGTGGGGATGGGTATACGAATATTTTCCCCAAACTGATGGAGCTCGCATCTGGAGCTACGCAACTTGCCACCTTGGGCATTACCGAAGAGCAATTCAAGAATAATGCTTACCAGTCACAACTTGAGGCATTCATTGCAAAGCTCAAATAACCCATACTTGTCTGTCTAATTCAAGTGTAGATGGGTTCAATTCCAAGAATTTCGCAAAGATCGTAGAGCTCATCCACTAAGTCTCCATACACCATATGCAGATGATTGGATCGCAGGTGTTGAACGAAAAGGTCCGGATCACCTTCAAGGTTAATGAAGGCATGTGGCCACCGCTCCCGCGCCTCCTTGAAGGTCTCCTTGTCTTGGACAAAGGCTTCACCATTGGCGATTTGCATCACATACTCACCACCCACACGAGCCAGTCGTGCCAGGGTCACCAGTCCCTCTTTGCAACAGAATGTTGGACAGGCACCGCTGGCTTTGCCCATATACTCGTACTGTGGATTCCACTCCACATCCTTGGGTGAAGGAGCCATGTCTGTGGCGATGGTTCCACAATTCACTAGCCGCAGGGTGCCAGAATTCATATCCAAATCATTGACATCAGCAAAGAGCACAGGTTGCCCACTCAACAGATGCAGGATACGCATCGTAAATGCGGCGTTCATATCGGCTTCACAGGATATCATGATACCCTCATTAATCAACCAGGAAATGGGCAAACAGCCACTAACATAATTATCGATGAATTCCGGCTGACACTTAAACCCTCCAAAGGCATATCCTTCTGATTCCATCACCTCTTTCATCGCAAAATAGAGGCGGACGCTTTTTTCAAGCACTTCATCTGAGACATTCACCGATCCATAGTTCTTTTTTGCCCAGTCCATTTTTACCTTCACTTTTTTTGCGGGTACTTTTTCAGCATTAAGGTATAATCGGAGCATGTCAACGTGTTCAATTTCTGTTCCAAAGATATCTTTCATCTGACTAAAGTCAACGGCTGAGGTTACCATACCCATGGTTTTTCCACCAATAACCACTGCCTTGCTGCGGCTGAGGTCATCAAATGCCATGGCGGCTCGAGAATAGCTTGTGATAGCTGTCAGAATCTCGGGTGAATCCGGCTCGCCATAGATGAAGCGGTGTTGGAGGTCGAGTTCATCTAAACTTCCGTGTGTGATAGCTGCACCTACCAGGCTGAATGCTGTGGGGCTACGGTAACCATATACGATGCTGGGTAATCCTGTGACCTGAACTGCAGAGACAACCATCGGCGCATAAATCCATGACCCGATGTTGTAGATGATACATTGGATATGGTTGTGAACCATATCTTCGGAGATTCGCACCGAATCTTCCATTGTCAATACTAACCCGTCATGGGGTAGGACATCGAGGGGTTGCGTTTTCAGAGCCTTAAGAAGCTCCTTGTGGGCTTGTTCAGCGATATCAGTTCGTTCCCGGGCTAGCGACAGGGTAATGAGTCCGACTTTGGGCTGTTGCATTTTCTTCCCTCAGGTAGATAGAATGTATGCTATCTCCTCAAATCGTGAAGATAAAAGCCTTTCATCCCGACTTGGTCAATGAGGGATAATTTCAAATGAGACTGAACCAGGAACCGACCGGTTAAGCATGAACTGCAAGGCAAACGAGGCTACATAGAATCTAGCCGCTTCATCTGTATTCCACTCATAAATCCATTGAGTGAAACCTGTGGATTCGTTTACCATTCAAAGCTTAGACCGGAATCCTGAAAGACCTATGATGGGAATTGGGATCAAAGAAAAGCGAATATTTTGTATGAGTGTCATGCCTGCCACCTTAAACTGCACGTAAAAAATCACCTTTGGGATTGTGTG
The DNA here is from genome assembly GCA_016839365.1 of Candidatus Hermodarchaeota archaeon. Classification (GTDB taxonomy): domain Archaea; phylum Asgardarchaeota; class Hermodarchaeia; order Hermodarchaeales; family Hermodarchaeaceae; genus Hermodarchaeum. The sequence goes on from JAEOUH010000069.1 coordinate 26,880, forward strand.
CTGGTTTGATCTTGGTTTGACGATAACTTGGCAGAATATAGTCAACTCTTCACCATCATCCATGATGAAGTGCTCAACTTTTCAATGTCGGAGGAATTGCAATTGACCTTGAAAGAGGAGGGATAATGCTCTAAATGCAGAAAGGAATAGGGAGTTGTTCATACCAATAATCCCTACCTGCTTATCTCCTAGCTATCCTCTTATTCGTTATGAACTCTTTTCATCAAAACTTCCAAAGCGGTAACCTCTCAAATCCACCGTGACAAACTCATATCCCAAGGTTTTCAGCTGCTCGATTACTTGTTCAGAAATATGAGGTTGAAGCAGTTTGAGCACATCATTTGATACAACTTCAATTCGGGCTAATCGACCATGGTCACGTACTCGTAGGATTCCAACGTCGATGATTATTCTAATCGCTTTCTCAGCCGCCGCTACCCTAGCAAGGCGCTCCTCAGTGAGCTCTTCTCCATAAGGGATGCGAGTCGCTAAGCAGCTGTTTGACGGTCGGTCCGCCACTGGAAGCTTTAGCTCTCGGGCGATTTGACGTGCTTCGCTCTTTGTAATTCCTGCATCCAAAAGCGGACTGATTACCGCTAGCTCCTTGATTGCCTGGAGTCCTGGCCGGTGCTCTCCCAGATCACTGACTGACGTTCCATCCACTACTGCGCTCAGTCCCAGTTTGACTGCAAGCACCTTAGCTTCGCGAAAACGGTGAAGCTTGCAATGATAGCATCGATCGGATGGATTCAGGGTAATAGAGGATACCTTGAGTTCATTCAGGGATTGAATCTGATGACGAATCCCAATCATTTTGGCTACTGCACGCGCATCTTCAATTTCTTCAGGAACGATAAGGGGGGAATCAAACGTAATAGCCACAGCATTCTCGCCAAGGGCTTCATATGCCAGTGCTGCGACCAAGGCGCTGTCAACGCCACCAGAAAGCGCCACTAAAACGGAGCCTAATTCTTTAAGATGAGAGATGGCTCGAGCACGTTTTCGCTGTAATGAACGACTTCCTATCGAGATGATGACTCACCTTCCTGTGGAGTGGATGTTAATGATGATTTTCCTAGCACAAATCGGAGAAGATTAGGAACTCCGGGGATTTCTCCAGTGCCTGCTCCATAGCCAACTGCTATCGGAACGAGCTCAGGAAACACCTGGGTCGAAACGGGATTCAAGGCTGCGAGAAGTGAGATGCCTGTCGGAGTTGCCATCTCATGGGTATGGGGTCCACCTTTGAAAGTGAGTTTATACTTGGTCAGTATATTTGTCACTGCAGGTCCAGGAGCAGCTAATTGGCCATGGCCACTCATGAAAGTTCCTCCACCAACTGCAATGGGGAGTGTATAATATTTTGTCGAATTTGCGTCAGCGATGCCAAGATTTTCAAGCGCGGTGGCTGCTCCGATAATATCAAGAACTGTATCCACTGAACCGGCTCCGTGCAGATGGACTTTTTCTGGAGGATGTCGATGGACCATGGCTTCAGCATCCACAAGAATTTGAATAGCTCGTTTAGCATACACTGCCGCAGGCTTTGAAAGCCTGAGGTCTTTGGTCATCGTTTGAACCGCGTTGAGGAGGACTTTCCCAGGGCGGGTCGTATAGGTTTCTTCTATGTGGATGTCTAAGAATAAACCACCGATATGACTTCGAGCAATGGGTTGGGGCTTTACAGTCACTGTGTCACAGTTGGGGACGTAGTTGACTGACGCTTCCATTGCAGCCACGACCGCATTAATATCTGCTCCGAGGTCCATGAGTGCTGCTACAAACATGTCGCCTGCGATGCCAGCAAGCTGGGGGTCAATGACTAGAATTTTCTGGTCAGTCACAGAGAAATCCCACCGTTGAGTTGTGAAATCTTCAAGCTTTAATATGCTTGGTCCTTCTATGAGAAACTGGTGGTAGCAGCAATGACCGAGCTTCGTGATATTCTAGAAAAGGTGGCTTCTGGTGATTACACCGTGAAAGAAGCAGAAACCAAATTACGTATCTTCAACATCATCGAGGTCGCCCGGATGGCAAAACTGGACGTCCAACGTGAATCCCGAAAGGGCATCCCTGAAGTAATATTTGCTAAAAATAAATCCATATCTGATTTATTGGAAATCATCAAAGTAGGCATGAAGGAAAAGAACCTCCTCATCCTTAGTCAACTCTCTGAAGAAAAAGCCCAGAAGATTAGGGAAACCTGTGGAGATAAATTCGTATTTGAGCTCTCATCTGCTGGAGAAATTGCTACCATTCGGAAACCCGATTATCAGATTCCACAAACAGGAGGAAAAATCGGGATTATTTCAGCAGGAACATCTGATCGCCACATTGCTGAAGCGGCACGTATGATGGCAGAAAACATGGGCTGCCAGGTCTTTTCTGCCCATGATGTGGGTGTTGCAGGTGTGCATCGGCTGTTTCCTGAATTAGCTGAAATGGTTGAACAAGGGATTGATGTTCTTATTGTCGCCGCTGGAATGGAAGGTGCTCTCCCCTCCCTCGTCACTGGGCTAGTGGATATCCCAGTAATTGGTCTACCAGTCTCCACAGGCTATGGATTGGGAGGTGAAGGACTCGGTGCACTCATTTCTATGCTCCAATCCTGCTCACTTGGCCTAGCAGTCGTGAATATTGATAATGGTATTGGCGCTGGAGCCATAGCTGCTCTAGTTGCCAATCGGATTGCTCAAAAATAGGCAAGATTCAAGATTATAGAAAATCGCAACTTTCCCCCTTAAGGTACGATTTACACGAGAGCTTTTAAGAGGGACCTCAACGGTTTTTCTACCTGTGCTCATCGAACCGGCTACACCTCATTAAGGAGGAGACGATGAGTAAGGAACCAGCGGCATCAAACACTAGGGTAACCGTAAGAATCAGTGGGGTATGATCGAGTTGCAGTCAAACCCAGTCGGATGGATATCTACAGGAGATGCAAGTCTACCCAGGAAAGCAGTTCTGAAATTGATTGTCGTTGGAGACGGAGGTGTGGGAAAAACCACCCTCATCCATCGATACTTGACCGGCACTTATCTGGACCAACGCATGACGGTTGGTTCTGGCTTCGCCACCTGCGACCTTAATATGGAAGGGGTAACTATCACCTTAGCAATTTGGGATTTCGCAGGTGAAGAACGGTTCCGCTTCCTTTTGCCCACCTATTGCCGGGGAAGCCTCGGCTGTATTCTAGCATTCGATTTAACACGCCCTCCCACTTTCTACCACCTGGATCAATGGCTAACTTTAGTTCGCAGCAATACTGATGATATACCAATTTTACTCGTCGGAAACAAAAGTGATGCTGGGGATAAAAACAGCGATTTAGCAAGAGATTACACTCAAATAAATAATTTAGCTGATTACTTGGAAACAAGTGCTAAGGAAGGCTATAATGTGATCAAAACCTTCGAAACCATAGCCACTCTCATGTGGACCCGGACAACCACAGCAGCGCCCCAATCTCTACTCACTACTGCAACCTGATTAGCTCTCTTCTAATCCCCCCATTAGAGTAGGGATTATTTCGTAACCATAAGCCCAACAATCCAAGGAGTCAGACTTGACTGTTCAATACGTAATAATTGAAGCAATTACTCAAGGTTCAAGTTACAACAGGTTTGGCTAAAACGTCCCTACTTGTTCGATACTTGATTCAAGAAAAACTCGATTACCTTTCCATACTGTTTCTTTAAGTGATCCGCTTTTTGAGCTCCATGTCCTGCTTCCTGTTCAACATAGATACCAACTGGTTTGTCAAAGGAGACTGCCTTACCCACGAAAGTATAAATGGGTTCAACGGGGCACCGCGAATCGTTGGCCCGATGAACAATGAAGAGGGGCTCGTCAAGTTGATTTACATAATTAATTGCAGATCGATCAAGGTAGAGCTCGCTATTCTCTTCCGGTTTTCCAAAGAAGTGTTCTGTGAACGCTTTGAATACTGCATCACCCAGGCGATGCATTTCAAACCAATCTGTGATACCGACTATGGCGGCGCCTGCATCAAAGGTCCCTGGATACTTGGTTAAGCCCAGGAATGTAATGAATCCACCATAACTGGCTCCTGTCAGGAAGATTTTGTTGCTAGCTGGATACCTCTTTCGCAAATAGTCGCGAGCCGCTACAACATCCTTTAAATCTGCTCCCCCTAAATCTAAGATATTTGCTTCGAGGAATTCACGTCCATATCCAGTGCTTCCACGAATATTAGGACAGAATACACGAAAACCTGAAGCCGCATATGCCTGTATGATAATCCCCATTGCCCCCCAATCATACGAGAACTCCCATGATGGACCCCCATGAATCAAGACTATTATTGGATTACCTGGGAGTTCTGGGGCATCTTCGGTTGGGGGAACATCAAAACCCGGAATTGACCAATTATCAACACTAGGATACCAAGTGAGTTGTCCTTGTGATAACTTAGAAATGACTTTGGGTTTGGAATCTGCCAAGACTTTGAATTGACTTTTTTCAGGTAAATACTCCCCGATTTGAGTTGGTGTATCAAAACTTGACCATGCAAGAAAAAGGCGTCCAGTTTTTTTATCAATTCGGATTGCGCTGACCCAGCCTGGGTCTAATGGCAACTCGACAGGGGGACTGGAGGCATCAAGCGGTTCCCGATATAATCGTGTTTGTCCTTCCTTCTTTGCCGCGTAAAGAACCTCCTTACTTTTCGGAATGACCTTTACATCCACATAGTCCAACGCTAGTCCTAGTTGAGTGGCCTGAAGATAGTGAATATTATGGTTTTTTCGATTCCAAACTGCTAATGTCGGCTCTCCTGGCTCATTCGTACTAAACACCAGATTATCTCCGGTTTCGTCCCATACCCTGTGATAATTTTCGCTCGTTTCAGACACAGAGATGGTATTAACGAGATCGCCAGTGCGATAGTCCATCATCTTGATCAACGTCGCTGTTCGAGATCCCTCACGATACTCAGTCCATGCCACAAGGGGCTTGTTTGGGTTGACAGGTCCAATTTCACCCAGCTGCTGTGTCTGATAGATTTGTGAAATCGCCTGCTCAGAGAGATTATATTTCCATATCCCATATTTCTCTGGTGAAGAGCCCGCAAATAGAATAACATCATCTGGCGTCCATTTTAGGCCACTGACTCTCATCGAATCTAATTGCTTGAAGACCGTGGTTTCATTCTTTCCAAAATCATACAAGTATAAATGGTGCTTTTCACTCCCACCACGAGCCATGGGAAAGAGGAATTGCGAATCATCCTTCGACAATGCTCCCTCTAGCACTCGGTCCTCTCCTAACGTAATCGGATGCCAGCTTTCGGGCTCATCAAGTGGGATTTGGTAAACGTGATGAACATTCTCTTTGTTACTCACAAATAGTAAAAACGATCCATCATGTGACACGTCTAACAAACTTAAATCTGGGATACCAAAAATTTTCGCAACATTCTTACTAAATGCTACCATATATAATCCTCACTAATCTGAAGCTTACCATACTCTTCTTCTCATCTTCTTCAAATAAGTAACAGTATTTTCATTTCTCCCTTGTGACCAACCAAACATCGAAGAAGGGAAATACACTTAACTGACTCACCGAACCGTCCTAACCCCAACTGGAGGGGAAATAGACATTATCGAGATGCACGTTAATGACCCAAGCTGAACGCCCCCCAACCAAAGAAGAGCTCCTCGAAAAGGCCAAACAACCGGCCAAAGAAGCTATGCAACTCCACCCCTACTACAAAGGCAAAATCCAAACCATCCCCAAGTGCACAATCCGGGGATTCGACGACTTTGCTATCTGGTACACTCCAGGTGTCGCTGCTCCATGTCGCGATATCCAAGCAAATCCAGACAAGGTCTGGGAGCACACCAACAAAGCCAATATGATCGCTGTTGTTACCGATGGTAGCCGAGTACTCGGATTAGGAAACATCGGTCCCGAAGCCTCATTACCAGTTATGGAAGGCAAATCATTAATCTTCAAGTATCTGGGCGGAGTTGATGCGATTCCGATTGCCTTGAATACCCAGGATCCCGAGAACTTCATTCGCGCGACTAAGCTTCTGGAACCCGCTTTTGGTGGAATTAACTTAGAGGATATTGAGAAACCCAAATGCTTCAACATCTTACACCGATTGAAAACGGATATGAAAATTCCCGTCTTTCATGACGATCAGCAAGGAACTGCGACCATCATTCTAGCTGGTTTAATTGGTGCATTACGCTTCGTAGGGAAATCACTAGACCAGGTTCAAATCGCCATGCTCGGTGTGGGTGCAGCGAACACTTGTACTGCGGAGCTACTAATTGAGGCTGGTGTACCCGCTGGTAACATAATCCTCTGTGACCGTGATGGGCTGCTTTACAAGGGTCGTGAGGATTTGAAGGCAATGAAAGAGGATGAGCATGAGAAATATGACCTGGCCATCCTGACTAACGAGGAACAACGCTCCGGTGATTTTGGTGAAGCCCTTCGTGGTGCTGATGTCTGTATCAGCGCCTCCGCACCTACTCCAGGTCTAATCAAGAAGGTGTGGGTTGAAAAGATGGCTAAAGACGCCATCGTCTTTGCTTGTGCCAATCCGCTTCCCGAAATCTGGCCTTGGGAAGCCAAAGAAGCTGGCGCTAAGGTGGTTGGAACAGGTCGCAGCGACTTTGATAACCAAATCAACAACAGCCTCGGATTTCCCGCCATCTTTCGTGGAGCCCTCGATGTCCGAGCCATGGAGATTACCGATGAGATGTGCATCGCCGCAGCAACCAAACTAGCTGACCTCGCTGAACAACGTGGATTACGAGAAGATTATGTGATTCCCAGTATGCAAGAATGGGAACTCTATCCTGCTGAAGCAGTTGCAGTTGGCATGAAGGCTATTGAACAGAAGATTGCCCGTAAAGAGTGGGAAGAGAATGAACTCCTTGCACATGCTACTAAGATCATTAAACGCTCCATCGATGTGACTCAGTCCCTCATGGACAACGGGTTCATTCCCAAAGCACCCTTCTAAACCAGGGCGCTTTTTTACTCCTATACGAAAACTATAGACTCTACAAGGACAAACCTTTAACCGCTTGATTTCGAACTCGTGCTAGACTAGCTTGTTATTTCATGGGAGACCTATGCCATGCCAATCTTGGTATCAGATTTAGATGGAACCCTTCTCGATGTCCGAGACCGGTTCATCCATGCACAGATCAATGCGCTAGCGGATTTCGGATACACAGTGACAATTGAGCAGGTCAGTCCACTCACAGAATTTACGATGGATTACAAACAATTCCTCGGAGGATTAGATGTCCAACTTTCCCAAGAGGACCTCATCCACTATTTCCTACGTATCGAACAGGAATTCTACAAAGGCTGGCAATACTCCTATGTGTTTCCTGGCGTCATCGAAGCCCTTAAGGAGATCCGTCCTCGCGTCGATGCTCTACGTTTGATTACATCACGGGCGTGGGTTGAGGAGACACGGGACGAAGTCAATCATTTTGGATTGGATATCCTCTTTGATCGTCAAGTGGTTACTCGCGGTGACTTGGCTCGTGCCGAGGGCGTCCAAGAAGTTCCGCTCTACCCATTTTTAGATCATCGGCAACGACTAATCCAACTTGCCATTGCTGACCTGGAAACACCAAATGATGTCTGGGTAATCGGTGATTCACCCAATGAAATGGAAGCAGCACAGAGACTAGGATATACCTCGGTTGGGGTATTAACTGGTTTCTACACACCTGAAGCCTTGGACCCGTATTGCACCCACGTCCTCAATTCAGTAGCAGATATCGACACCCTTCTCTAGTTTGTGTTCAGTTCCTGACATAGTCAAGCTTATAACCGAACTAAACCTCCATCCCCCCAGTCACAATGAAGTTGAAAGCATTCCTTTCCGACCTCGATGGCACCCTCATCGATACCCGAGAAAGAGCTATCCACGCCCACGCTAGCGGTCTGCACAGTATAGGTTATGATGTAACAGCCGAACAGGTACAGAGTCTATATCGATACTCCTTTGATACACGAGATCTCCTCAACCGCTTAAACATTCAGCTCTCAGAATCCGAGTTCATCCACTATATCATGGGTTTCCGTGAATTCTTCTTTTCACATTCTGAACTCTCCCATATCATTCCAGGCACCATCGAAGCGCTCGAAAAGCTTCAACCGCAAATCGAACACATGCGAATTATCACATCACGACAAGACAGTGACCAAACTCGCCAAGAAATCCGACGCTTTGGATTCCACAAGTGGTTCGAGGACATTTTCACTCGTGGTGACTTGGCCCAAGCTGAGGGCAAAGATCGCATTCCCCTATTCCCATATCTCCCCCACCGTCGCGGACTTATACGATTGGCTGTACAAGATGTCAAGACCGAAGGTGACGTCTGGGTGGTCGGTGATTCGGCGGGTGAATTGGAAGCCGCGAAAAGCCTCGGATGCTTCACCATCGGTGTCCTCACGGGATTTGGTACTAACGACGATTTAGCCCCCTTCGCTAGTCGCATATTCGACTCTTTCAAGGAAATTGTGCAACTTATCTAAGACACTACAATATGGTTTGTGGACATGTCTCCCACACCCTCTCAACCCACCAACTGTGACACCGATTCCACACGATTTGACACCCGACAGTATCAAGAACATATCCTCCGACGAATCAAGGAAAACCGGAACCATAACATCTTGGTAGAATTAGACTGTGGGCTAGGCAAACGCGTCCTCACCTACAAATTAGTCACCGAGCAGTTTCCACAAACCCGGTTCATCATCACAGTCAACTCGTCATCCTCACTTCAAGAAACCGCCCAATATCTGGAAAAAGAATACGGCGGTGTTGAAGGCTTAGGTATCCTGGCTCCCAACGTTCAAGGACCTCATCGTGAACAACTCTTGCGAGAATCTCGGGTAGTCTTGTGCACACCTCGAGTGCTAGCCAACATTCTTAAAAAAGGCAATCTGACGCCAACCAACTTCGACGGCTTGATGATCAACGAAGTAGACACTATCATTAGGCGGGTTGGACAGGAGCGGGTGCTTATCCAACCGTGGAGTTATCTCCTCGAATTCTTTAAAGACAATTGGATTATTGGGCTCAGCGGTACCCTTCGCGACGATCATGTAGTGTTCACTGAAGAGCAGCTCCAGATCCGTAATGAACTCCAAACCCTTGCAGTGTTTCTACCTAACGTCGAACTGATCAGCATGAACGAATTGGCCGACACTGATTTGAGCGAGTTCATCAAACCCACAATCTTGGATGCGGTTCCAGTCACCAGTCCAGTGATTCGAGCCACCTCCCTGGTCATCGACGACCTCATCCAATCCACCCGGGAAGAAATTCACCAAAGGGTTCGCGAAGAAACCGGTCAGTCGATAGGGGAACTTCCAGAATCCACACGTATTCTACATTTAATCCTCCACGAACTCCCCATCTCAGAAGAACTCGCTCAAAAATACAGCGGACTCCTAATGACCCGGAAATATTTGTACGGCATGGCATCTAAAAGCTTCCGCCGCTACCTCCACCACCCCACCCTCAAATCTAACATCGATGTTAACCGCATGATGCAGGATTGGCCTAAAATCACTCCCAAATCACTGAAAGCCCAAGAGCTTGCATTAAACGCTGACAAAACCGTCATCCTTACCTCATACCTCAACGTCGTCAGTGAAATAGACAGCTTGCTCAAAGTGAGGGGAGTAAATACTTTTCAACTCACCGGACGCACCCAAGACAAACAAGCAGTGCTATCACAATTCAAACAGGCCAAACCACCTGCCGCAGTCATTTTATCTCCGGTCGGTGAGCGTGACCTTGACTTACCCGATGCCGATTTGCTTATAATTTGTGATACCGTCAATACGACGAAAACGGTCTATCAGAAAATGAAGCGTAGCCGTGGTGGACGAGTTGTTTTCTTGGTGTATGCAGACACCTCAGAAGTGGAGAAACTCCGACGCCTCCTAGATAACATCATGGAGCGGTATCCCTGGTCATCACGACTCGGCGATATGAAAGATTTGCGCTAACAAAATACCCTGATATTGCCCTCCCCTACCAGGTCAGCCATCGAAACCAGACCATAAGGCTCACCATGATAATATAAACCAATACTACAAAATTCAGGCCCATCAGAAGAAGAAGTGAATTAACGATACTGCGAATATCAACGAGAAGAGAGGATAAAGTAGAGAAATACCCAAGAATGAAAGTTGTCCATTGGATCCAAATTGCTGCCACCATGATAGACGCAATCGCACTTGCGAAGAACCATCGAGTATTTTGTGGGACATTCGTAGGATGCGAACAAACGCTGACCAATACGCTACAAAGCCACGGTCCGAAGACAATAACACCAAAGGAAAGAGGAAAGTGAACCAGACTCAACTGGTTAAAAAACAGAAGCCCTCCCCCAGGTGTAGGATAATATCCTATCCGAGTAATTAAGTCAAGTGAAATAATCATCTGGGCGAATACAATGATGAACTGTGTAGCTACAGCAACTGAGAGACCAACGAACACCAATCGCCAAGCTAGATTACTGCCCAGGTATTCATCGTAATCGTATACAACACCCAAACATGTTCCCTCGCTCCAATCCTGTTCTAAGGGTTATTTAAAACCTCAGATACAGGCTTTAGCCACTTCCACCAAAAAACCACACTTATCCCAACAATGGTGAACCCCACGATCCCATAGAGGATAGATGTGGTGACCAACTCAAACAACACAAATGGATCCGGTGGGTAAGGCCAGGTAACATGGTTGTATAACAGGATTAACTCTCCCCAACACATACCGATAAACGTCATAATCAAAAATCCCTGGCCTAGCCATTGCCAATACTGGGATCCGTATTTTGGATGTGTGCTGCCAAAAATCACAATCATACCAAACCATGGGCCAATAAGCGTGGTGATTATCAGAGTAAATATCAAACTGAAGAATTGCATAGTCCCACCAAACGACCAATTCGATAGGAGAAAAGCTTGGCGTGTCAATTCAAATAACACGATTTGACTCACGATCAGGCATAGGCTAGCACTTGTTAGAATAATGAATCCCCACCGCCATGCCCGTTTTGAACCAGGATAAACTTCAACAGACTTTTTCAATTCCATACATTTTCCTCTCCATAAAATAGTAACCAAGGCACCCAGAGGGCTTGTATCCAATTAATTCTTAGTATTACAAGGATTTAACAATTCAGAACAATGTTTCAACTTGTGAAACTGAATGACCACCCACAATCAGCATTCCAAAGAAGAATCAACAGCTCCTACGGTCTTTCCTGTCTACGTCTTTGAGAGAACTAGCAAATCAATCTTCAACTATTGTCTCAACAAAGCCACAGGGTCATCTCCGCGTGAAGCCCTGGGCGTCGTTCTGGGCTTTCGTCGACAATGGCAGGGAGAGAAGTATATCCGTATCACCGATTGGGCCACCGGACACGTAGAAGCCAGTATTGCCCATGCCCGGTTCACTCCAGAAGGTATCCTCGAATATCGGCTTACCCTGCACGATCGGTATGGCAATAATCCCCATTCTCCTCGCGTCGTCGGCCTCTGGCACTCCCATCCCTTTGGTGGCGATCCGCAGTTCTCCTCAACGGATTTACGTACATTCTTCAACACGCCTTTCTGTGCTGAGGGCAACGTCTTCTTTTTGATTGATCCCCTCAGCCGGATCTTCAAAGTGTATATGCTTCGACCACGGCCCGAACAGCCCGGCTTACAGCTAGAAAGGGTAGAATGGTGTACCTATCGTCCATCAGTCCCCGCTGGGGAACCAATGCTTCAGGATAACTCGCTAATCCATGAGGAGGAAATGCGTGATGACGAAGAAGCCCACACCGATTGATTTAGAGTATTTTGAGAAGGATCAGCATGATCGAACACGACGCTGGTTGGGGGCTACCAATCTTGAGGCCGTTCGTCAGTCAACGGTACTGATGGTGGGCGCAGGGGCAGTCGGGAATGAGGTCTGTAAGAATCTCGGCTTGTTAGGGGTTGGGAAAATCGTTTTGGTGGATCCCGATAAAGTGGCCGCCTCCAATTTGAACCGCTGTGTTTTCTTTCGTCCAGGAGACCACGATATTAAGTTCAAAGTCGATGCAGTGGCTGAGCGGCTCCCTGAACTCGCAACCGATACAGTGGTTGAACCACATGCCATACCGATACAGGTTGCACCGGACGAAGTGTGGGATGTTGACTTAGTGTTGGTCGGTGTTGACAACCATTATGCCCGCTACCTGCTGAATGCTAAAAATCTCAGCATCGAGCCACCCTTGCCAGTGATAAATGGGGCTATGGGAAAGGACTTCGTGTCAGTTGAAGTCCTCGCGCCACCAAAGACAGCGTGCTTGGTGTGTTCGTGGAGTAAAGACTTCGTCGATCATGTCATCACCAACGAAGTACGCACACGATGTGATCCTTTCTTTGTTGACACTATGCCCCGATTTCCCATGATTAGTTTTGTTACCTCCGTTGTGGGCGCAGTGATGGCGTGGGAAGCCACAAAGATGCTTGCTGGATTACAGCAGTGGCGTCTAACGGGGCAATGGCAGGAGGGGCTCAAACCAGCACTTGGCCGGTTCATCCAATACGACTTACACAAGCATAAATCCATGACAGGACCAATTATGGCAAATCCACGGTGTACAGAAATTTTCTGTCGCGATAAGCGGAAACATCTCTAACCCGTTAGATTAAACCAATGGTCTTCTGCCAGACCGTTGAAGTCGGTTTCTGATCAGCCCACAAGCGTAGGTTCAGAGTTACTTTGGGGGCTCCATTTGGCATAGGGAGGTTCATCCAAATATTCACAGGGGAATCTAATCGAGGTGCGAAGGGTTCAATAGCCACTACCTGGTCCATAAGGCCGTCTGAAACGGTTGCTGTCATCACCATTTGGTCTAACGGATGGGCACTGCTTGGTTTTGGAATCAATGAGACCTTCAAGGGCAACGTACTCCCACGTGGGACAGCATCAGGGGCGTTAACCTCTAATTCTGCGGGGGCTTCTCTCAACCGGGCGGGAACCGATTCGGGGACACCCACCACTCGTTTTACTTTCCACCCGGTCTCAATCTTGGGCTCAGAACGCTCTCCCTTTTTTCCATCAATGGCAACAGTATCAGAGTACCAACTGACTTTGAATTCTTGGCGGACGCGAGTATCCATCCAGTTTCCGATGATAAGGGGAATATGACGGTTTGTCACTCCTAACAATCCCATGGCCCCATGCCAGGTCGGATCAACAGGGATCCATTGACCCCGAATCCAAATTTCACTCCAAGCATGACGCTCCCAGGACTGCCCATTATAAGCATAACCCGCTTCCAATCGGGCTGGTATTTTGTTCGCGCGACACAACGCCGCAAATAAAGCGGCATATTCAGTGCAATCACCAACCTGCTTTTCGATAGCATAAGCTGCTCCTCTTTCATACTCTTGACGAACATACCGCATCTTCTTTGTAACTGCCCTCATCGCTGCTTGTGCAAATTGTATCGGTGTTGAATGATCTTTAGCAATATCTCGGGCAAGATCTTTGATGAGGTGGTGGTGTGATTCTATGAAATTTTCTGGTTGGGTGAACTTAACGATATTGGATGGAAAGGCTGAGTTGCGAGTTTCTGGCGGAATATTATACCGTAGTGCGCGATTCCGAATGAGAGCTGTGTACCCACAGGTAAAGGCTTCTCCAACAGCAAGACTAGCTTGATGAAATCGTATCCATTGATTTCCGATTGTATCATTCTGTTGTTGTCCATCCTTCGGAGAGAACTGGATATCAAGTACCGTTTGCCGAGGAGGCAGCGAAGGCGGAGCAGCTATTATAACTCGAACATTGCTGATTCGAGCACGTGTAATGTTCTTCACAGTCGCTGAATAATTGACCCTGTGCACTACAATTGGTGGATGTCCTCCTTCAAAGCGAAAGCATCCCATGACATAATGATCGTCGGGAGGTCCTCGATAGGGATACTTATCGATTGCGGCTTTGATGCGGGTTTCCTGCAATGCAACAACGATTGTATAGAATCCAGACAGCAGATTTGCCGTCAGTGGCACACTAAATTCACCTGTATTAGTCTTACCAAAATGAAACGGGACCTTACTCACCATTCGCCCGAAGGGATCAATGATGTAGACGATCCCATTGTCAACCTTTACATTCGATTTTGCTTGACCCTTTCGTTTCAACTGAATAGAAATCCGTTGACCGGCTTTAACACTCGGAACACCATCTTGCCTCGTAGGGGCGATAATTTTCAAAGACACGGGAAGATTACTCGTCATTATCTCGACCTACTTGGTCGGCTTCAGAGCGGGATTCGATTCCTTCTTCTTCTGGAAGAATAACTACTTTTCCACCCAGTGGTTGAGGTGAGCGTCGGGGGACATCGCCCAATATTCTCACAGATGTTCGTATCTCCGTAGGTTGGCTTCCTAAATCCAATCGGGGACCCAAAAACCGAGTAAAGTGTGGAGAGTGGGCTTCACCGCCACGAACGATTGCTCCGGGACAGGTGCCTTGCCCTGATTCTAAGAAGAGGGCACGACACGAAGGACAAATATAGCTACCACAGACTGTACAAATCCACCATTGGCTCCGTGCATTTTCAAGTGAAACTTGAGTGGCACAAGCCGCACACCGCATTTGGGATGCACCATGTATACTCATGATGGTCTCTCCTTAAGCTCACGTCGTTTCTTTTTACCATGAATTCTAATGGAATAATAAGGCGAAAAGTTGGGAGGTCGTTCTTCTTCAAAAGGGATGTCTCTCTCTCGGAGAATCTGAATCCGGGTTTCCCTCTCAGATTCATTCGTTGATTTTTCAGGTTCTTCCTCATACTCGTCGGGGCTTTCTTTCTCCTCTGAAGGTGGATCCGACATAATTGACACCTCGTTTATCTCTCATCATCAAGAATCCGAACCGATGTACGTCTACTTGGTTTATCCAAAACGCGGGGCGCCCTTCGAACAGATTCCGCGCTTGATGATGAGGACTCAAGTATGCGTACACGTCCCTGCCGTGAAGCCGCAGCTGGCCCATCCTTGTGCTGGGCTTCCCAGAGCTGATCAAGGGTTTCAACGATTCTGTCTGCATCTTGCTCATACCATGCCATAGCCGCCATATTTAGACCATGATCGGATTGAAACTGAGATGGTGGTTCTACTCGGTCTGGTTTTAACAATACAAAAAAGGGGAGATCTTCAAGGATACGATCTAATTCTCCACGAACCGAGTAGCAGGCATGTCCAGTCCCGCTCGCCGCCAGTCTGGGGTGATACAGGGGCGTTTCTGCTACAGGTCGAATGGCGCCTATGTTCTGAGGGTACTCTCGGGGCAAATCAAAGATGAATCGATGCTCATAACGTATGGCGC
Source organism: Candidatus Hermodarchaeota archaeon (assembly GCA_016839365.1). Lineage (GTDB taxonomy): Archaea > Asgardarchaeota > Hermodarchaeia > Hermodarchaeales > Hermodarchaeaceae > Hermodarchaeum. The sequence goes on from JAEOUH010000069.1 coordinate 42,274, forward strand.
TTGTATCCTCAAGGTTTCTGGGTTTACGAACGAAGCCGGGGAGATTACGCATAGTAAAGCGAATCCGTTTAAAAGCTCCATCGCGATATCGGGCGATGGTGGAAACGGTGAAATCGCGATTGCTCCAAGCTGTGTCTTCGCGGTGCGGAGGATCTGGATCCCACCCTCGTCGTCCAAAGAGATTGTTCATAGTGTCAAAAAATGTCTGAATCTGGGTTTCCACTCTGGCGTTAAACAGCTCAGTAGAGAATACTGGTCGGGTCACGATTATCACCCTCAGTTCCTGTATTCGTCTCGGGTGTGTGAAGATTTTTTTTGTTATTGTCCGACTTCAGGGACTACATCGAGGAGGAAGAATTCATCATCGGTGATTTTTGGTTCTAGCTCCCCGAAGGTTATACCTGGACTTAGCCGGGTGGGTTCAGGGGCTTTACGGATGAGCACAAATTCTGCACGCTGGTCCCCGATTTTCGCTTTAGCCCAATCGTCAATACTGACGCCCTCATCACGGGCCTGGGTGACAAGAGTGCGGATGACTTCATCGACACGGGTATCTTCATCAATGCCGATTCGGAATTCCTTTTGACGGGGCTCAACATCGACGATGATTGAGCGCCAAAATCCTTCATCTTTACTCAAGACTGTTCACCTACAAAGGGAGGGTCACAGCACGCACTTTAACTTTACTCGAATCTTAGACGCAAGCTCGCCCTTCTTTAATCGTGAAAGAGAATAGGTCGGCTCAAAATCACAGACTGATGGCGCTTTGTCTTTGGTTGGTGTGAAAGTTTAAGAGTGATGGACTATTGTGACTTAATGTACTTGGGCAATACTGAACATGCTAGCTGCTCAGGATAATCCGCGGGAGTGCACTCGAGATAATGACCACTAGGCACAAGCCATCCTTATCAACTTCACCAATCGTGTTTCGTAGTATCCGTCTAGTGAACTTTGTCATTCACCGTGATACCACAATCCAACTCGATCAATCCCCTGTCATTCTTATTACAGGCTCCAATGGAAGCGGAAAAACCTTGATTCTCGACGCCCTGTTGCTCGCAATTGGCGTTGAATCTCGAAGAGCCCAACGTCAACGCAATTCGGCTTTCATCGGTCGATTCGAGAAATATGCTGAAGTCATTCTAGAACTTAACAACTACCAACTCAATGGGCGACGAGTCTTAAGAAGCCCCGATCCTACCATGTCTGCGCTTCTTGATAAGGACGTTGTGTCGATCCGGCTACGAGTCGATGAAACAAACCGAATATCCTATTGGTTGAATGAAAAACGATCAGTGAATGGCCATCAGATTGCTCGTAAAGATATTCGGAAACTCTTCCAAGCTGCTGGACTCTTTGGAGATTCTCCCTTAGCTGTTACTGAGGCTGAGACTTTAGACCACTTTGCCTCCCAATCTCCACGACGAAAGTTCGAGACTCTCCTGAACGAAACTGGGCTCCGTAATTGGATGGAAAAACTCGAGGAAGCCCGTCTCCTCGTATTACAGGCAAGAGCCAATGTCAAGCCCCTCGAATACCGGATCCGCCATGAAGAACAGCGCCTCCAGGTTCTGAAGGCAGCCTATGAAGCTTTTCAACAAAAACAGCAGCTCCAACAGAGACAGAAGGATCTCGACGTTGAAGCGGCCTGGGCTGAAGTGGCTTATCGTGAGGAGCTTGCTAGCCAACTCCAATCACAAGTTACCAGTCTGGAAACCCAACTCTCCGACCAAAATGAGAAATTGGACAAGTTAGACCAAAGGAAAACCAGCTTGAAAGAGAAGTGCGAAGCGATTGAAGCAAAACGGGAAAAGCTCCTAACAACCATGGACTCGCTACACGATGAGCGGTTGCAAGCACAAGGCCATCGGCGAGGGCTAGAGAATGAACTCAAAGGCATGCTAAATCGAACAGAACGATATACCAAGCGTCGGAAGCCCGCAACAGGCAAAATTGACGCCATTCAGAAGGAGTTAGCAACGATTATCCAGGATCGAGATGGCATCGATGATCAACTCGCTCAGGTCCGACAAGATATTGCCTCAACGGAAGAGTACCTCTTTACCAAACCCCAACGGTATCCACATTTTGAAGAGACAATACTTCGGGGCTGCCTCCGATACCGGTCTGAACTTGATAAACTCGCACTCTCTGATGCAGTGATTGGGCCCCTTTTTGCGCTCATTCGTATGAAACCGGAGTATGCACAGTACGAAACCGCGGTCAAACTGGCCTTGGGACGCTACTCCTATGCATTCATTGCTCTGAATCGAGAGGTCTTCGTTGAGGCTAAAAACTTGTATGATCATCTCTGGCCACATGAAAAGCCAGATCTGGTGGTCGCCCGGACAAATCCCACGACCGCGATAACGCGAGATCGCCCAACGGTTTCTTTACCCGTGATTGGTTGGGCAGCTGATCTCATTGAAGGGGATATATATGCCATTAGTTTCCTAAGCCGTGTCATAAACACAGCTATCGCGGAGGAAGGAGCCGATCCCAACACGCTAGTCGATGCCTCTCAACAACTCAATTGCAACATCATTACTAGTGAAGGAACAAGTCATTATCTCCGAATCGGCGCCTTTGCCCGACCACCCCGACCCGTTACGGTAAGTTTGGATGTCTCTCTCAACGATTTGGGACTAGCCCAGGATGGCGCTGATACACGCATTCAACTCCGTGAACTTCGTGAACAAGAAGCTAAACTGATGCGAGACCGAATGCGCATCAATTCTGAAATAAGTCAACTTCGGGCAACCCTCCAAGACCTTCAGCAAGTGCACATATCTCATCTTTCTGATGGGGAAAGAACAGCCCTGGTCACTAGTTCTGAACATCGAGTCGCTGAATTACAACAACTGATTCTTGAACTGGAAACTGAATGCGACAGGCTTAGCCAAGATTATCAGGAATATAACTTAGAATTATCACCGATCCATTCCCGACAGCAAAAACTATCCGAACAACTCCAAAACCTTGACCTTCGACGATCACGCCGTCAGGTTGAAATCAACCACCTCGTTGCAGAGCTCAAGCAACGCGAAGATGAATATGAGCATCTCATTAAACAAACCAAACATTTCCGTAAGGCTGCCACAGCACTGGGAGAACGCCCTCAGGCTGTTCGAAACCCTACTGCGATTCGTGATGAACAAATCCAAATCCAGGCGATGATTGATACTATCACCGCCACAGCAGACGATCGGCAAGCCTTTGAAGACCAGGAACAAGTCGTCTCCCAACTCCAAGACTACCTCAAACAACGTCAGCTCCACTTAGAAAATCTGATGACGGACGTTGATCGAAGACTTCTCGAGTGGAGACGGCAACTCCAAGAGACGGTTGAAATCCTCAACCACCGTATGAACCAATTACTCAGCCACTTCCTCAAGCAAGTCAAACTGCTTATTCGATTCCCCGATGAACCCAGTCGTGCGGAGCTCCACCTTCAACTTGCCATTAACCGCAAAGGCGACTGGCGGACCTATCAAGAAATGTCTGGGGGCGAACGGGTCCTAGCCACCCAGACTTTCATTTTAGCCCTACACACTCTCGCCAAGAGTCCCCTCCATGTGATTGATGAATTTACCCAACGCCTCGATGAAGCAAGCCGTGCAGCTATTCTCAGTGTTGTTCAACGCGCCCTCGATTTAACCCAAAAAGACTCACTAATTCATCCACAGTTTCTTCTAATGGCTCCCTCCACGGTCGGACTCGAGATCCCAGAGACTATGCACCACGTCGTGCTGATCAAAGGACAGGTGAAAGTCTAATGATAACTAATGATACTTCTACATTTCTCCGTGCCTTTCCGCGCCGCAAGGCCTGGTATGACACTTTCCAATACAACTACAAGCGAACACGACTATCATCTTTTGGAACCAAAGGGATAGTAATTACGCTATGGAATCTGACCAAAAAGTATGAGGTTGCCCTAAAACAGCACGATACGTTCCCGATTAAGGAAGCGGAGATTGACCGTGAAGAAGTTGCCGATGCATACCGCGTCCTTGATACCCCCTGGGAACGAACTCTCGATGGGCGTTTCTACTATAATCTCGCTTCAATGCAACATCACCGGGATTCTCAATTGGCTGCTCCTGAAATCGCTCCCGAGGAATGGATTTCCCAATTTGCCAATGAGGTCAAACGACGCGCGACTCCGGTACTCTTTTTAATTAATCAAGAGCGGACCATCCCACCTTTCCAATTGCCTCCTGCTGATTCGCCGGTCGCAATGGACGATGCCCCTACCCAAGATGATAAACAGGCTATGCGCAAACACCGTATCTCTTATGAAGAGATCTCCATAGACGCTCTCGGCGCTAGAAGGGCGGATATCCTGAAACGGCTACAAGGCAAACGATACAACTATGCAGCCCTATCCGAAATCCTAACCAACTGGGAACTCGATTTACTCAGCCAGATGATTCGGGATAACATCTGTCCTGCAACGTTCGAAAAAACGGCTATCATTTTTCGACACCCTCCACCTAAAACAAATCCTGCTTTCACTGCTGTTGCCATTACCGCACAAAACCATGAGGAGGTTCCTCGAAAGTGACCTCAGATCCAATACCTACTGACACCATCTCTTCCACAAGCGAGGATTCAGAAGAAGAGGTGTTAGAGCAACGTCATCTCATTGGTCAGCTCTTTGCCGCCCTCACAGCAAGGTTTCGGAATGAGGAAGGCCAACTCAGCATCGGGGTCAAACGGCAAGATCTTTTAGAAGCCCTTCATATCAATAAGACTGGCTTAGTCCGCCTCCTCGATTTACTCCGCCAGCAAATATCTCCCCTGGGGCTAGAATTGGTTGAATATCGAATGGGACGGGACACGCTCTATTGTGTTCGAACCATTTACGGAGTTCCTGGCGAGCTCACTGATCCTGAATACGCCGTATTAGGAGTCATCATTTCCACTGTAGAACAGGTGAGTAAACTCCATCGTCCACGCCGGGTGGCCACAAAAGACATCGAAACAATCCTTGTAGCCCGTGGGCGCCTCTCCCGCTACCAACTCGATCGTATTTTACGACGACTAACCGAGCTAGGCTATATTACGCGAACCGCACGACGAATTACTTACGGTCCACGACTCGAATTGGAATTTGATGCTGAACGCCGTGAAGCCATCGCCAGCGCAGCAACCCTGTATCTCGCAGGGGCTACAGCTGATTCGGAGGAAGACCTGAATGAAACTTGATCTCTCCACCGTTGGCATCAGTTGTGTAGCCTGTGGAACCCGAATCACACTTGAGGAGGCAATCCAGAAGGAATGGCACCAATGTTTACGGTGTCAGTTCTTCATTGATCCCCATTGTCTTGGAATTGTCCAAAACACCATGGGTGGGGTCTGCCCCTCATTTAGCCAAGGAGTGACCCGTCATTCCTTGCAAGCTGCTGATATTCCTACAGAACAGATCCTCATATTCGTCAAAGATCAATATCAGAAAGGTCACGGAGGTGCTCTCATCGACTCCTTATTTTATACCAGACCTTCAGCTTTAAAGAAACCACAACACCCAAGTCAAATGGAATCGAACTCTGAAGAACCTCTCACCCGAGAAGAAATCTGGCAACGCTTTGGACTCGTTTTAGTGCAGCGGTCCCAAGGTAAATGGAAAACTTGGGAAAAAGTTGGCAGTACTAGCTGATATTGTCCAAGGGACATAAACTATTTACCTATCAACCACTCATGCCTTCCTATACGAATTGGCTTGCATCATTTTTGGAGTTGATGGGTTTGGGTGACGAAAAGGCTCCCAGTTGGGTAAAACACGCCGTTCGGCGTTGGAAGCAATTCTATAATGAAATTCAGTTCATCGATGGACAAATTGATACTGCAAATCCGTTGAGTGTAATTTTCCGAAATGAAGCTCTCTTAAATCAAGTAGTATCCCAATCACAGGCTGTCACCTCACCCATTGAACCAACCCTTTCAAAGAAAGAAGAATCAGCTCCATCTCAACCTGAAAAGACTCCTTCGCCAAATCCCGAAAAAAAGCAGCGCAAAGGATGGTTCATTTCTAAACTCAAAGACCTCCAATACCTATTCAATCGCCCTCTTTGGTCCTGGGATTCTTTCTAGATGGGATCATCCAAACCCATTTTGGAACGAATCTTCTCGATGACATCTTCTCCCATCCGCTTCGTTTCTGCTGACTCCGTCGTAGGCTCATCCTGCACATCCTCAGACAGTTGAGGGAGACCCGCTAGTTTTCTCACGATACCAGAAATTGCATGCTTTGCCACAGAAACCTCAGAACCGCCAGAGAGTAGCACCACCAACCGTCCCTCACAGACTTCTTCCGCTGCCTGCATCAAAATATCTGTCATTGCAGGAAAGGCACGCAACGAAAGATTAAACCCACCATAGTCTAGGGCATGGGCATCATGACCCATGTTCCACAAGATCATCTCAGGGCGAATCCGCCTGGCCCAAGGCAGCGCTAAACGACGTACGGCTTCGACAAAGGAGTCATCACTACTCGAACTTGGGAAAGGGACATCCACATGCCGATGTGTCACCGTATCCAGGCTTTCCCGGAAACTCGCCTCGAAGTTTAAATGGTATACTCCTTCATCATCCCCAAGGACATCACGAGTTCCATCCCCTGGATGAGGATCCGTATCAACAATGAAAAAACGATTAACTCCATGCATATGTTGCAAATTTCGAACAAGTAAAGCAGAGTTGTTGTAATAGCAAAAACCCCAGGATGAACCACGACTAGCGTGGTGCCCAGCACAGCCAGTAAAGGCAAAAGCATTGGCTGCCTCGCCAATCCAAACCGCCTCACCTGCTCTTACCGCGGATCCCCCCGACACGAGTGAAGCAGAATCATATCCTGATCTTCTAACATGTTGAATGTGATCAGGGGTGTGCACCTGCAGGAGTAAATCCTCACCTACTCTGGGCGCTTCTTCCAAAATAACCTGAGTAGTCTCCAATGTTCCCGAATCGCGTAAATAGTCAAGTGCCGGTTGTACACGACCAGCTAGCACCGGGTACCCTTCAACTGCCATTAAAGGATGGTAGAGTACGAGTGTTGGCTTCTTTTTCATTCTTATTCACTGCTTGGCATATTGGAGCAAAAAAGGATTTAACAGCATTTATCATTTTACTCGAGTAGCCTAGGATGGATATTCTGATGATAGAAATTCGGAAAATTACTAAAAATGAACGCCCCGCCATCATGGATCTTTACCGATATGCGTACACAAAATGGACAGATCGGGAGGTTAAGAACGAAGAAATTGATGACATTATTGAGGATGAAACTCTGGGCCTGTTTGAACAAGGGCGCCTGGTCTCTTCTTTAAGGGTCCACGAATTCCAGCAATCAATCCGTGGTGTACTCAAGGATTGTGGAGGGGTAGCCGGGGTTGCCACATACCCGGAGGCACGACGGAAGGGATATGTACGAAAATTAATGCAGGAAGGTTTCAAGATGATGCGTGAGAAGGGGCAATCGGTCAGTATGCTCGATCCCTTTAAGCAAAGTTACTATGAAAAATTCGGGTACGTTGCTGCAAATACTGCCTATATTGTTGAAGCCCCACTCAAACAGCTACGCATATCAGACACGACGCCTCAGAATGTGGATTGGACCTTTGAAAGGGTTCGCGCAGTAAATGCCAAAGACGAATATCTAAAGTTTGTCCGCGAAGTAGGTCCTAAACAGTATCATGGTTACATCATTTTCAAAACCTTTCCTGATGCTATGTGGAGACAGCGTACAAAAGAAAGTCTCATTGTCTTTGTCAAACATAAAGGAAAAATTCAGGCTTTAGGCCGGTATCGGATTAAAGGGGAACGAATCAAGGCTGAATTCCGCACAAATATGCAAGTGATCGATCTCTTATGGCGAACCCGAGAAGCTCGTGACAAACTCTTTTTCTTCTTCAGACAACACTGGGACCAAATCCATAATATCAGCATACATGCTCCCTTCGATACTAAGGTCGAACATTGGTTCAAAGATGCACGTTTGAAGATTGAACGTAAAACTCCTTGGATGGTTCGCATCATCGACGCAAAGAACGCAATCCAGAATCTTCCAGGCCTTGGAGAAGACATCGTCACCCTTGAAATCACAGATCCTAATTGTCCCTGGAATAATGGAACTTACTCCCTTCAATCAGAAAAAGGGCGTTTACACCTAACTAAAAGCTCAGGGCATCCTGAAGTAAAAGCTACTATTCAAGCGCTCTCAGCCTTAGTCTATGGAACACAACTAGTAGAGGAATTAGAGTTTCAAGAGGAACTATCAGTCACAGAAGAATGGGCTAGACATACTCTTCAACGGTGGTTCCCGCCTCTCCACCTATATAATGTCGTGTACTTCTAATGAAAACCGAAACACGAGCCTTTTTTAGGCAGATATTGCATTGAATTGACTCCTAACTCACTGAGGGTTCAAAAATGGGCTTTGAAATCCCCTTTGATAAAATCCGTGATGCGATTCAACAATACTTAGCATTTAAAGCTGACTCGACGACCCGGACTATTACCTTGGAATTTAAAGGATCTATTTACGAAGAGATGCCATTTGGGGATATGCTCGAAGATGAAGAGGGACTAAAACGCATGGCCAAGAACTTAATGGACCAAGACATCGAATACACCGCAGAGCCATTACCTGAAGGTAAAGGCGTTATCCTTCACTTCGAAACAGATGAGGATTATCAGAAGATGTACAACTTCATTGATGGCATTGTCAATGGGAATCTTATCCAAGAACTCATGGCAAAGGTTATGCAATCCATGTTCTCTGCAATAGACAATGATAGCTCCGAATTCGATAATACGACCTAGCCAACTTTATCGCACGACCGATTATGCTCCCTCTTTAGGAAAAATCGCTCCACTTCCTGGTTAATGATTGCCCGCATTTTACCCCGGTCAATGTTCGGATTGTCGAATTCCGCGGCAACACTCAATAAGTAGCTATTCCGAGCATCATATGTGATAGATAAGGTGGGTTCCTCACCTAACCATCGGTCTTTGTCGGTTTCAGACCAAGTTACCTTGAGAACATCCGACACACCATCCTGCTTGCTAATGCGGCTTTTCACAGGTCTACTATCAAGGTAGGATTCGAGTTGGGATACATTGATGGGTTGATCAAATCGTACATTCATGGAAAGATGGGGTTCACTCTTCCTCGTTAGATATCGCATCATAAAAAACAGACCTGCAGCAACAACTGCCCAAGCACCTAATGCGAGTAGGAATACAATGCCCATTCCTAGGAGGAATAGGCCTTCAAACAATCCCATGATACTAAGAATTTCAAAAAAGGCCAGTGCCAAAGTGCCTGCCACAATAACTTCAATAATAGTCAACGCATGACTTGACCGCTCACTGGCTACGAGAACCTCCTCAGTGGAACGGGAACTGTCTTGGAGCGCCTCATACATACGTTTCATCTGTTTATCCGCTAAGGTGCCCACGACACTTTGTAAACCTTCCACTTCACGCTTCAATCCCTCCACAACCTTCTCAGCGTCGTCAATTCGGCTCTCCACACGATCAAAGAAACGGCGTATATGTACCTTCTCAGCAAATTCACGTTGGGCTGGACTTGCCTGCTCGTACAAATGGTTCACTTGTTTTTTCGTAAAACAAACGGTTTCTATCAGATACTGTTTCAGTGTTTCAAGAATCACGCCGTCAGCACCTACTCGTGACAGGGCTTCTTTTGCCTTCGTCACGATAGTCGGATCACGTTCTGACTGCTCGAGAATCATCCGACGGATATGCAACGATTCGTCCCATCCAAGCCATAGCCGAGCGAAGTATTCGTCCATGAACAAATCTAATGCCCGAACCAACGCATAAAGGCCAACAAAATCCTCGAAATCCTTTAGATTTTGGGTGACCAGGATTGAACCCAAGGTCCCAACAAAAATGAACGATCCATCCTTGAGGGTTTCTGCTTCCTCAAGGGTACCGATGATCTGCTCGAGCTCGTTCTGATAATCTTCCCCATCCCTGTACTCGGAAGCTGATTTCAGGTGGGGCGCGATGTCTTCTCCAATCGCCATAATGAATTTTCCACGATTATGAGATTTCCCACGATACATCGCATCAAGAATACGAATCTGATTATGTGTAAGGAGGGTATCTAGAATAGTCGAGGAATCCACAACAAGGTCAGCGTTGACCCGTGTTAATTTATCTAATGAGACGGTATTGGCGATACCATCGACTTCAATCAAATCAAGGGCAAACACTACAAGACCTTGCTCGGAGATATGCACAGCAAATTCCTCTTCCTGCACGATTCCTTCGGCTTCAGGAATATCAACTTGAGCTACAAACTCTACAAATCGGGTCATATCAAAATCATTAACGACAATTCGTGAATGCACAGGATCAGATTCGAAGATGGCATTCTGTGGGAACTCATCAACTAGTGCAGTCAATAAGGTGCTCTTTAGCCGTTCAAGCGACCCAAGTTTGTGATTGAGTGCAGCAATCTGATTATTCCCAAAGGGAATCCATTCCGAAATAATAATCGAAGGGGTCTTGAGAAAAAGGATTTCTTCCAGTTCATCTCTGATAACCATGCCTACTCCTCCTTGACGCTATTGTGGTCATTTCGGTACGGCAATCGTAGAAATTTTGCTTTTGATATGTAACTGACATCTTCAATATCGAAAATCCTAATTTCCCGGATACAGTTACAGACAGGACATCGGAAGAAATACCGCTCGAAGTTCTCACACTCAATCTGCATCAACTCCCCCTCACAGTCACTGCACCGAATAATCGCATTAACGCCTTCTCGCTCGCTATTTGGAATAGTGGCAAGAACTTCACGGCCCTTGTCCGTTAACCGATAACCCGTCACCGTTCCATATTGACTTGTGCTGATCTTGAGGTGGTCGAGTAAGCCCATCTCCCGAAGGTCGTTCAAATCATCAACACCCTCACGCGAGATATTCATGAAACGTCGATAGCCATCTAAACACAGAATGGACATTGCCGCATAATCATAGGTTTCGAACACGCCTTCAACAGTGAGTACATACATCACAGCAAGTAATGGCCCATCCTTGAACCAATGTTCTTGATCATCGGAGGTCTGTTTTTCATGAGCATAAGACCCGATGAGAAACACTAATTTCTGCTGGTCCTTCGTAAGTTCCACTTTGTCCACCGTCATATCCCCTAAACGCAACAGTAAACAACAATTTCTGACCATAGTTAAAAAGCTTCATAGTGCTTAACCACTTGGGCTGCAAAGTGTTTAGGAAACCTTAGCGAAAGGAACCTGAATTGGATGATTCGTAACATCCCAGAACTCATCAAAGGCCCTCCTCTGACTCAATATGCACGACAGCGCGCTCTAGCACTCCTTAATGTCGCCCTCAATGCGGCAAATCCCCACGTCCTCGTTGAAAATACAATCAAAGTCACCAGCCGCACGATTCGGTTTGTCGATAACGAAATAGGGTTTAATGATTTCGACGGAATTTATGTCATCGGCGCTGGAAAAGCGGCAGGTCGAATGGCCGAAGCCATCGAAAATCTTCTCCAGAATCACCTGGTTGATGGGCTCATCATTGTTCCCGAAAACACCCTCACTACCTATACGCTACACAAGATATCCTTGCAAGCTGGTGGGCATCCCGTACCCACCGAATCCAGTATCACTGCCACTCACCAACTGCTTGATCTCATCGACCAATCCCCCAAGGATGCCCTAATCCTTAGCCTCTTTTCTGGCGGCGGATCCGCCTTACTCGCCGCTCCCACTCCACCACTTACCCTTGAAGACCTCCAACACACAACACGCTTACTCCTACAAGCAGGCGTACCAATACACCAACTCAACACGGTTCGCAAACATCTTTCCCAAGTCAAAGGCGGCTATCTCGCACAACACATTCATCCCCGTCGACATTGGGGGCTACTCATTTCCGATGTACCTGGTGATCAACTCAACATGATTGCCAGCGGTCCCACTCTCCCCGATCCCACCACATTCGCCAATGCAGTGCAAGTCTTGGAAACCTATGGGGTTTGGGAACAAGTGTCAGCGCAGGTACGAGAGCACCTCGCTGCAGGTCGTGAAGGGAAACTCAAAGATACACCAAAGCCCCAGGAGCCAGTTTTTGACCATTCGATTCATCAGCTCATCGGGAGTAACCAACTAGCCTGCCAGGCAGTCCTTGAACAAGCTCAACACGAAGGCTTCACCACCCGTATTTTAACAACCGACTGTGAAGGCGAAGCCCGTGAAGTTGGCGACCAACTCGGCGCCCTCGCAAGAAAATTAACCCAACACCCCGAATCTCATGTGCTAATAGTTGGTTCGGAAACCACTGTCACCGTCCGGCATGAAGGAAAAGGAGGTCGAAACACCGAGCTCATCACCGCTGCGCTCTCTCATCTCAAAGGAACGGAAGGTCTTGTCATCGCAAGCCTTGCCACCGATGGGATCGATGGACCCACTAACGCTGCTGGTGCAATAGCTGATGGTGACTCGGTTAATCGGGCTGAAGACCTTGCTCTCTCTCCTGTTCAGCTCCTCGAGACCAACTCAACCTACAACCTCTTCTACGCCCTCGAAGATCTGATTATTACCGGACCCACGCACACCAATGTCCGCGATGTCACCGTGATCCTCTGGACAGGCACTCCACCCTAAATGCCACTCATCATTATTTTGGAAAGAACATTGGGAAAAATGGCGGATTAGGCACCTCCATAAAAAGGACATTTGTCCTAATAGGACACAATTGGAGGGGAGAGGGAATGGTTTTCTAGGGGGAGATTTTGGGAAGTGCCATTATCTTTCGCCAAACCCAATGTTCCCACTTAATGCGCTCAAATGTCTTATTTAAAGATTTCATTTAACGCTGAAACTATAAATCACCTTACGGTCATAAAAATTTGCGTAAATCGGCATTCTGTTGATTCATTCCAACTTTGTGGACAGCTTATCTCCGGTGTAAATAGGGAGGTTCGGGAAGGTTGGGGTGTCGTTGGTAGTGGTGGTAAATGAGATTGAGGATATCGGCGGCTTCGGCGATGTTGGAGAAGACGGGAAGATTGGCGTCGCGGAACTGATTACGGGTTTCCAAGTTTTCTTGTGGATAGCTAACAGCAGGGACTGCGACAAAGAAGGGTTTTCGGAGCTCACGGACACAATATTGACCGGCTTGAATCATCATGTCCCAATAAGTGGTGGCCATGCCCTGCAAGTCCATATGGTTAGCCATAAAGTTGACATAGTGAGGGGCGGCTTCGACGATGATGGCGTCGATATTTTTGTCTTCTGCGACATGTCGGATGGTCTTTACCGTGTTTTCGGGATAGAAGTAACTGGAAGCCATATCCACGGGATTTCTGATATTCGTGCCCACGGCATTGATGACATCGGATAAAGCTTCAATGGTTTCTGAACTTAGTCGGGGCACTTCAAAGCCAAAATGGGCAAGTGAATCAGTGCCTGCAACACCTGCTCCGCCACTGATTGCGATAAGAGCAACTCGTTTACCTGGCGGACGTGGGCAGCGAATAAATGTGACAATTGTGTTCACCAGACGCTCAAAGCTGTCCACGGAAACTGCGCCTGTTTGACGGAGTAAGGCATTCCAGATGTCAGTGGATCCAGCTAAGGCTGCGCTATGGCTGGACACAGCTCGTTGACCTTCTTCTGTCACTCCGGATTTCCAGATAACGATGGGCTTGTCGGGAGCACAAGTAGCAATAGCCTTGCGTAGACGAGGTCCATCTCGGACACCTTCGATGTAGATGCCGATCACTTGGGTTTTTGGATCTTCGTGAAGATATTCGACCAGTTCCCAACTGCTGATATCGGCCTCATTGCCATAACTGAAGACTTTACTGCATCCAAGCTTGGTTTCTGTTACCGCAAGATATGCATCAATAGCTTTTCCACCAGATTGGGAAATGAATCCCACAGGTCCTGGATTCCGTTTTAAATCAGGCCGAAATGCAAAATACGATTCAGGGCATGTCAAACCCATGCAGTTTGGACCAAAGGCCCGCATGGGGCTAGCATGTATTTTCTCAGCAATCGCTCGTTCACGTTGCCAGCCTTCTTCTGTGCCAAGTTCACTGAAACCACTAGTAAAGATAGTGACACATTTGACACCCTTCGCGATGCATTCATCCAACACCTGCAACACGCTCTGGGCTGGAACCCGTAAAATGGCATAATCCACGGGGTCGGGGATCTCACTCAGAGACTTGTAGAACTTGTATCCGAGGGCTTCATCGACCCGTGGGTTCACCGGGTAGAGCTTTCCTGGAAATCCAAAATTGAGAAAGGACCTGAACCAGTAGAAACCAGCTGAGCGGCTTGTTCCAATTAAAGCGACGGATTTGGAGTGGATGAACTCTTCGAACTGCTGAAAGGTCTTGGCATCCATAGGCATCCCTGAAAGAGACTCGTTCGGATAGGCGAAGGGCAAGGATGTTCTACTATTTTATGCTGTCGTTTATCAGAACTACGTAGCTATGCATCTGTATAGAAGTCGTCACGTTTTATTGATAGCTGTTCACGCTTCGTTAAAGTCAGGATTCCTTCGAGTTGACGAAGATTTGGGGTAATGCCCTTTTAACGGCAAACATCACGGCGACGCCAATGGCACACAGGATGGCAGTGCTAATGAGGATGCCTGGCATCAGGAGAATGTAGGGCGTGAAGACCAGGAACTGAAGATAGGCTGGGACGCCTAACCCGATGATAAGAGTGGGGTATAACCAGGCGAGGAACCAATAGGGACAGGTTTTCCGGTTCATCACTAATACACCCGCTAGCAGATTGAGGAGGCTCCCAAAAACAACATCAATGGCTCCTAACCCACCGAAGATATTGGCAACGAAGCCCCCGATAAACAGGGCTAAAGCCATTGGCCAGCCAAGGATGTAGGGAAAAGGTAACAGCATATCAGCAACGCGAAATTGAATGCCATAATAACTGAGGGATCCTAACGCAATGGTGACCGCTGCATATACAGCAGCCATAATTGCCATCACGGCAATACCTTGAGTACGATTTAAATTAGTTCGTTTCATGACAATGACACCTCGCAGCCCGGGATTTATTTGAATGAGCGGAACTCGGCACGAGGAACCCACCCGCTCGGAAATCGCCACGTTTTTGCTCCTTATAACTGCTTTGTCAAATCAACCAACATTCATAAAAGGGATGAGTATCTGTGCTTGGAGTCTCACGAACTTGAAGTAAACTTCTAATTATAAAAGGAGTTACACACGAAACCAATAGACTGCAAGGGTGGGCAACACGATGCCGATACACATCGAAGATGAGTTGTACCTTGATGAAAAGCAGGTCTTTTACAACCCAAACGACCAATGGTTTGTCGAATACCTCAAACTGTACTATGTCCACACCATAGATGGACAATATCTCTTTGGCAACACCCAGGCGGGTCGACGACCCGATCGTGCTTTCTACATTATCCCCGAAGGGTATAAACTGGGAAAAGGTCAACGCAGCTTCGACCGGAAAATCGGACTCCAACTCTTTGAAGTTGTTCTCCAGTATCTCAAAACCGCCAAAGTCATCGTCCAGGATGGAATCCAAGGGGAAAGTGGATATAAGACAGGGCTTCGAATTGTACTCAGCGTAGAGAACCCCCATACAGCTTATATCACTTGGTTTGGCCGTTTGATGATTTATCCACCGGAAGAGAACATGAAAATCAATTGCTGGAACTATGTTGTACAGGAACGCTTACCCGGTGACTTAATCCGGGAAATTCAATCTTTCTGGCCCGCTTTTGACCCCGATGAGCCCCTTACGTTGTATGACTTGACTCGTATGGACGAGGATCATCGTCGGGTGATGAGTCTACGGGTCGATTATTTTGGCGGAGCTTTTAAGAAACCCAACCTAACCATGGTCTGGAATCGTGGGGAAGCTGATGGGTGCATATCCTATCACGCTGGTTGCACTAGTAGCCGTGTGCTTAAAGGCCTCTCAGGCACTGGCAAAACAACTCTTACTGTAGGCCCTCAACTTGAACAAGATGATGCTGTGCTTGGATTACCCAAACATAATGCTACGTCCAGGATAAGAGAGGTGCAACTAATCGGACTTGAAGCTGCATCTTATGCGAAGAGTGAAGGCTTGGTGCCAGATAGCCCTGAATGGCCAGGGCTCATGAAGTCGAAGTATATCCAGCCTGATGGAACCAGACCAGTTGTTCTTGCCCAAAACATTGACTGTGAAGGAATTGAATATCGGATAGAAGAAATCGCCGGATATCACGTCAAGGTTCCTCGAGTGCTCCCTGGTCAACAGGTGGGCCACCTCCAACCAACACGTTACGAACAATCAGGAACTACCAATGGCCGGTTCGTCTTCCGTTTCTATGACCTGAATCCTGACTGGAAACCGGGATTACCCAAGAATCTACACACAGAAATGTTGTCATTTCGGCGATTTGACATCTTTCCCTTAGTCGTTCGCATCACTGACCCAGTCATGGCCGTCGCCCTTGATTCCGCCTGTGAATCAGTGATTACCTCCGCTATCGGCGGGAAGATACCTGGGACCCGAGTCCGCTCTTATGCCGCAACCGATTTCATGGCCCGTGAACAAAGCCACCAAGCACTCCTCAAACTGGATATGTACACCGACATGAACCTTGGCCTTGATGGACAACTCGTATTCGCCATCGTAAATTCGGGATATGTGGGCGAATATGCCCTCGATGGGCAACAACGTCGGCGCCTTGATGAGAAAGGGCAACCTATACCAAAAATCGATGAAGCTACTGGAAAACCCTATCTAAACGCTCAAGGAAAACCTGAATACCTGGGTTTAGGTGAAAAAATTAAAGTTGGCGACACCAAACTCCTTGTAACACTAACAGAAACCCGTGCAATTAAGACATGGCACCCGCACCCAGTCTTCGGTGACGCCTACCTGATCCCAGACCCCACTGAACTAGAAGAAACCCATGGGCTCTCCAATTACCGGGAACGGTTCAATCCCCTCCGCTTCTATTCACCCAAAGAATACTTGGCATTCTGCCTACATGATATTGATGAACGCAGCACCTATCTTAACGACCTGTTTTCCGGACAGGAACACGCAGACAAATTACAACCAATCATCAACGTGTGGCGTAAGGTGACCCTTCCATCAGAAAAAACAATCCAGACCTTTTATGAAACCCACTTCGGGAAAATCAGCCCATGAAAAGGTTCTCAAATGTGAAGATTTATGGCAAATTTGCACAGTTGTACGCATCAGGAGATTTTCCAGAATTCAGCGCACATATGGCACAGCTCCTTCCATCACTATTAGACAAGTTTCAGATGCAACCTAAGACTATCTTGGACTTAGCATGTGGTGAGGGAACTTTCGCAGTTGCCATGGCAAAAGCGGGATTCAAGGTTTCTGGTATTGATCGATCATCAGAGATGCTCGACCTTGCCCGCAAGAAAGCCCAAGCCGCAAGCGTAACAATTCATTTTTATGAAATGGATATGCGACACCTTGAACTCAACACCACCTTTGATTTAGTTACGTGCTGGTTTGACAGCCTCAACTACCTCCTCGCCCTTGATGACCTTGAGAGTGTCTTCAACAGAGTGGCACGGCATTTAGAGCCTGGTGGTCATTTTGTCTTCGATATGAATACGATCTATTGGTTGACTACTCTCGCCCAACGCTATGCAGTAACACTTGAACGGGAAACGGAGAGCATTTTCCAAGTTCATCGCCATTCCTATGATGAGAATGCTCGTATCGCTACCTTTGAAATCACTGGTTTCATTAAGGATAATAGCTGCTGGAGGCGTCAAGTTGATGAAACGCATCATGAACGCGGATACACAATTGAAGAAATTCGTTCCTGTTTGAACAATGCCGGGCTCACTGAAATCGCCTGTTATGGGAACCTTGAAGAAAGTCTCCCATATGCTCCTGAGAGTAAACGCGTATGGTTCATCACCCAAAAATAACTCAACTATTTCTCCAAAACGAGCGCGTTCTGATAACTTTTCATAACCCAGGGCATTACTTTCTTTAGTGCAAATCTATTCTTGACCAGGAGCTGTACCCATTTTTTCATCATGCGCTGGTCGGATTCAAAAGATTTCGCCCCGGGAAGCTCATAGGCCTCTGCCCTTTCGTTTTCCGATAAACGAGTTAGAACAACACCATCTGTTACAATGAAAGCAAACAGCTTCCCGCCAGCCTTGTAACACGGACAGCCAAACATCTTCTTAGTAGACAGATGGGGATGCTGCAAAATTTCTGCTTCGAATTCTTCGCGAATCGCTTTCATTTTCTCTTCAGAGTAAAATTTCAAAGCCACCAACTCCGATTCGACTAGAACCTTTCCCATATGGCTTATAGATAATTTTAACAAGCCACTCCATATAAGACATCTGAAACCAACACATACGTGAGAACAGGTGGTACAAATGGAAATCCGAAAACTAACCAAAGAGGACATGACTAAAGTTATCAAACTCCATCAATACAGCTACGGATTCTGGACCGACCATGATGTCCGTGACGAAGACCACAACTATATGATTCCTGAAAACAGCATCGGGCTCTTCGAAAACGATAATCTCGTTTCGGTTGCCACCATTATGCATACCCAGCAATCAATTCGTGGTATCCTCAAGGGCATGGGCGGAATTTCCATGGTCTGCACCTATCCAGAAAAACGGATGAAAGGCTATGTCCGATCAATCATGCAAAGTGCCTTTCTTGAAATGAAAGAAGCTGAACTCTCAGTTAGCATGCTTGAACCCTTCCGGGAATCCTTCTACACAGACCTCGGCGATGTCCCTGCCCATGACAAATACCGATTGAAAGCCCCTCTGAACGGCTTACGTGTACCACCAGACATTAGGATTGGTGATGAATGGACAGTTGAACGTATTCCAGGACACGAAGCTAAAGAACGCTATATGGCTTTCATCAAAGCCTTCGCACCAACCAAGTTTCATGGATTTGCCTACAACCCTTCAATCCGGGATGAGGAATGGCGCCGCCGCAACAAAGACCATCACTACGTCTTCATTAAGAAAGCCGGTCAAGTCGAAGCACTCGCTCGTTACACACTCAAAGGGTACATGCACTTTGAACAACCAGGAGAACTCATAATCAGAGAAATGTACTGGCGCTCCCTTCCCGCCCAAACTGCCCTCTTCCATTATCTGGGTAAACACCGGGATCAAATCCAAACCCTTCACATAATCTTGCCCTACGGAACCGATTTTCAACACTGGTTCGAACACCTCCAAGACTGGATTGAAATCAAGGTTTGGCACCCTTGGATGGTGCGTGTCATTGACGCCAAAGAAGCTCTTACAGGACTCCCCGTATCAACTGACGGCGAACTCACTTTCACACTGACAGATCCTCAGTGCGGCTGGAATAACGGCACTTACCTACTCAAATCAAACAATGGTCAACTCGACGTGAGTATGACAAAACGGAGTGTCAAACTCGAAGCCTCAATCCAGGGGCTTAGTGCTCTTGTCTACGGCACTCATTCCATTGAAGCCCTTGAATATATTGGGTGGATAAAGGGAGTAAGCGACACCACCCGAAAACTCCTACATAACTGGTTCCCACAACTACCGCTGTACAATCCCTACACTTTCTGAGTAGGGATTGTACCTTCGCCATAATCATCGCCACACGCTCCATTACCTTCCTTCTCACCATCCCCGGCATTGTTCAATCTGTCTTCATCACTTTCTATCCAGGTGGCATCTTGTCCTTCATCCTACTACCCATATAGGAGCCACAAAGTGGATTTGGTAAAAAAAGTCGACAACCATCACTTATGGATGACACTCCGCAAAAATCATAAAGTCTAATACGCTTCCTCAAAGCTGGGAGGTGCGACGAACAAGTGGCCACTTCACGTACATTCGAACTCAACCCAGATTATACCCCAAGTGGTGATCAACCCAAAGCTATCCAGAAGCTCATCAAAGGCTACAAAGAGGGTAAACGCCAACAGACACTGTTAGGCGTGACAGGATCTGGCAAAACCTTTACAGTGGCCTATATTGTAGAAGCCCTCCAAAAACCGACGCTGGTCATTTCACCTAACAAGACCCTTGCTGCACAACTCACAAGCATGTTCCGGGACTACTTCCCTGAAAACGCGGTAGAATATTACACCTCTTATTACGATTACTTTCAACCCGAAGCGTATATGCCCACATCAGATACCTACATCGAGAAAGATGCCTCAATTAACGAAGAAGTAGAACGGATGCGATTATCAGCGGTTGCCTCTCTTGCTGTCCGAAGAGATGTACTCATCGTTGCCACCGTCTCCTGCATCTACGGCATTGGAGCCCCTGGCTCCTATCGAAACCTAGTCGTAGAGCTTGCACAGGGTCAAGAGATTCCACGTGATGAGCTTTTCGCCCGGTTAGTCCATATAAACTATACCCGGAATGACTTTGACTTCCACCGAGGAACCTTCCGCGTTCGTGGTGACGTAATCGAGGTCTTCCCGGCCTATGCCAATCATCCAATTCGCCTTGAAACATTTGGTGATACCATTGAACGCATCGCCGACATTGCCCCAATCAAAGGAACAGTGCTCTACGAGCGCGAAAAAATCAAAATCTTCCCGGCAAAACAATTCACCACCGACCAGCGAATCCTTCCTGAAATCTTGGAACAAATCGAAGATGAACTCGAGGAACGGCTGAAGGAACTCGAGACTCAAGAGAAAATCCTGGAAGCTGACCGATTGCGACGACGTGTGAAATATGACATCGAAATGATGCGCTCTGTTGGATGGACCGGTGGCATCGAGAACTATTCACGCTACTTTGATGGACGGAAACAAGGACAGAAACCCTACTGTCTATTAGATCATTACCCTGAGGACTTCCTCCTTGTAATTGATGAGTCCCACATCACTGTGCCACAAATTGGAGGGATGTATTATGGTGACTTATCCCGAAAACGAAACCTCGTTGATTACGGCTTTCGACTACCCTCCGCCTTTGACAACCGTCCCCTAACCTTTGAAGAATTTGAACCCTATATGCGTACCGTTCTCTACACGTCTGCCACCCCCTCAAGTTATGAACGAAAGCATTCAGACAAGGTGGTAGAACAAATCATCCGCCCCACCGGGCTAGTGGACCCTAAAATCATCGTGCGACCTACCGAAGGACAAGTCGAAGACCTGCTAGGAGAGATCCGTATTAGAGCCAAAAAAGATGAACGCGCCTTGGTGACTACTCTAACAAAACGCATGGCTGAAGACTTAGCTGATTACATGGTCCATGCTGGAGTCAAAGCCGAATATCTTCACTCCGAGGTCGGCACCCTTGAACGTATCGAGGTACTACGCAACCTACGTCAAGGTAAACACGAGGTAGTCGTTGGTATTAATTTACTGCGGGAAGGTCTGGACTTACCAGAAGTATCACTCGTAGCGATTCTCGATGCGGATAAGGAAGGCTTTCTCCGCTCCGATACCAGCCTAATTCAAATCATGGGACGGGCAAGCCGAAATGTCAACGGAACAGTAATTCTGTATGCGGATCGGATGACTGATTCTATGACTCGGGCGATCACTGAAAACAATCGACGCCGAGCCATGCAACTCAAGTACAACAAGGAACACGGCATCACTCCCACAACAATTGTGAAATCAATTACTGATATTGCTGAAGGAGTGGAACGTGTAACCGCGAGTTCACGGACCCAGGTAAACGTACCTAAAAACTGGCGTACTGCCAATGAAAGCGATCTCGCCCTGTTGGTTGTTGAGCTCCGTGAAGAGATGCTTCAGGCGGCAGAAGAACTGGAATTCGAACGGGCGGCAAACCTGCGTGACCTTATCAATGAAATTGAGGCGTACCTGGGGCTGCAAACGAAGAGTTCCTAGACTCAATTACTTTCATTGGGGTGTCCCCTCCGCTTATATGTTTAAACGAACTTCCGAGTACAAGAAAGCTGATAAAACAGGTCAACGAACCTGCAACGCTGGACGCAACCTACGGTTGGGCTTGGTGTAGAACCGTAACTCTTATGTCAGCTGGCGCAATCGATGCCGCTGACAAGATAGGTGACAGATGGGTGAGCGACGACAAGTACATTACCGTCAAAGGCGCCCGGGTGCACAATCTGAAAGATATCACTGTGCAAATCCCCCGGGATAAATACGTAGTCATCACTGGACTCTCCGGTTCCGGTAAATCCTCGCTAGCGTTCGATACGCTCTTCGCTGAAGGACAGCGCCGATACGTTGAGTCCCTCTCAGCTTATGCGCGACAATTCTTAGGGCGCATGGACAAACCCGACGTTGACTCAATCGAAGGCTTAAGTCCGGCAATCTCCATCGATCAACGATCCGCAGGAGGCAATCCCAGGTCTACTGTGGGTACTACCACTGAAGTGTATGATTATATGCGATTGCTCTGGGCCCGCATTGGCATTCCGCATTGCCACCAGTGTGGAAGAAGGATTGCCCCACAATCAGCACAACAGATTGTACGACAAATCATGGAATTCGAGGAAGGTACTCAAGTCCGGATCCTCTCCCCGGTTGTAAAAGGTAGGAAAGGCACCTATAAGGCACTCTTCAAGAAGTTACAGAGTGAGGGCTTCATCCGGGTTCGTGTCGATGGGAAAGATTACAGATTGGATAAAGAGGAAATCGATCTCGACCGATATGTTATTCACAATATCGAAATAATCGTTGACCGGTTAGTACTTAAGCCCGCCGTCGAACAACGTCTGAACCAGTCCGTGGAAACTGCATTAGAGTTTGGAGAAGGATTAGTAATTGTTGAGGTTAAAGGTGATCAGGAGTATCTGTTTAGCGAGTCTGCTGGCTGTCCGGTATGTGGAATTAGTTTCCCAGATTTAGCACCCCGTCTCTTCAGTTTCAACTCACCTTATGGAGCATGTCCGGAATGCAAAGGATTAGGGTACACACTGGAGGTCGATCCTGATCTTGTCATCCCCGACGAGACTAAGTCGATTATAGAAGGAGCGATCGCTGCCTACCACACTCCTTTGAATGGCTGGCGATTACGGAGTCTGACCAGCATAGCCAAACATTACGGATTCAGTCTTGATACTCCCTTCAAAGACCTTGCCCCCGAGATTCAGCACGTACTTCTTTATGGATCAGGCGAGGAGGAAATCCGATTCGAACACAGTGGTATCACTGAGTCAGGGCGAAAATGGGAATGGATCAGTGAGAAACCCACTATGGGTGTGATTCCAGGACTTAAACACCGCTATAAGCAAACGAGTTCAGAGGTCGTTCGCGAATCAATTACTCGGTTCATGGCTCAGCTCCCTTGTCCAGTGTGTCATGGTCGTCGACTACGTCCGGAAGCGCTTGCCGTCACTATCCAGGACAAGAGTATCGATTATGTGACGAACCTCTCAATTGATGAAACCTTGGCCTTCTTTGATCAGCTTGAGCTTACGAAGAAAGAAGCTACTATCGCTCGGCAAACCCTTCGTGAAATCAAACAACGACTGGAGTTTCTCTCCTCGGTGGGGCTAGATTATCTGACCCTGAATCGCCAATCAGCTTCGTTGGCGGGGGGTGAAGCCCAACGTGTCCGGCTTGCAACGCAGATTGGGTCTCGCCTAGTCGGAGTGACTTACATCCTTGACGAACCTAGTATCGGTCTTCACATGCGTGACAACAAACGCCTCCTCTCCATGCTTCTCCAACTCCGTGACCTAGGTAACACTGTGCTTGTTGTCGAGCACGACGAGGGTTTCATCCGTGCATCAGACTGGATTATTGATCTTGGACCTGGTGCCGGTATCCATGGAGGACAAGTGGTCGCCGAAGGACCAGTCCCAGAGATTGAAGCTAATCATAAGTCCATCACCGGACAGTATCTCCGAGGGGATAAGGTCATTTCCGTGCCTCCTACTCGAAGAATCGGTAACGGAGCCAGCATCCAAATCAAACGGGCCCACCATCGCAACCTGAAAAATATCGATGTGACATTTCCACTGGGAACCTTCATCTGTATTACCGGTGTTTCTGGGTCAGGGAAAAGCACACTCATCACAGATACCTTGTATCCTGGTATTATCTGGCAGTTTCGACGCCGTCGTCGACGCCAATCCGATGCAATCTTAGCTAGCCGGCTCCTCAAACCTGGACCTTTCGATGCCCTCAAGGGCGTCCGCTTCATCGATAAAGTTATCCTGGTTGATCAGTCACCCATCGGGCGAACACCACGTTCCAATCCTGCGACCTATACTCAGGTATTTGGACCAATCCGTGAACTTTTCTCGAAGACCGAAGAGGCACGAAAACGTGGATATCAACCCGGACGCTTCAGCTTCAACGTAAAAGGTGGTCGATGTGAAACCTGTGGTGGCGCAGGGGTTCTAAGAATCGAGATGCAGTTCCTCCCAGATGTTTTTGTGCAATGCGATGAGTGCCATGGTAAACGCTTCAACAAAGAAACCCTTCAAGTTCGTTACAAGGGCAAGACCATCCACGAAGTACTTCGAATGACGGTCGACGAAGCTGCAGAGTTCTACAAGAATATTCCCAAGATTGCTGGTATCCTTGAAACCCTTCAACGGGTTGGTCTTGGGTATATGGAACTTGGTCAACCTTCGCCGACCCTGAGCGGTGGTGAAGCTCAACGTATCAAACTCAGCCGTGAACTCGGTAAACGCAGTACCACTCAAACACTCTATATCCTTGATGAACCGACCACCGGTCTGCATCTTGCGGATGTCCAGAAACTACTTGATGTCTTGAACCATCTTGTTGACGCAGGGAACACCGTCATTGTCATTGAGCACCAACCCGATGTGATTAAGGGCGCAGATTATATCATCGATTTGGGACCTGAAGGCGGTGACAAAGGTGGATATATTGTAGCCCAGGGAACTCCGGAACAAGTGGCACAGAATCGAAAATCCTATACAGGGGCTGTGCTTCGTGAAGCACTGGCAATGAAGATGGAACGTGATTCCGAAGATTCCACAGACCGCGTGAAAGTCCTCTCTCGGTAAGAGCGAACGGTTCTTCAACCCGTTTAGTGTTCTAGTAGGTGAATACGATTATGAATCTTGAAGAGGAACTCAAGGACTTACCTGACGCACCTGGTGTTTACATTCTATATGATGCCAATGATACCGTCATCTATGTTGGGAAAGCTCAATCTCTCCAAAAACGGGTGCCTGCCCATTTTCGTGGCAGCGGAAGTGGTAGCGTCTTCTCACCTATTGGGCAAGAAGTGGCTGAACTGGAATATGTGGTCACAGCAAATGAATCAGAAGCGTTGGTCCTTGAAGATAATTTGATCAAACGCTACAGGCCACGATATAACATCCGCTTGAAAGATGACAAAAGTTTCCCTTATGTGCGAATTACACTCCAAGAAGACTTCCCAAGGGTAGAAAAAACACGTACACTTGTCAATGATGGTAGCCGATACATTGGTCCCTATTCCAACGTTAAAGCCTTGGATGGCTTCCTGAAATCAATTAATCGGATTGTTCCTATTGCCACATGTAAGCCAGCCATTGTTCCTGGAAAACGTAAACGCGCCTGTCTCAAATATGACATCGGCTACTGTCCTGCCCCCTGTATCAACAAGATTAGTAAAGAAGATTATGCTGAACTTGTCCAGGAGTACACACTGATGCTTACAGGGCAACAAGACGAGCTTGAAGCCCACCTCAAACGTCTTATGAAAAAAAGCTCCGATTCCCAGGAATTTGAACGGGCTGCCCGATACCGGGATCGGCTCCGCTCAGTCCAACGTGGCAGACAAGCACAACGTGCCACCTACTGGAATCAATTACCAGGCCACCGTGACGTATTGGGACTAGCTCGTCAAGGACCCGATGCCCTGGTCCAACTCCTCGTGGTCCGTGAAGGACGCGTAATTGGCCAACAACCGTTCCCCCTCAGTGCACCCTCCGAGCTCCCTGACGAAACGGTCATCGAAGCCTTCCTCAAGCAGTATTATCTACGCGCCACTGAAATCCCAGAGGAAGTCATACTATCTGTTCCCATAGCTGAGACGCAGTTTCTGGAAGAATGGCTCACTCAACGACGTGGGAATAATCACCCTGTAACAATCGTGCACCCCACCCAGGAGCCCCTCATAAGTCTGACACAAATGGCAAATGAAAACGCTCAATTCCATCTCCACCAACTCGTCGAACGCATGGCTCGGGACGAAGGCCGAAAACAACAAGCCTACAACGATCTCATGGACGCCCTCCTTCTCACCGAAGAACCCGCCCATATCGAGGGGTTTGACATCTCGACTCTCCAAGGCACAGAATCAGTTGGTGTCTGTGTGGTCTTCAAAGATAGTCTTCCTTTCAAGAAGGGTTATCGGCGGTTCAAGATACGTGAAGTGGAAGGTCAGGATGATTTCGCGATGATTAATGAAGTCGTCCACCGGCGTTATCACCGTCTAGTAACCGAGAAACTTCCTCTACCTAATCTCATCGTTATTGATGGTGGACGTGGACAAGTCAGTATGGCACTCAAAGCCCTGGAATCTGTCGGCATTTTTAATATTCCAGTCATTGGTATTGCAAAAGCAGAAAAGCCCGATCCTGATCTTATTTACGTCCGTAATCAGAAAACACCGGTCGATTTACCCGTAGATAGTCAAGGATTACGGTTAATCCAGCGAGTTCGTGATGAAGCCCATCGGTTTGCTATAGCTTATCATCGCAAAATCCGACAAATCAAGGGCATGAAACTTACATTAACCGATATTCCGGGCATTGGCGTTAAACGTGCTACTCTTCTCCTTCAGCACTTCGGCAACCTAGAGAACCTCTCGAAGGCTTCAGTGGATGAAATCGCTGCTGTCCCGGGAATAACTAAGCAATTGGCGAGCGAAATCATAGCGCATTTCTCATAATCCCTTTGGCAGGTATTTTCTCTGAAAAACGATTAACTATAAGTATCTGGACCATAAAGCCCCTCATACAAAAATTCACAGGAGTTCGGACCAATGGATACTACTGAAAAACAAGAAGCAGCAATGAGAAACTTTCTCCGAAGACATTGGAAAATGACGATATTGGCAGGCATAGGAATTGCCATCATGGTCATTGTATCAATTTATGTCCTTCTCTGGGTCGTGTCTAGTTCACTAGTCTTAGGAATCATACCAGATACGCTTGGAGCATGGAGTGTTGGACTTCTCTTTGGATTCTTTTTCATTCTGCTATTCTGGGAACTTGTCTTTGTAGCCAGTTGGGCGATTCCCATCGCTATAGTCTTCTGGGCTCTCTGGTACCGAAAATTACCAGAAGAAGAACGAAAGGAACTAGAATCACCCCGTAAACGCAGTAGAGATGCAGGTGGCGGTGGTGGAATCTCTGCCTTCGTTACACTAATCTGGATAGTTCTTGTCTGGTTCACTGGACGATGGAGCATTACCTTCAACACCTGGCTTGTCGCTGATTTCGTATATACCTGGCTAGTGGCATTTCTGATTGCATTAGTGCCTTTAATTATTGGTGGAGTAATTTTCCTTGCTTGGTGGATGACGAAAGGTTCCAAAACCGAATCCTAAAAACTTGCATTTTAGGATTCCTTCTTCCTTTTTTAATTTAGAAGACATACACGACCATATTGAGTGAGAGCAAGAAGATGGCAAGGTAATAGGTTGTGAAGATGAACACTTCTGCTTTATTGAAGTGATGGCGAAACTGCTTGATTCCTATGGTGAAGTCTGAGATGACAAAGAAGAAGGCACCTAGCACAGAAACGAATCCAAGCAATATACCACTCGTCAACCACAACATCATTGCAGTACAAAAGGTCAGGGATACTGTGAGTGCATAAATGATGAGGGGGATTTTCATTTGGCCTAACCCAGCTTCTCCGGCTTCAATGTAAAGGGTTAAGAAGACTATGACCAAAATCCAGGCAATGAACGCCGTAATGAATGCGGCTAGTGGAAGAAAAGACACGCCGAGAAGTAGGCTCTGCCAGACAAAATTACTGATGAAGAAGATTTGAGCAATCAGGAAGAGTCCAACTCCTAACAGAAACTTCGTTTCCATACCAATATCTCCTAGCATACAAAAGATCAGGGCCACAGCTAAAAGGACATAAAATAGACTCGCAGTGGACCGGAAAAGCAGGACGATAACTGCGGCGGAGAGTGAGGGAAGAAACTTGATGACGATGAAGAGGGCTTTTGGAAGTTCTGTGAGTCTTTCCTTCTGAAAGTTGATTTCGTCTTCGCGGGCTGCTTTGATTAGGGTCGAAATAAATGCAAAAACCCAGAAGAACAAAGCATAAGGAATCAAGAACAACATGCCCACAAGTTAGGGGCTAAGAAGCTTAAGAGTGTTTGATTTCAGGGGTTTATCGAGCCTTTAACCGTTTTTTGAGCAACGGAATCGCTCCCCCAGCCTCCAAGTATGCAAGGAGGAAAGGAGGAATCTTTGCAATCTTATAGCTCCTCTTAGTGCCTTGATTGATCAGGATTGATTCTTGTAAATCGATTTCTATTAGATCGCCATCACGGATAATTTCTGGATCTTTTTTGAGTTCAGAACATTCGATGGCAGGAAGACCAATATTGAATGAATTCCGGAAGAAAATTCGTGCGAATGAAGCTGCAACAACTGCTCCGATACCCAATTGCTTCAAGATGGCAGGAGCTTCCTCACGGCTAGAACCAATGCCAAAGTGTTCACCGCTAACAATAATGTCACCTACTTGAACCTTTTCAGCAAACTCAGGCCGAAGATGCTGAAAGGCATAGGTGGTGAGTTTCGTTATTTCAATAGTGGAGAGATGTACACCTGAGATGATGTCGTCTGTGCTAATATCACTGCCAAACCGCCAGACCTTCCCAGTGATAAACGATATCTGCTTTGGCATTGGATCTATTTACCTCCGCGGGGATCCGTGATTTTTCCTGTAATCGCACTCGCTGCAACTGTGACGGGTGAGGCTAGATAGATTTGGGCCTCAGCACTTCCCATCCGACCAGGGAAATTGCGGTTCGTGGAGCTAATACAAACCTCACCTGGCGCCAACAGACCACAATGCCCCCCAAAACAGGCACCACATGTTGCTGGTCCAATCGTGGCACCAGCTTTTACAAGGGTGCCAATCGTCCCATCGTGGAGAGCGGCATGATAGACTTGGCGACTAGCTGGGTTCACAATAAACCGAACCCCCTCGGCGATTTGGTTACCGTTTATTACCTTAGCAGCCATTTGGAGATCTTCAAGTCGACCATTCGTGCACGATCCCAAATAGGCCTGATCGATGGGTGTTCCAGCTACCTCTGCTACAGGAACCGCTTGCGTGGGAAGCGATGGGGTTGCGACTTGGGGTGTGAGTGTTGACACATCAAAATCCATGCTTTGATCGTATTCTGCATTATCATCTGGTCTTATGGGTTTAAACTTGCGATCCGTGCGGGTCTTAACATATTCAGTGACGCGTTCATCGGGTGAGATAAGCGCAGCCATTGCTCCGATTTCAACTGCCATGTTGGTGAGGGTCATCCACGCATCGAGACTCAACTTGGCGAGCGTATCTCCCTGGTATTCGAGGGCTTGAAAGGTGGCTCCTTCCACGCCGAGCTCTCCAAGGGTGTGCAGAATGATATCTTTTCCCATCACCATTGAGGGCAGGTTGCCCGAATAGGTGATTTTAGTGGTTTCGGGCACTCGGAACCATAATCGTCCAGTTGCTAATACAAATGCCATATCAGTGGCACCAATACCTGTTGCTAGGGCTCCGAATGCACCTGCGGTGGTTGTATGTGAATCAGTACCCACCACCAACTCACCAGGTCGGATATGCCCTTCTTCGACGAGAACCTGGTGACAGATGCCTCGTCCCACATCGTAAAAGTACTTAACGCCAAAATCTGAAACAAATTCTCGAACTTGTTGGTGAATGGTTGCAGCTTGAATCGTGGGGGCGGGAGCCCAGTGATCCAAGATCACTACCACTCGGCTAGGATCCCAGATTTTCTTAACTCCTGCTTCTGCAAGCTGGGGAAGCACGCGGGTTCCCAGCATTTCATGGGACATGGCTATGTCAATGGTTGCTTCGATGATTTCTCCAGGTTCTATCCTCTTTTCATCACTGTGGCTGAGGAGGATCTTCTCTGCTATCGTAAGACCGCTCATCTAGTTTACAGCTCCTCTAATTGTTGTTGAATTCTTTGGCGAATAGCTTTGCCTACTTGTTTTGTGGTTGACGGTTTTATATGAGCATACTTACCGACGCAAAGATCGTAGGTACGTATCTGTTCCTCTCCTAGCAGTTCCATTACTGCTGCTTCAATTACTGAAGCTGCTATCATTGCTTTTTGATCTTGGTGGCGTTCTCCGAGCCATTCGAGCATCATCTTCCCTGCTAAAATCGCTGCAATCGGATTAGCCCTGCGCTTGCCAGCATGCTTTGGTGCGGATCCATGTATAGGTTCAAACATCGCATGCAAGTCTCCAATATTACCTCCTGCAGCGACCCCCATACCCCCTTGAATCCCAGCCCCCAAATCCGAAATGATGTCCCCATACATATTGGGGGCTACAACCACATTATAGTATTCGGGCCGCCGCACACACCACATCGTCCACGCATCAATATATGCATAATCGGGAATAATTTTCGGGAATTGCTGTGCCAGTTCTACAAAGACGCGGCGGAAGAGTTGATCACCAATCAACACATTGCTTTTATCCACACAGGTGACCCGTTTTTTCTGATCACTTGGTGCTCCATACCCACGTTTTAAAGCTAGTTTCATGGCATAACGAATGACCCTTTCAGATCCCAGCCTGGAGATTGGGCGAACATCGATGGCAAGCTCTTCCCTTTCGCCTTCTCCATAATGTTTTCCAATACCCGCATAGAGTCCTTCAGTGTTTTCTCGGATGATGACAAAGTCAATATCCTTTGGCTGTTTGTCAGCTAATGGTGTCGGAACGCCTGGATACAGCTTCACCGGTCGCACGTTTGCATATAACTCGAGTTCTCGTCGTTGACCCAACACGACTGCTGCACCTGCTAGTTGCCCATCGTCTCTGCGGACAGGTTCTCCGGGTGTCTTCTCCCATCCGACAGCGCCAAGGAGAATAGCATCGGCTTCTTGCTTTGAGAATACTTCGGCTTCTCCTGGCCATTCACAACCTGTCTCCAAATAGTATTTGCCACCACACGGAAACTCATGAAAGGAGAGAGATAGTCCAGGAATTCCATTAGACACTATTTCAAGAATTCCTACCGATTCCTGTATAACCTCAGGGCCAATCCCGTCTCCGGGTAACACTTGAATCTTATAGGTTCGTGGCACAGGAATCCGTTCCGCAATCCTCTTCACACACGGCTATACAAAGTTTCCGACTTTAGAGGGTAAACGTACATGTCGGGCTGTTCGGGATTATTCTAAAGCGAATTTAATGCACTTATTCCAAGGACTCTTCTACAAACTCGATCAAGTCCACCATCTCCAGCTTCGATCCACTCTTTTCAATCGCTAGCTGAAGGCTCGTTTCGCAAAATGGGCAAGCACTTACAAGGTGGGTTGCACCGGTGGCTTCGGCTTCTTTGATACGTTCGATGGAGGTTTCGAGGGTCCAATCGGGAAATTGGGCACGGGCTCCTCCTCCAGCGCCGCAGCACCAGCTGTTTTCGCGATTACGGGGCATTTCGACGAAGTTGTCTCCAAGGAGAGTACGCAGGATTTTTCGTGGGACTTCGAACCATTCGGCTTTTTCTTTGTGGTTCTTGATGAGTTCTCCGACATGTCGACCGTAGTGGCAGGGATCATGATAGGTGGCTTTGATACCTTTCATGGGTTTGAGTTTCCCTTTACCCGCTTCGAGGGCTTCAGCGATGAAGTTAACGCTGTGCTTCACTTCAAAAGGAAGGGGACCGTAATATTTGGGCCAATCGCGTTTCATGGTACGGAAGCAGCCAGCACAGGAGGAGACGACAGTCTTAGCCTTAGAGTTCTTGAAAAGTTCAACATTGTGCTTGACATAATCGTTTACTAAATCCAGTTTTCCAACTCGCATCAGTGGTGAACAGCAACAGTATTCGTCTTCTTTAACAGTAAAATCAATTTCTAATTTCTGCATTACCCGAAGGGTTGAGACCGCTAGCTTCTGTAAGCGATATGATGCAGTACAGCCCACAAAATAGATTACATCAGCTGTGTCTTTCATCTTGAATTCCTTGGGAACCCAATCGGTGCGGCAAGCGTGATCTTCGTTGTAGGGATTGCGTTTGATCTCAGTAGCTTTGGCATACCCCTGTTGTTTGTCGAGGGGACCTACACCTGCCTTGACTGCTTCGGCTCGCATGGCTTCAATGATATCGACTGTGGGGAGCTCGTTTTCACATTGGGTTTCACAATTACCGCAGGTAGAGCAGCGGAATAGGAGGTCGCCAATGTCTTTGTCGATTTTGTAGTTTCCGTTTAGGATGGCTCGAGCCAGCCACATTTTCGCACCACCGCTATAGGCTTCCCATTCCATGGCGTTCCAAGCAGGGCAGCCGGTTTCGAAGCCCCCCTTGGGGTTGGCGGCATCAGCGATGGTGCAGGCTTTACAGTGAATGCATCGAGCGATTTCAAGCTCGAAGTCTTTGAGTTCGGTTTTAGGTTTTTCGGATTCAGTCAATTCAATGGTCCTCCGGATGGTAAGGCGAATGTTGTGTTTCACATACGTTAGACCCTTTTACAGTTTGCCTTTTTTCGAAAAATTCACGGTGTTAGATGCGAATCAACTGGGATACCAAGAGGTCTCTCTTGTTTTCCATAGTGTCGGTCTAAAACAATCACTATGAATACCAGTACAAAGAAGATCCCCACAAAAGCAATTGCAATAACGTTCAAAATGAAATTCACCGGATAACTGGCATAATTTGCTAACGCGAACAGAAAAACCGAGCTCCCAATACATGGCATGCCCATGGTAAGAAGATGCTGAGTGATAACTGAAGTCTTAGCATCATCAGGAGCCGTAAGATAAGCATAGCTAAAGAATCGATAGGCAATGGACCAACTCAGAGCTGCGTTCACGAAAGTTAGGAGCACATAAACAACCAAAAGTAATGCCTCCAAGCGAAACAACGTGAGAAACAAAATTAGGTCAAAGATACTCATCCAAAGCAGAGCCCTCACTCCAAAGAGGAATCCGATGGAGAGTCCCATGGCACTTGCCATGAAGTATCGACCAAGACCAATATCGCGATCAACATCTCTTTCAATTAGTGGAGGAACACCCAGAGCAAAAGCGAAGTTAAAACCAAGAGAAATCACAAAGAATACGATTGGCTCATATGGGTAAACCACGAAAAAGCTAGCAAGGCAAAAGTAGCCAATAAAAGCGTAAATAGAAGAGATTCCCAAACCCACAACATATACAATTAAGCGCTTAGTTGTTTCCTTAAGGTGCGTTAGCATTTTCGGCGTCCCCTCAAACTGCAATTGATTGAAAATGTCCTATGATAGTTCTCTTACTGTTGAACAGCATTCACCTTCTAGGATTCAGTAAAGAGTCTAGAAAATCCTGGGTACGGTCTGAGCGGAGTGAGTTCAAAGGATAACACTGCAACTCCCTCCATCTCGTGTTCGATCGCGAGGATTTTCATATCCTACCCTCACTTGATTCTCAGGTTTAATTGTTACGTGGAAGAAAAATTAGTAAAAGGGCTAGATCAGTACCATCCAACCTCGGAACCACATTCATGGCAGAACTGGTCGATGCGATTCAGTTCCGTGCCACAATTGACGCATTTCTTTGTCTGCGTTGTGGCTGAGCCCTCTATGTGGTGCTGGCGAACCCAGATGGAACTACCATCGTAATCATGGTATGGTCCCAGAGGATGGAATTGGGTTCGCGTAGACCGTGAAGCTGGAACCTGATAAGGATTCCAACTAGCCACTAAGGCACCTGCAACAATAAGGAGTACTCCACCAATGAAGAAGATGAAAAGCAGACTGACAATACCGGAGACGATGAGAATCCCACCAGCCGCACCTCGGTTCCCCTTAGGGATCTCGATCCAAGCAGTTATCGGAAAAATGAATCCCAGGAAGAACCACAGGAGTGTAATAAATATCAAAGGAAAATAGATGATGGCCATCAATAATTGGAAGATGAGAATGAAGCCATTGGCTAAAAGTCCAAGAATTGTCAATACCTGTACAGTATCTTTAGTTCCCATTATCTCAACCAAACTTCAACGTAAATACCAGTTCAAGTATTCCCACTAAAAACGGGCAGAAAAACCTTTGTCACCTTGCCTAATCTGAACTCCAATACTGGTAAAATATTTGGAGCCTGAATAATTTTGATTAGACTGCCAACCGACCGGGGTGCATGATGCCATTGGGATCCCAAAGCTCTTTGAGCTCCTTCAACAAGTTCACATACTCAGGCATCAACGGCCGCATCGCCGGCCAATGGATGAAAGCATTCGGTCGG
The DNA here is from genome assembly GCA_016839365.1 of Candidatus Hermodarchaeota archaeon. Classification (GTDB taxonomy): domain Archaea; phylum Asgardarchaeota; class Hermodarchaeia; order Hermodarchaeales; family Hermodarchaeaceae; genus Hermodarchaeum. Next base: position 76,748 of record JAEOUH010000069.1, read on the forward strand.
TAGTTTAACCAGCCTTTCTTATGCGCAATTTCCGTAAAGTGCTTATCCCAAGCTTCTGCTTGTTCATAGCCCTTCTCGGTACGGCTATCAAAGGTGACAATTGGCATCGAAATACACTGCCGACCTTGCTCAATACTAGCCACCCATTGCACTGGAGGTATGTCAAACTTTTCCATGGTTTCGACGGAGATACGGGAAATTTCAGCGCAGTCCTTCCAAGGGCAATACCAGGTAATGAAAACGAAGCCAGCGCGGTGCATGGCATATGGAACTGCAATAAGGTTGGGTTTGGTGAGACGCACTTCTTTGGCTCGGGGATGGAGTTCCATGGCATCGACCTTTTCACCAGTTTCCCGAATCTTCTTGGCTTCCTCTTCGATGATGTCCATTTGGCTTTGCATTTCTTTCTCAGTATGAGCCCAGAGCTCGTAGTTCATGAGCCATTCGGGGATGTAGTACTTCTTCTCTCGCCACTCCTCGATAGTGGTGGGAACTTCGCGTTCATCTTTCCTGCTTGGGACCAGCCACCAATTACCGCCTTGGACCATGACGCCAACTTCTTTCTTCAGGACAGCCATGGAGTGATTCTGCATGGCTTCAGGAGTGTCGTAATCATAGGCTACAAGGTCAATGTAAGGGGGATGGGGGATGATACGGATAGCAGCCTTGGTGATGATGCCCATGGTGCCTTGTGCCCCGAGGAAGAGGCCCGTGAAATCCGGACCCGGTCCCCATGGATAGAAGGGTTTGAAGCCCTTCAGGGCCCAGCTGCCTGTATAAATGAGTTCACCACGGGGCAGGATGACTTCGAGCCCGTTGATCATACGACCTTGAGGACCGTATTTACTGGTGACCAGACTAAAACCGCGTTCTAGGGCATCTCCAATGAGAGTTGCCCGCGGTGGGGCTCCGTCAGGAACGGGTGGTGCCCATTCGGGATGGTGTTTTCGGAAGTAAGCCCAGACTTGGCCAGCGGTGACGCCTGCTTCCACAATGACATATCGCGCATCTTCGTCCACTTCGATGATGTTGTTCAGACGCACCAAATCCAAAATGATTCCTTCTGGCTTCAAAGGTTGAGCATATCCGCCACTTAGCCCGCCGGAATAGGGACTGATGGGGATCTTGTATTTGTTGCAAAGTCTGACGATTTCTAAGATCTCGTCACGTGTTCCGGGTTTCACAATGGCTTCTGCAACGGCAGCGCGGATGCCCATGACAGATCGGGCCATGTAGCTGTGGCGCATCGCCAGGTTCGTTGTAATGTGTTCAGAACCGATAATTTTGGTGGCTTCATCAACGAATTTGTCAATCTTTCCAGGCATGCAGGACGCCTCCGATAAATACACCAGAGATTAATGCCGACACGGTATGACAGCCTGTACATAAGCCTTACTTAAGTTAGAAATGCTATAGAAAGTAGTTTGGGGGTTAGGATTGGCGAATTCTATGCAAGGATGGAAGCACTTGCTCGTATCTACTTCTTTAACGGATTCACTACGGAAGTGGTAATAGAAACAAACGGAATAACACATAGGCTGTCGATAAACCCAGAAAGATGAACGTCATTAAAACGCCAATCGTTAAGAATGTAATATAGGGAATTGGGCGGTTATGTTTCGCTGCCGTGCGATATGCAAGGAGATTTGCTGTACTTGAGATTGGAGTGAGACATCCTCCTAATTCAGCGCCAAGGGTTAGAGCAATCCAGAGGGTTCCCGCGGGAATGCCAATTACTATTAATCCTTCGACAACGGGAATGAGTGTCATTGTAATAGGAATATTATCAACTATGCCGCTGGCTAGTCCAGTAATCCATAAAATCACAACATGAGCTGTGACGGTATTTCCACCAGTTAATAAGATGATTTGAATAGCCAGCACATCGATTACTCCAAATTCCTCCATGGCTCCTACAATTATGAACAATCCGATAAAAAAGAAGATAGATGACCATTCCACTTCTCTCAATATCTCCTCCGTATCACCACCAAAAAGCAAAAAGGCGACTGCTCCAATGATTGCGACAATATAGGCATATTGACTAAACAAGATGAATCCCGCAATAATTGCAACTAATAAAAGCGCTGTGCGGTAGAAAATTGAGCGGTTTGGAATCATTGTAGCTTCATCAATTTCAAGTAGATGTTCAAGTTGGGTTGGATGCAGGGCTTTGAGGGTTTTCCTAAAGAAAATGAAGCAAATTACAATTGCTACCCCAGCTAATATCACTGCGAAGGGTAAGAGATTAATTAAGAACCAATTGAAATCATATCCAGTCGCTCCAGCAATCAAAATATTTGGTATCCCAGAAATCTGAGTGCTCACCGCTCCGACATTGGAGACTATAGCCTCTGACACAAGATAGGGCACTGGATTAAAATCAAGTGCTTCACAAACAATCATCGTCAAGGACCCAATCAACACGATTGTCGCAATTTGGGTTAACACTGCGGACAGCATAAATGCTAGTAGACAAAAAATCGCAAGTAATATTGCAGGACCTCCCCGCGACCATTTCACAGCCTTGATCGAAATATATTGAAACAACCCTGAATCCTTGATCGGTTCGGTAATCACCATCACTGCTAGAATAATAATAATGGTGCGAAAATCAACCCATCTGACTAACAGCTCTACAAACACTGGGTATGTCAAAAATTCTCCAGCCCAAAATGGCCAAATCTGAACCATAAAGACCAAAACAGCTACCGCACCTAACAGTGTCGCAATCACCTCCTTGACCATGTTAGTCGTAATCAACAAGACTACAACAATGAAGATGATGAATACGAAGGTTCCAGGAAACACATTGCATCCCGCCGGAAGCTTCCAAAAAATTCTTGAATAGATGCAAAAGACACTTCATGCTTATCAACTTTGTTGGTTGAGGAAAAGTAATTTTCTAAGTTCTTTTTGTAACTTCCAGGCATCATCATCGTAGTAATCGTGTGATTTAATCTTTGTTCATCGTATTAGGAGAAAATATACTAGTAATTAACAGGCATGAAGCTGCTTTGTTATCCTTTTCTTTAATGACTAGTGACAATTGTCTAAAGCATCATGCACTTTTGTCAACCTTTTACTTCCATTCTTTTTCGAAACAACACAAACAGTATAAAAGGAACATTACTGCGTTAAGACGAGTTCCTGTAGCTTCATAACTTGATGGGTGTTTCTATGACCGGATTCTTCTCCACCTTTCTGAGCCTTACTCCCCTCGAGCAAGGCATGCTCTACTTCGTAATCATCGCCGCCATCATTAGCCTCATCTACGCTGTCTGGCTCCGTCGTGATGTCCTCAAACACGACAAAGGCACCAAAGAAATGCAAGAAGTCTGGGGCTCCATAAAAGAAGGATCCAACGCTTATCTGAGTAAACAGCTTCGTACTATTCTGCCAATCATCTTTCTCCTCACCTTTGTACTGTTCCTCTCCGTGTATATCATTCCGGCTAGCCCTGAAGCCGTTCATGTTTTCCCCCCGGGTCCCTATAACACGAGCTTCATCATCGCCATTGGACGCTCTGTAGCATTCATCATGGGCGCCCTCTCATCCCTCGCTGTCGGTCAACTCGGAATGCGAATAGCCATCGAATCGAACATTCGCGTTGCCTCCGCCTCTGGACGCAGCTACCGTGAAGCCCTCAAAATCGCCTACCACGGTGGCACCTTCACTGGCATGCTCACCGACGGACTCGGCTTACTTGGTGGTACCCTCATCTTCATCGCCTTTGGCATCAGCGCCCCTGACGCCCTCCTTGGTTTCGGTCTCGGTGGTACTCTCCTTGCCCTCTTCATGCGAATTGGTGGTGGCATCTACACCAAAGCCGCCGATGTCGGTGCTGACCTCGTCGGCAAAGTTGAAGCCGGGCTTCCCGAAGATGATCCCCGCAATGCCGCAGTCATCGCTGATCTAGTAGGTGATAACGTGGGTGATTGTGCTGGAATGGCTGCAGACATCTTTGAATCCTATGAAGTCACCATAGTGTCCGCACTTATCCTTGGTGTTGCCCTCTTCGCCATTACTGGGGATATTTTCTGGATTGTCTTCCCCTTGGTAGTACGTGCCATTGGTGTCATCAGCAGCATTATCGGTACATTCATGGTTGCGGTGTGGCGAACTGAAAAAGCCGAGAAAGCCATGTTTTACAGCTACGAAGTTAGTAGCGCGTTCACGATTATCGTTTCCAGCATCTTCGCTTATTTTTACACCGGTGATGTGCGCCTCGGCATTCTCGTCGCCGTCGGTGTCCTCCTTGCGGTCAGCTTCAACCCCCTGACCAACTACTTCACCAGTCACCGTCACCGACCGGTCGAAGAAATCGTCGAACAAGCCCACGGCGGACCCGCCACCATCGTTCTCAGCGGCATCAGCGTCGGCTATGAAGCCGCCGTCTGGATCCTCCTCGTCATCGTCGCCACCTTCATCGCTGCCTTCCTCATTGCCCCCGAATACGTCCTCTACGGCATCGCCCTCATCGGCATTGGCATGTTAAGTCACACAGGAAATAATGTGGCTATGGATAGCTATGGACCGATTGCGGATAATGCGGGTGGGATTGCGGAGTTGACGGATATGCCGAAGGAACCTCGGAAGATTCTAGCGGATTTGGATGCGGTTGGGAATACGACCAAGGCGATCACCAAGAATGTGGCTATTGCTTCGGCGGTGATTGCAGCGAGTGCGTTGTTCTATAGTTTCGTCGTGGACGTGACACGCGCTGCCGATTTCTGGGGCGTTATTAATCCGTTGGCAATGGGGATTCAATTGGATAACCCGGTTGTCCTCGCCGGACTCTTACTAGGCGCAGCCTTACCATGGTTGTTTTCTGCGCTAGCAATCCGTGCGGTGAGCCGAGCCTCCACACAAATTATCGAGGAGGTGCGTGAGCAGTTTAAGACACCTGGTGTTATGGAAGGAAAGGTGAAACCGAAGTATGATCGAGTGGTAACGATTACCACTCGGGCCGCACAAAAAGAGCTCATCAGCTTGACAATCCTTGCGGTGGTGACCCCACTTGTGATAGGGTTGCTGCTGCAGATTCAGGCCTTGGGTGGATTCTTGGCTGGTCTAATTGCTTCTGGACTTCTCCTAGCCGTGTACATGTCGGTTGCGGGAGGCGCTTGGGATAATGCGAAGAAATACATTGAAGACGAAATCTGTGCCCCTGAAAAAGGGACAGGTAAGGGTTCTGACAGACACAAAGCAGCTGTGTGCGGTGATACCATTGGTGATCCGTTAAAGGATACCGCAGGTCCAGCCTTGAATCCGATGATCAAAGTGGTGAATCTCGTCGCCTTGATTGTCGCACCAATTCTGCTAGTGTATCGGTTCACTCTGCCGGTAGTATGGCCTCCCACAATGGAATGGATTATTGGAACCCTTGTAATCGTCTTTGTGGTCCTAATACTCTTAGCGCTTTTAGTGTGGGCGTTCCGTCGGAGTCGTCGGTCCATTCCACCGATTGCAGAATGGGAGAGTCGGGACTAAAAGGCATCCTTTGCTTGGTGTGGCTGTAGAAATAAAAACGGGAACTTCACATGGAGTCATAGTGATTTCTAAGTCAAGTCCTTATCTAATTCTCATGGATGATGTGCTGAGTGGAAAAATCCCTCCAGATTCTATTGAACCACAGTATATCCTAGTCGCTCCAGGTAAGAAATCCCCCAGAGACAAGTTCATCGAAGGTATTAACTACTTAGCGAAGTTTGGTTGGCGATCGGTCGGCTATTCACACAACCAATTATCCATAGTAACTCTTGGTCGTACTACAATCTATTGTCTGATGGAAAAAGTGGAATAAACGTCTACAACTACCAAAATTAGTCGGTAACAGAAGACCCAAAAAGCAGGCACACGCAGTAAGTATTATAGCTTTCTTAAGGTGTATGCAGGTGTCTTCGCAACCACGGTCTGTAATCCTGTTAATCTTCTTGGGCATTGTGTTCATAAGTGCTGGGTTTGGGCTGTTGTTAATCCCATTGTTGGGATCCCTCTCTTATGTGGCTTCGATTTTATTGTTGGCTGTTGGGCTAATAGTCCTTATCCTAGCAGGCTGTTTGAGTCGGCGCTTCTAAACACACTGGGAACTGTTTAAGCTTCAGCCTGCTTCAAGTATCAATTAATTCTACTGTTCACCACACAAGCCTTGGCGGATTAGACACCTCAAGGATAATGAAAACATCGGAGAGGGAATGGTTTTCTAAGGGGGGAGAGAGGTGCCAAACTTCTCACCGCTGTAGTGGTCACAATAGAAACATCTTAGGCAATATCCCGAATCCTCAAGTGGAATTCACGTTGGCGACATATAAAAGTATAGACTCACATTTTGTCGGGTTGATTCTCAAAACGAACTACACACTTTTAAGCGGGTTTCCTACCTAGTCGCCTCACCAATACCGAGGCTGATCTGCATGGTCGATTTTGCCCTGACGAAACGTGAACAAGAAATCTTAGATACTGCCATGGCTTTCTCCAAAAAGTGGATTGTACCCTATGCTCGGGAACTCGAAGAAGCCGACGAGTTTCCCTGGAAACTGGCCCAGAAAGCCTATGATGCTGGGCTAATGAACTCGCATATACCTAAAGAATACGGTGGACCCGCTCATTCAATGGTGGAAGAGACCCTCATTGGGGAGGCTATTGGTTACGGTGACGGCGGTATCGCCACTACTATTTTAGCTAACAACTTGGCCCTCACGCCGCTTCTTATTACTGCAACTCCGGAGCAAATGGAGAAATACATCAAACCCTTTGCCACGGGCAAGGAAGCCCAGTTTGCCGCTTTCTGCCTCACTGAACGTGAGGCGGGATCTGATGCTGCTGCTGTGAAAACTACCGCCACGAAGGATGGTAATGAGTGGATCATCAATGGGCGCAAATGCTTTAGCACCAACGGGCACGTTGCTAAATATCACAGCGTCTTCACTACGGTGGATCCCTCATTGGGCTATAAGGGAATGGCTGTGCACATGGTGGACGCGGAACTTCCTGGGGTTAAGGTTGTCATGCTCGAAGACAAGCTTGGGCAGCGAGCTTCATTCCAAGCGGAAATTGAATACAAAGACGTCCGCATCCCCGGAGATTGTCTCTTCGGAGAGGTTGGTAGTGGTTTTAAGTATGCGATGCAAACCCTTGACCGTACTCGCGCAGCCATTGCAGCTTTGGGCGTAGGGATTGCACAACGTGCTGTAGATGAGGCAGCGATTTTCGCTAATCATCGCCGCCAATTCGGCAAACCCATCGGCGCCTATCAGGGTATCAACTTTATGATAGCAGATATGGAAGCTCGTACCATGCACGCCCGATGGGCTACTCGTTATTCTGCTTGGCTTGTCGACCAAGGAAAACGGAATACCAAAGAGTCCAGTTGTGCGAAGTTCTTCGCCACAGACGCTGCAATGCAAAATACACTGGATTGCATCCAAATCATGGGCGGCTATGGTTATGCCAAAGAATATCCCGCCGAACAGATGATGCGCGGTGCCAAGCTTACCCAAATTTATGAAGGCACCAATCAGATTCAACGGATGGTCGCGGGACAGGCCGTCCTAAAAGAAGCCCAGGTCACCGAATTGGACACCGGATTCCGATTATCCTATTCAGGAAACGACTATCCCGATCCTTGGGGTCCTCGTGAAAGCAAGGTTCCTGATTTCTGGGGGAAACAGAAGGCTAAGAAATAAGCTTCCTCTTGGGCTGAAAAATAAAAGAACGAGCCGACAGTGAATACTATGCCTGTCGACTCATTAAAGCTAGCTCCGTCAAAGAGAGCTACTATTCTTGTTTCTTGCGTCGTACTGAACGGACAGGAGGCGGTTGGCTAGCACCTACTAGACCAGCAAGACCTAAGATTTCACCTCTAACCATGTCCATAGGAATGGCAAAGACGATCGTATTGCTTTGATCGAAGCTGATGTCTTCAAGGCTAGACAGAGTTCGTAAGTAAAGGGCTTGAGTGCTCATCTCCCGAACTGCTTGTTCGAGATTCTGAGCGGCCACTAGTTCCCCTTCGCTTTTGATAATTACGGCTCGGCGTTCTCGTTCGGCTTCCGCCTGGCGAGCAATTACTCGCTTCATATCCATGGGCAATTCAATGTTCTGAAGATTGACGCTTTGAATGTCAATGCCCCAGCGTTCTGTCTCTTTGTCCACGATTAACTTAATACGGTCGGCGATTTGGTCGCGTTGTGCTAGAAGGTCGTCGAGTTCAACGTTACCGATGACATCTCGCATGGTGGTTTGGGCGTATTGGACGGTGCTGAGTCTTACGTCTTGGATGTTAATGAGACTTTTGGGAGTATTGGTGACTTTCATGAAGACCACAGCGTCAATATTAAGACTGATGTTGTCGCGTGTCATTAGTTCTTGTTTCATCACATCTAGAGTCTGGATTCGCATGTCTTGGCGGATGAATCTTTCGACTCCAGGCCATTTGAAGAACATACCTGGTCCGACGAGACGGACAAATTTCCCGAATCGCAGGACAATGGCTTCCTCCCACTGCTTATTGATGGACACAGTTGCGGGAATGAATATGAAAAACATCACAGCAAAGAATCCAAAGAGGAATGGGAGAAAGAATGTCCAAAAGCCAAGTATTGGCACTAGGAAGGGGACTCCAAAGATCGCGATGAGGATGAAGATGATTCCAAGGAAGAGGAATGTGAGCAATGGAAGTGGCGAGCCCCTATATTCATACATGCGTTGCTGCTCTCTTTCACTTTTCTCTACTTCAGTCACGGTTTTCACCATAGGTCACTCAAAGTGCTCTCACATCGTCCCTTATAGCTGTTGATTGAAAGACTAGTTGGGTGGGATGGTAGCACTGAAGTGTTGAGGGAATATTGCGGTTTGGAACTATACGTAGATCATCTAAATAAACATCTATCCCGTGTGTATAGCCGAATCGGATATCCCGCACCAGGTTCGAATATCCCTCGTTCTAGGTTCCACGAGTTCAGGCTTAAAAAATTACGGGACAGGAATTGACATTAGCCACAATTAGGTGATGTCAAGCCTTTGTGTTCGGGCAATAACGAAGCCAAGAATTACAATCGCGATTGCTATTATGACGAAAAAAGCCGTGAAGATAATACCAATGAACACGGCTCCGAAGGAGCCGAGTAAAAAATTGACAACTGAAGCAACGGCACATAGCATTGTAACAAACGCGAATTGGACCCAGTTCTTCGACCATTCTATCTTCATACCAAGTCATACCTTTTTTGTCGCAGGCAGGTGTGGGGGGCGAATTATTGAAGCTGTTGAAAAATCATTATTGGCTGTGTTACTTGGTTTTGATAAGATCTGGGTAATTCGGGTCGAGTTTACGAACTTGGTCAAAACAGGCCTGGGCTTCCCGTGGCCGATTTAACTCAATGAGAATCCTGCCGCGAAGATATAGCCCATTTATATGGTGAGGACTCACCTCGAGAAGCCGATTGGTGATGTCTAAAGCTTCCTGGAACCGTTTGAGTTTTCGTGCTAGTGTGTTCGCAAGATTGTAGAGGGTGTGCACATCATGCGGGTTAAGTTTGGTGGCTCGTACATAGGCTTCAACTGCCTCTTTGTGCTTGTCTAGAATACCCAACGCAACACCTTTATCATACCACGCTCGCGCGTTTTCTGGTTCTAAGGCAATAACTCGTTTGAAAATCTTTAGGGCGTCTTCAGTCTGCTCCATCTTCCCCAAGAGTTCACCCATGTCAAGCCACGCTTCTACTTGCTCTGGGGTCATCTTGGTGGTTTTCTTATAACTGGCGAGAGCTTCTTCATTTTGGCCAAGCTGTTCGTGGATGACCCCACGATTATACCACGCTCGTGCGTCTCCAGGATTAATACGCACAGTCTCAATAAAACATTCCAACGCTTCTTCGTAGCGCTCCATATCGGCTAAAATGACACCCCTATTGTACCAGGCGTTGGCATAATCCACTCGGTTTGGTGTACGTGTACGGGTGGCTCTGATGAAGCTTTCTAACGCCTCTTGAGCGCGTCCTAGTTCCTGATAGGCTGCCCCCAGGTTGTTCCACGCTTCAGTATAATTATCATCTAATTCAGTTGCCCGTTGATAACAGTCCAAAGCCTCATTAATCCGACCTAATTCATCAAGGACAAGTCCCCGGTTAAACCAGATGGCTGCATCGTGGGGACATAATTCAGCAGCAGTAGTAAAAGCTTCCAACGCTTCTTGGTGGTTTCCCTGTTCGCCAAGTGTCACTCCGAGGTTAAACCAGTCTTCTGCTGTTAGATTGGTTTTTCGTGGCGGGTTCTTTGACACCTTCTCACCCTTTCATCCTGCCTGCAAAACCTGCAGCATTAGCTGCCCTAAGGGCACTGATTCATGGGCTGCTCCAATAATGATGAGTTCCCACCGCTTCATCAAGTCCCGAAATGATACTTGTCCTGTGAACAAATTCATCAAAGTTTCACTTCTAGCCTTGTAGATCACATCAGGCGAAGGATAACTCCCTTTTCTGAGTTCCATCGTTCCTTGCTTAAAGACAATAATATGCACTGTTTCTGCTTCAGTTTCAAGTTGGAGGACTTTCCCTTGATACGGGCCTACCCATCTTTTCACCTGCTCACGAAGTTCTGAGGTGTTATTGACCTTTGTCACCAATCCGTCGAATAATTGCATTATTGAACTAGTCATTCTCTCTTCTCTCCTGACTTTTTCTGTTTCATCCAATTACGTATGGCTTCTAAAGCCGCTGCATTGACGTTTCGAGCATTGATGCTGCCTTTGTCTTGTTGTACTTTTTCTAGAAAATCTTGGTATTCACCATGGTCCATTAACACCACAATTCGTCCCTTGCGGTTGTTCACCATCGATTCCGCAACATATTGGTTCTGCTGAATTGACAGTGTCTCAATGTCATTTAGGCGAAGTGTGGGGTACCCAGGCCATTGCCCATCTGATGCTTTCTTGTATCGTTTCACACCAACTCCTCCTTAACTGATTCTTTCCTTTTTCAAATCAATTGACTGATCGCCAGGTATCTTAACTAATCCGGGTTGAAAGGGCCAATCAATTACATACCGCATTCCTTTCTTCCCAGCCTTGTCTCCGCTGCGCCAGGTTCCCACGTAAATCCCACTTCCGAAGACACGGATATATTCACTTAATATGAGGGTCGCCGCTGCTTCAACACTAATGTTGGCATTTTCCGCTTTCTCAGCTAGTCCCTTCTGGATTTCTTTAGGTAGAATGATCTTCATCGACATCTACTCCTAACCATCGTTAATGTTTGGGTTTTGTTTTTCTTTTGATACGAAATGCTAAGCGTGTGTATGGATTCCCCCATCGTTCAACATAGAAACTTCCTTCTAACGGCCAACGGGAGGGTCCAAGCATTCGTGCTTTCTCAGGCACCCCAATACAAAAAGCGGCCAATGGCGTCCAGGTGCGAGGGATCCCTAGTTTGTCACAGATGAATTCGACATGTCTTTTATCGGCAAAGGGGACCGCTTGATATGCGCAGGCGTATCCCATGGAATGGGCAACCAGCCACATACTGAAGACTCCCATGGCAACAACTACGCTACCGCAGAGCTCATTCGAATACATAGCGGGGCTATCATGCCAGCTTTCTGAGGCGCAGCATACGATTACCGCATCCGCTTTCTCAGGATACCTGAACAAGGAGCCATCCCGCATCTCCTCATATGTCCCCGGACGACTCGCATCAGGCATATACCAAAGTCGACCCTGGGTTGCCTCATACGGGTAGTTGCCAAAGACATAGCGGGCTGCCTCCTGACTGATATCGGCGATGATCCGTTTCATTTCCTCATCTTCACGAATAATGACATACCGCCACATCTGCATGTTTTCTGGAGAAGGCGCATATCGGGCGGCATCCAAAATCAGCTCCAAATCTTCGTCTGGGATCCGTTCACCCGTCATGTGCCGGATGCTTCGCCGCATACGAAGTAACTCGACTAATTGGTTCGTGGCAAGGGACTGGATATTGGATTCGCCTTTTTTTGACACAGATGCCTTAGATTTTGCTTCTGTCATAAATATTCCACCGTGGCGTCTCTATTCGAAATATATCTATGTGGTATTAAATGGTAGCTTTGTAAACGATGAAGCATCCACTATCAGGATAACACTGAGCAGAACAATTGGCGAAGTGAAAAACACAGATACAGTTGAGGTAACTGCCCCCTTTAGGCTAGCCTGATCGGATGTGCATGTTCAGCTCTTCTAGCTTAGCAACAGCCGTAGCAACGGTATCCGGGGGTAAATCGGAAGGGCTAGATTTCAGGAGCGCGATGAGTTCTTTGTAGACACTCGCAGCCTTCGCCCGACTGCTGAGGTTATTCATTGCTGTATCACGGGCTTGCTCAATCAAAGGTTTTAGGTACTCTCGTTGCACCTTTTGCCGATTCTTCAGGTCGTTGATAATGTTATCATTCGTTTCAATGACCGTGGCAATTTTGGTATCAGGCACATCGGAGGGCCGACGAGGGGCTGCTGGTCCAGCAGCGGCTGGTATAGGGGCTGGAGCAGGTGCGGGAGCTGGCGCACGTGCAGGGGCTGGAGCGGAGGTCGGTGCAGGAGCTGGTGCAGGGGCAGTTCGTTGAAGTTGGGGGATTATCTGCTCGGTCATGGCTGATCGAATGGCTTTATCGATGACTTCTGCAAGGGTGGCTTCAATGGGAGCCAATCCATCGGCAACCGCCTTCCCTGTAGCCGTCATAATATTACCGATGGCTTTATCCAGCGCATCAATACGCTTCTCAATATTGGTGATTTGTGCAGCCATCTTTTTCTGCGCTTCGTTAAGATGGCTGATATATGAAACAATCCTCTTCAACTCTTGATCAATTCCGCCTTTCTGAGCAGCAGGTGGCGGGGTTTGAGGTGGCTGTGTCATCAGAAATCAATCTCCATAAGCTGTTTACAAATAATACGGGCTAGCGGATAGTATAACCCTTCCGTTCTCCACTCCGTAAGACTCCAGATAAATGTTTAGCTCAATTTCTGGAAAAAGTCGGGTTGAATTCAATCATCATGAAAAATTTCAACATCAACAGGAATCCCTTGGCGCACCGAGGATGTGACAATACAGTAATTCTCAAAAATATCCACACAGCGCTGGTATCGGTTCGGATCATCTTCAGCCATTGTGATATGGACTTTAACATTTACATGTTGAATACGCCATCTTCCTTCCTCATTCCGGGCAACTGTTGGAGAGACTTCTGCACGGATCGTATCAACCATGAGTTTACTTCGTTGAAGACAAAACATGAAACTCGCCGTCAAGCAATTGCCAATTGCAGCCGCTAACGCTCGTGTGGCGTTTGGTCCCTTATCCTTTCCCAGAGGGGATGGTTCATCCATGGTCCACTCATCAAATGAAGGGTTATCGAAGCGAACACGGAACTCATAATTCTCCACACGTTCAACAACCACTGTGTAACTATGTGGGTCATCTATCTTGGACATAAAAACCACCAATTGTACTCTCCGAGTACTACGTTAGTTGGGCATATAATCTAGTCGGCGAAAACACTGATTTAGTTTGTAGTTTTGAAACTATTTTCGATTCACAATTGACTTCTTGCCCATCTTTTCCAACTGCTCTTCTTGGAGCACTCGTCGGAGAACCTTCCCAACCATTGATTTTGGTAATTCGTCACGGAATTCGACGAATTGAGGTCGTTTGTAATAGGCGAGTTTATCTTTGGTATACTCGATAACCTCTTCGGCGGTAATTTCTTCGCCTTGTTTGACTACAACGACGGCCATGACGGTTTCTCCACGCTGTTCGTCTGGAATTCCGAATACAGCGGCTTCAGCGATCTTTGGATGTTCGAAGAGCACTTCTTCCACGTCACGGGGCCAGACTTTGAATCCTGCTCGGTCAATCATTTGCTTCGCTCGATCCACGATGTAGAAGTAGCCGTCCTCATCCATTTTAGCGATATCACCGGTACGGAGCCAGCCGTCTTCGGTCATCTGCTGTACTGTTTCTTCGGGTTTGTTCCAGTAGCCTTTCATCACCTGAGGGCCCTTAATGACCAATTCACCTTCCTGTCCAGGTGGGAGGTCTTCACCTGTGTCGAGATCGATGATTTTAGCCAGTGTGCTTGGCATCGGAATACCGACGGAACCTTCACGTTTCTTGTCAAAGGGCGGGTTCTGTTGAATGGGATTTGCATGAGTCACCGGACTCGCCTCAGTGAGCCCATATCCTTCAACAAGGTTAGCGCCCGCGATGTCTTCAAAGGCTTTGGCAACAGCCATTGGGAGAGGGGCGGCGCCAGATAAACAAGCGGTCATCGATTTCAGGTCGTATTGGTCAAGGTCGTCTCGTTGGAGTAGGGACGAGTAAATGGTTGGAACGCCTGGAAAGAAGGCAACGTTGTAGCGTGGGATGTCGCGGAGGATTTGGTCCAGGTCAGGTCGTGGATGGAGGATCAACCGGTCAGCAAGAGTGATAGTGTTGAGCATACAGACGGTGAGGCCAAAGGAATGGAAAAAGGGAATCACAGCGAGAGTAGTGTCTCCTGCTCCCCGTTCAGCAAAAGGAATCCAGCTGTTGCATTGGTATGCATTTGCTACAAGATTATAATGGGTCAGTATTGCCCCCTTTGGTACACCAGTGGTGCCACCTGTGTAAAGAAGCACTGCAGGTGTGTCTTTCGGTGTGATTTTGAGTTTGGGGGGTTTCGGCTCAGCTGATTCGAGGAGTTCACCCCACATGTGATATCCTTTGATACCTTCAGGTGGTTTGAAGCTGACCTGCATGCCCGGGAAAGCATCCGCCATTGTCGTGACAATGGTATACTGCACTTTAGTTTCGTCACGGATTTTAGCATAACCATCATGCATAATGTCAATGATGATTAAAGCCTTCGCACCCGAATCGTTGAGCTGGAACTTGACTTCAGGAGCCTGGTAGAGGGGATTGATCAGCGTGAGGATTGCTCCAGCCCTGAGTGCACCAAAGAATGCAGTGATAAATTGGGGCATGTTCCCTAACATCAGGCCGACAACATCACCTTGCTTGATGCCCATTTTATTCAACGCAGTTGCTAAACGGTTGACTTCTTCTAGTACTTGTTTGTAAGTTTTTTCTTGTCCAAGAAAAACACCAAGGGTATTATCTGGAAAATCCTTTGCAGAATCTTCGAGAAGTTGAAAGAGGGGGATTTCGGGGATTTCAATATTTTCAGGGACTCCGGGTTCGTAAAATTTCAGCCAGGGTTTTTCCATGTTTCGTTGTCCTCCCTGTAGAGATTAGCACAATATGGTGGCTCATAGATGAAAAGGCTTACCATTTCAACTCTTCTTGCGACGATTCAGCCGTTAGAGTTTTTATCCAACAACTCAGTATCAGTCATGAACCTAGTTTTTTCGAGGAATTCGTGACTACGTGGATTCAGTATTGTCCTGTCACTGACACTTAAAAGGCACCATGTCGATGAGTAGCTGGGATTCTGGCGAGGATGCACCTGAATGGATACTGCCGATTTACGACACCAGATTGCAGACTATCTGGACTCTGTTCGGGATTTTAACCAAAGTGTTATGCTTATTGATTCGGGAGTGTTTTGTCTTCCCGATTATCACGAGCTAATAACTCATCCTGAAGCCCTATTGAAGCTTGAAAATCAGTTCATCGGTGAACTGGTTCATCTACTCAATGAGTTAAACAGAGCTCTGCATCACGCCCGACAATGGCGGACCCATCTTGAGAATCTGGCTACAAATCTCTACTTCTCTCCCATTGATAAAAAAGCCCTATTCAAGAAAAAACAAAAAGCCGTCCGGATATTAGCCCAAGACGATATCCGGACCCGCATTCAAGCGTCCTCGGATGGATTAGCATATCTTCGCTGGATTGCTGCAGATACAGGTTTAGAGCTTGAACAGCTCCTCATTGAAATGCGCAATCTAGGTGTTACCCGTCAAGGCTTTCGAAACCTTTTCGGCAAGTATCAATCACCAGAATTAAGTCGATGGGAAAAAGCCCTTGATGCCTGGTTAGATGTGGACCTCGATGCTCTAATTACCGCCCTGCAAGGCTTTCTGGATGAGGCTAGCAATACGGGCTTCAAAAGGGCACTCCATGCCCTGGCCAGCTATATTGATGTCATTGTCAATCTTCTTTCCCAATTCTCCACGATCAGTGCCAGTTTCAATTTTCTTTCATTGGAATGGATGTCAAAAATCCAAATCCAGTTCGATTCGCTTACCGAAGCCAGCGTGGCACTACATGAGCTCCTTTCGCAACGTACTCAAGTAGGAAATCTTTACGTTGATCACGAACTAGCTATCCTCAACGCAATCCTTCCAACTGAAATTGATCCCACCGAATGGTTTGTGGTGTTTGCAAAAAATCCCGCGAAATCGGCCCACGAACTATTACCACAGGAGATACGTTTTGATGCCCTTCCTTTTGCTCTTCATCAAGCTGAAACGGCCTTGGTTTCCATGGATGACCAAATCAAAATTGGAGAATATCTCCTGAAATCCGTTGAAGTCCTTCCAGAACTACTGAAATCACCGATAGTGGCAAAATTCCTCGATGCCGATAAACAACGGCTCGACATTTTTCGGTCCGGACGTTTCAATTTGTTTCGGCGGTTACGTCAAATACGGGAAATGGTAAACTCGATTAATGTTCTCTGATCCTTGCAAACTGCCAGAATTGCTTGTTACTTTGACAATAATTCTCAAAGAAGTAGTAATTTGTGCTACCTCAGGCATCTAGGTAAATGATTTTAACTACAGCCTCACTATTGGTGAATGAGGCGACAATACGGGAGGTCCTTGGATCCTTAGTAAAGCCAAGGCTTTCCGTGTTCACTCCTGAAGAAAATGGCTCCTCAGGAACGGGATATTATGAAACGTTCTTTTACCAAATGGTGTGGAATTCCACTAATTGCTTTACTTACATTTACTTTGATATATCCTCTCTTGTATTCTCCTTCGTTATTGCCGTCGAATATGGCGTTGGTTTCAGCGCCTAATGTACAAAGACCAACCTTTGGACCAGTTATTCCCCAGCCAGCTAGCCCTGAATATTTGATTATAACACCAAACAGCGGCTGGGTCCAATCCTTTGCGGAATGGAAGACCCTGAAAGGGGTTCCCACTCAGGTGATCAATGTTAGCTGGATTCAAGCAAATTACCCACTGAGTTCAACAATTCGGGATAAAGCTGAACAAATATGGACTGCGATAAAGAGTGTATATGACGCAACAACTCCTGCTAGCCTTCAATGGGTTCTACTCATTGGTGATAATGCGACCATTCCTTCACGGTATGTCTACTTACCTGATACAACAGAATGGACAGGTCAAGATCCTAACCGGAAACCAACTGATTTCTACTATTCAGTTATGGGTGATACCGATTGGGATGACGATGGTGATGGCAGATGGGGGGAATGTGCCACCTTTAATGTGGGCGGCCCCTCGTCTGACGAAATTGGGGATTGGCAATCTGATCTTTATGTTGGTCGCATCCCCTTTAGTGACCAAGGAAATGTAACCAGCATACTCACTAAGGCATTAGATTATGCCCGGAATCCAACCGGCTTTTCACCGACGGGCTGGGATTCCTTCCTCCTTGGCGGTGCCATAAGTAATTACGATGAAGAGGTCTGGGCGTGGCTCGATCAAGATTACACCGATGAAGCAGAACTAAGCGACTACATCAACGCAAACCATATTCCTGGGTATTACGATGTCTACCGTTTCTATGAAGATCGGTTTAACTTCTGGAATTACACCTCACCGAATACATTTCAGAACTTAAACGATACTGCGGTTATCCAAGGAATCAATCTCTACTCACCCGCACTCATCAATTTAGCTGCGCATGGAAGCCCAACAGACATTCAGCGCAAATATGATCCCTGGGGATTCCCCTATGGAAACACCTGGTCTAGTGCAACAGCAGGATGGAATAATCCAGTAACCGGAGTTGCCATCGGTGATCCTGACAATGACGGCTTCAATGAGCTAGTCTACACACATGGCATGGGTACAGGGCTTACTGCACAAAATGGTACAATTTGGCTACGAGATCCTAGTACGATGGTAGACACCCTAATCTGGGATCTATGGACTTTCCCGGTTGACGGTTTTCCAACCCATGCTACCTGCGTTGATATCGGGGATGTTTGGAATAATGGGACCATTGCAGTTGTAGTGGGCACTTGGTCCGGTTCAACTGTCATTTTCACGAGAATCGTTCCCATTGTGGGACTTCCCTATTGGAGGCCAGTTGTAGTGAATGGTCCAGAAATTTCAGATCCAGTACTATGTATCGAGGTTGGAAATGCCGACAATGTCCTTGAACCACACGGTTATGGGGGAAGTGGCACTCCTTCTGTCAATATTGATATCGTTTGGGGTCATCAAAGTGGCATGACCTTTATCGCATCTTGTGTTGGTGCACCAGGACCAGTAGGGCACGTCATACGGGTAGCCTTAGTGTGGAATCACGGTCAAGCAGTGTATTCGATTGACGTAGGCGATCCCGACGACGATACAAAGGGGGAAATCACCTGTGGAACAGGGTTTACTAATGCTTCTGGTGATTTTGGAGACGTCTATCGATTATTCTATCTGCCTGCTGTTAATTGGTTCCGTACTACCATCGACTTAGGCCTTGGCGGGTTTGTGTATGGGTGTGATTCGGGTGATGCCGGTAACGACTTCTATAACAAAGTCGTTGTTGGTGTAAGCGATGGATCCATCTATATGTATGAAGCCGGTTGCATATCCCTTGGATATGGGGGATATCAAGGTGGTACGGATAGAGGAACGAGAAAAACAATCTCGAGCCCTGGTGGAAATGCAGGCATGGTTCGATGTTTAAACATCGGATTCGTCGATGACAATGACCTCCTTACCACTTATCCAACACCTGTGGAACACTATTCGATCATTGCCGGGAATCAATACGGTGGTATCTGGAAATACCATGCTAACAACGTTTCAGGCTTTATTGACGCCTACCCCATCGCAGTTCAGAACTTGGTATTTGGGGTGAATGTAACAGATCTTGACGTTGGCGAACTTAGTTACGTTACGGGAGAAACGACATTCAATCAAGAGGTTGCGGCTGGCAGTGAAGTTGGTATGATGCCACTGTCATTTGTCTATTGGTTTGAATGGCCTTGGAATCTGTGGGGCAATATGCTCAATACTACTCAAGTTAATGCAACAACCGCGAATATCCCTGCCCTCGTCTATGCTGACTCCTGTCACACAGCCGGATATGAATATACCCAAGAATGTTTAGCTGAAGCCTTCATACGAAACATGGCCATTGGCTACATCGGTTCGATGCGCATCTGCTGGTATTATCGAGGGACCATGACTCAATCCTTCCTGTGGGGGCTAGGTCGGTACATGTCACAGGAATTCTGGGACCTCTTCTTCAGTGGCACAACTGCCTATCGACCAGGAGCAACACTCTATCAGAATAAAATCGATTATCAAAGTACCTTTGCTTCCATTGCCAGCTCATTCCCCACAACATGGGAAACCTATCACCGCAAGAACCTACTCAGCTATGCCCTCTTCGGAGATCCAGAGATTGACGTGTTCACCAATAATCCACGAACCCTCACCATAAGTACTCCAGCCAACGCTAATTATCAAGGAACCACAGTCCTTCAAGCCTTGGATGGCACCTTACCTGTAGCAGGGGCAACCATCTGCCTTTGGGACAAAGATGGCACCTACTACGAGGTCCAAACCACTAATGCCAGCGGTCATGCTGTGTTTACAGTAACAGCAAGTGTTCCGAATAGTCTGAATGTCACTGCCACAGCGCACAACTATATTCCTCACCAGAGCACTATTGGTGTTGCCCATTGGCTCGATATCTCACAACCCACCATCTCCTATGTTGCCAGCACGGCAAGCTTGGATGTGACTAGTGTCACAGCTACGTGTAGCAATCCATCCCACGGCAGTCTCAATGACACCGAAGCGACCACCTATACTTACACCATCTACACCAATGGCACCGACGCAGCCACCACAATAGCCGGTACGTTAACCTGGACTGGAACATCATGGCAGGTACTCGGTATTGATGTCTCAAGTCTTGCATTTGGTTCCTATTATGTTCGGTGTAACTTTGCTGATGCCGATGTGACGAATACCATGAGCCCCGCGTCGGATCTCTTCACAATTGCTCCCGTTGGACCCCCACCCTTCGACTGGCTACTCTGGCTCATGCAAAATTGGCTATTCATCCTCATCATCATTGTAATCCTCATCATAATTCTGCTCCTCGTATTCAGGATGCGGCGACGTGGGAAGATCGAGTAAATTCATAATTATCCTCTAGCACTCCTAGAGTGCTGGAGGACTTTCCTCTTTTTATTCACGAAGCCCAACTTCACGTCGATACCCAGCATATTCTCTAATCGCCTTAAGCGAGATCGTACTGGTGATATACTGCGATTTTTCATCGGTGGTCGTTTTCAATGCTTGGGTAGGGGGGCCTTCTTCATTGGAAAATCGGTAGGAGGGATCCGCGATACAAGACCCACCACATGTATAAACGCCAGGGAAATATTCTCGAGACGCTTGGTCTGCACTGACAATTGGAATGGTGTACTCCTTTGATCGGACAGACACCAGCGACTGCCACGCCCATTGACCATACCTGATGTATTGGTCGTTCAGGACCGTGGTCATTGTCGGTACAGTGAGAAAATCGATTTGAGGTGCAATCTGTGACACCAAGTCATGATACCAGAGATCCGAACAGATAAGGACAGCCATTCGAAGTTTTTTTATCCTAAAGATAGGGCGCTCTGTTCCCGGCTCTAATCCGAGCTTTTTCTCAGCCCGAAAGGGATAGTGCTTATCATAGAACCCGAGGATTTTCCCTTCCTCCGAGAAGACAAAACAACGATTTCGCCACTGGTTCTGCTTCGTCTGATACGGCAT
>JAEOUH010000070.1 GCA_016839365.1 Candidatus Hermodarchaeota archaeon
TCCAGTCCTGAGGTAGGCTCATCAAGTATGAGGAGCTGAGGTCGGTGAACCATAGCAATCGAAATTGATGCACGTCGTTTCTCGCCTCCTGATAGGGTTATTACACTTTGATTTCCTTTTTCAAAAATCCCCAGTTCCCGTAAAAGAACCTTACCTCGACGAACGAGTTCTAATTCGGGAATACCATATTGTTTGCCAAATTCAACGATATTCTCCAGGGGTGTAAAGTTTTGATACATATAACCTAAGTCTTGCGGAACGAACCCAAAGATTGGTTTGACCTGTTTCCGCTGCGTTGATAAAACTCCACCAATCACTACACGTCCATGGTTCGGAATGATGTCACCAATCAAGGCGCGAATCGTTGTGGATTTTCCGGATCCTGATTCACCTATTATACCCATAATTTTTCCGCTCGGTAGTTTGAACGAGACGTCTCGAATAATATCGAAGTTATCGTCAACGGTGACGGTAAGATTCTCAGCAACGATGACATTCTCAACTTTCCCTCGCGTCCGGGCATAGGCCGGAGTAAATAATAGCTTTCGAGCAAGGACATCAGGAACGATGCTGATCAATTCCCGCATAATCTCTGGAGCTGTTTCGCGTCCTCCGATAGTCAAAACCCGATATGAAGCCTCTGATGAGATGGTTGTTAATCGGGTTCGTAATTCGAGTAACCCCACGCGCAACCTTTCCATTCGGGCATTTGTTATTGTTCCTTTATAGTAAACCTCCTGCCCTTCTTTGTCATTCCCCCAGACTTGAGCGTCAACCTCAGTATAAGCAAGAAATTCCTGAACCCGTTTCACAGCATGATCAATTTCCTCTCCATCGTAGTAGAAATCATCGTGGATATTACGCCGTAACCAATTCATCAGTACCAATTGTCTAGCGGCAACTTCTTCACGTTCCGTTTTATCCGAGCCAATGGTTAAAACTACACCATTAAGGTTACTCGAACCCTTCGTTACTGTGTTAACCAAAAGGGCAATGCGCTGACGTCGCCCCCTACGAACAACATCAAGAATGCGTCCCTCAATGGTGATATCCTCACCTGAACTTCGGAGTATTCCTGAAATCTGTGAATGCAGTTCACGATCCTGCCTTTCTTCAATCCAATCTAAAGCATCATCGAACCGGGAACCAGCGAAATAGTTCTTCTCAACAAAAACAGGAACATCAGCTAAAGCTTCCAAATTATTCACATCCACATAGGTTTATGCTAGTGTTCGTTTCCTCCACAATACAAGAATCGCAATGAAGGTGCCACCAATAATGAAGATAAGAATTCGAAGAATTTGCTCCCAGCCCGCAATCAACGGAAGACCCTTGAAGGCGGTTTCCCGAATCAATTCCATTCCTAAATTCATCGGTAGAAATTCGGAAATGATTCCCACATCAATAAACATTCCACTCAGAATCATCATGCCCAATAGCAGAAACAGAAATCCTTGGTTAGCCTGTAAACGTGAAGTGGAAAATGACGAGATGACAACGCCGGCTACTGCTCCCGCCAATGCCATCAGACTAACAATTATCATCAACGTTAGCAAATCTGTCCGCAAGTTTAACTGAAAACTAACAATCCAAAGAACCAATAGCAACAAACCCTGGATCATCCCAATGATTGTATAAGCGGCGATTTTTCCAATGACTACTTCTACCTTGCTCGTGGGCGTTAGAAGCATCCGACGAAGCGGAATATCTCCAACTATTGACTGGCATGAAATCAAGGCAATAGCCATGAAAATACAAAAGACCACCAAAAATGCCCCCACCTGAATCGCCAACCTATCACCTTCTGGTACAAACTCAACTTGAGGAATAGTCAAAATATCACTACGAATCCAACCCAGCCTTTCACGAAATATCAGTGTGGCCTCGGTCACTGCAATAAAAGCATCCCCTTGTCCTTGGAGTTGAGTATTGCTTGTGTGAACATTCACGATAATAGGAAAGTTCATCGACAAAGCATGCTCAAAGCCATCAGGTATTACTACGTATGCATCAACCTCTGCGTAAAATAACGCTGTATACGCATCCGACTCGTTCGCGAACTCAATAACCGTGACGCTCTCAACTTCTGCCAATGTAGCTGTAAAATTCTGGGACAGATCCAAACCCGGATATGTATCTGTTGTATCTAAGTCCACAACTCCCATTAATAATGGCACCGATTCAGCCTGAATATCATTCTGCTGAATCGCCAACGCTAAGGTACCTATAGTTAAAATAGGAAGTAAAAAGACTAGAAGCATTGCTGTTCTATCTTTGATGATGGTCTGGATCTCTTTACGCGTTAAGGCTAGAATACGCTTGATAGGCTCAAGGCTACTCATAGGGTTCATCCCCGTTTGACTAATAGAGGGCTCCCTAAAGATTTTTGGTAAAGACGCGTTTCGCCCAAACCTTTTTTTGATATCTATCAATGGACAGTGTACTGGGATAATTTACTAGATTCAGCCAATGAAAAGTAGGTAAGAGAAGATGCGGGACGAACAACCGCCAAGTAAACCGGCGGATGTATTATCATGGGCAAAGGGATGGCAACCAAGCTGGCCCACGGTAATCACTTTTCCTCAGAATGATTTCTTCATTAATCTCTATGAGTTTGTGAACCGTTCAGATGATTTGGATGTTACTATCCACACCGGCAATCATCAACTGCTTCTTCGATTCGAACACGCCTATGATCCAGAAAGTTTCCACTACTCTATGAAACTGCCTGATATTGATGCCACCATTGACATCGTCCCCTATAAACCGGATTATGGCGTGTTGAAGAAACGCACTTTTACAAATCGGGCAAAAGAGTTTGATCGATTTGCACAGCATGAGCTTCTAAAAATCCCCACTGAACAGCAGGGAAACCAAATTCGAACCCTAGCGGATGTCATGGGGGTGCTGAACTTTTCCAATGAGGTTATTGAAATCACCCGCGAAACCCTCTTTGGGAATCCGGATCCAGCGAAATTCCGGTATCTCAATAATCCTGTCTCCTTTCTCAATCTCCAAAACGGCTGGATTCTCATTCCTGATGAATCTGTTAAAATCAAACTGAATATGGGTGTTGAATATGAACACGTGTTCCGCCTATCTTACAGGTTTGACCCAAAGGAGGGGCCCGTTGTAGAGAATTATCAGAAGCACCAAACTGCTCTTCAACGGCTCTCAACCCAGACGATTCGCCGCGTATTTTCCAATCTTGGCACCTATACGTCAATTATTCATAATCCCTTCTTTAGTGACATCAGTCAGCGGTTTCCCGTTCGCTATGTTGCATTGAATAATGGTTTGCTTGTTGCGTCGCTAGGTAAAGGTTCTGACTGGGAAAGAGGCACCTTTGAATTTTACAAGCCCACCGAGCGCCGAGAAAGGCTTTTTGGTTTACTTGAACGCTAGGGTATTTCCTTCTCAGAATTATTCGCGGCTTGGACGGTCATAGTCGTCAGTGATTCTGATCACATCCCCAAACATTCGTGTCCCAAGTTCTAAAATAAGTGTGTTTTCAAGAGGGTATAGTCGGTGCTGTTGACCGGGCGGGATGTGTAATGTATCGCCTTGATTTAGGGTTATTTCCTTTTTGCCAAGAACCACTCTAAGTTTACCATAAATAATGTAGAAGAATTCATCCTTCTTTTCATGATAATGGAACGAACTAGCGGTATCTTTCTGGAGATATAGTTCTTTTAAAAAGACTCCTTGGAATTCAGCAAGTGGGCGTTCATATCCCCATGGCTTCTCCTTCTTTTCGCCATATGGGACCTCACTTGAATTCACCATACGCTTCTGACCCACCTACTAGCTGTGTCAGTGTGTTTACTATATTCCCTCATCAATAATGCGATCGATAATCCGCTGGAGTTTCTCATTATCTTGTATGCGTTCCGGTCTCCATGAACGTCCTTCGAAGAGGCGGTCTGGTTCACCTAATATCTCTGCCATAGCCACTTGCAGGGATTTTGCGGCACGAGAATCAAGTCGTGCACATTGTCCGAAATAGTCGCAGTTTTTCACTGTGCAGACACTTCCCACATCCAATCGATAAACACCAGGCTGCAATAGGATGGCTTTAACCTGAAGGGGGCAGGTTGTGGTATCATCAGAGAAAATTCGAACACCCTTTTCCTTGTCAATGACTTTCATGCGAGAACCAATTATACGATGTGCCCCTCGTTCAATCTCATTGAGAGTAGCAACGACAACTAAATCGCCAAATTGACCTTTCTCTGGTTTTTTTGTCATCCAGTGTCGCATCCAAAACCCTTAGTCACTAGCGTAACTTGTGCTATCAACCTACGTCCAATCGCCTTATTAGCCTTTATGTCCCTTCAAGGGAATTTCTTCCCTAATTTCCAAGGTATAACAATAGACTCAGCAAAAACATCATGCCTGCAAAGAGGACAAGGACAACAGCTAACTCAATGGAGAATAGAGCACCTAACGGAGTATAATAAACTAGTACTGGATGGATTAGAAGAGTGAAAAGAAAGATCAAAAAAATAATGCCAATTAACCATCCTCGTTGGCGGCGACTGAACAGCATATTATAGTTCACCAATCGTTAACCCGGACTGTGACTGATTTGCTGCTTTAAGCCTTTCGTCAACGTCATAATCAGTTGTCTCTTAACTTCCTTGAATTTGGGATTCGTTGATATCAGCAAGCCTTATCTGATAATATTATGAAGGGAATTCAGCTAGGCGGTCCGGTGTAAAATCGTTGGTGCTCTCAGTTATATCAATTGCAGCCATTCTCACTTTGATCAGTGGCATTCTTTCGGGTATTGGGCATTCTCTTCAGCGGTACGGACTCGATAAGTTACCCGAACTCACTCCTCGGGCATTCTATAAACGCCATATCCGGTTACTTTTTACCCTCTTCACAACTCCCATCTGGTTCTTTGGTGCCGTTCTCGCCGTCTCAGGAGCCCTAATGCGCTGGCAAGCCTTCTCCATGGGTGATGTCAGTTTTTTGAAACCCTTAACCAATATCAACATCCTCATCGTTATCATTCTGGGGGTTCTCATATTGGGAGAGGTGATAAGACGATTCGAATGGGGAGGGATTTCTGCCCTTCTTATTGGAGTGTTTGTCCTCAGCTTATTTGCCCAAGAACGAGTCATCGACAGCTACAATATTTTCTGGTATGTTATTTTTACAATTATTTGTGTCGTACTCGTGACCACTTTCATAGTCATCGGTTCACAACTCACTAGGAGCTCTCGCGAAAAAGAGCTCATGTTTGCGATCAGCTCTGGTATCCTTTACGGGATTGCAACCATCTATCTCAAGGCAATGACCATCGAAGTCATTCAGGTCCTTGGGTACTTCAATGTCCTCGATCCCCTCTCACTCCTTACACTTTTGACACGCTATTCCTTCTGGCTCTACTTCATCAGCTCGGTCATAGCCTATTTCCTCCTTCAATGTGCCTATTCACACCGAAGGGTTTCAGTGGCCTTCCCCGTTAATAATTCACTCTCAACCCTAGTACCCATCATCATCGCTGTTCTCGTCTTTGGTGATTCCCTCCTTATCCTCATCAATGGCTTCATCATATTCCCCGTCTCCTACCTCCCCATCATCGGAATCATCGCAATATTCATTGGGATTATATTGCTTCGCCGATTTCAAGGAACATCCGAAAAACCGCTAGTAGATAACTCCTCCTCAAGTGAGGAAGAAATAAAAGGAGTTTCCACATGAAATCCAATTCCTCTCAATATCTTGATACGAAATGGACAGGTGAATCTCATTGCATCAATTTCTCGACCAACTGGAACAAGCATGGAAAACGGGGTATGAGTTCATCAAGGGGAGTCCTGTAATTCTGAAACGGACCGATATAAATTCGGTCATGTCGCATTCTGGGAAAATCCTCAACGAGCGCCGCATCCGTGAGACTCTTGCAACTACCATTGAGCTTCGAGAATTGGGCGCCGCTGCAATTACTGATGCCTCCCATCAATCGCGACCTGGACGTGCGGATTTCTATCCAACGCTTGAACATACGCGCATCTTGAATTCTATACTTGAAATTGAGTTTCCCGATAAATACGATGAATGGGAATACGTGTTCAGTGATTCGGCCTGGGGCTTTTCCCAATTGGAATACTTAACCCGTGGTCAAAATGTCATGAGCAATAACATCCGGTTTGCCCCCTGGGAGCTCAATGTGCCCGCCCAACTTTATGACATTCCACCTGTTCGACTCGTCGAAAAACTCCGCGACGCAGGACACCGTGTCTGCTATGTACAAGACGCTTTTCCCTCCGCCCATCGCGGAGGAGGTCAGAAAGACACATCGATGTATGCACTACCAAACTTCTTTAATCGTCGCGGAATTCCCGTGTTTCCATCTCGCAATTTCGCCGAGGAAATGATCAAATTCGCCGAACTAAACGAACTCATCCATTCCAGTAAAAAAGTCATCGTTGCCCTATTTGGAGGAAAGGTCACCGATTATCTTGATGTCTTCTCCCTTTATGAACGTCATAAACACATCGAAATCCTTGCGGGCTCCCTACTTAGTATGGTATTTCTTAAAAGCCAACATCCCACGCTAAGTTTCGGAGTCAACGATGAACGATTCTTCCAAGACATTGGCGAAGAAGAACTCCGACAATTCAAGCAACACTTCAATAAAGAACGAGTTCACCTCGCGAAAGACCTAATCATCACCACCCCAGATGAAATCGTCACTAAATCACTCAACGCCAAAGCGAAAATTCGCTACGAAGTGCAAGGGATTGGACCTGAAACCGTCCAGTCCTACGCAGAAGCGGTAAAAGGTGCCCAGCTCCTCATGGTCAATGGTTGCCCGTTCAATATTCGCCGGTTTGAAACCTTTGGGAAATACTTCAAGGAATTCCTTACACTGGTCCGAAACCAAAATGGGTCCTTGAAACTGTATGAATGCGGAGGTGATGCAATCACTGCCATCAAATATTGTGGCATCAAAACTGATATCAGCTCCACAGCCGGAAAACTCGGACTTTTGGCTCCAATGATTGAAGATAAAAGCGACCTTGAAAAATATGCTCCTGCTGTGGTTCCTCTCATTCAACGCTGACAGAATCTAGACTAATCAATCGTTCTTCCACAATGGCCACAAAAACTGGCATTTGGAGTTATCGGAGCACCACAGTGGTAACAGAATCCCGTGCGAACAGGCTTTTCAGAAGGAATGTCACCACTCTTTGTTGAAGGATAAGTCTGAGATTGGCTATTAGCAGGTGTTGGCGCAGGGGCTGGTGACCACATATACTCTTGGGATTTCCGTTTCCGCCGTTGAACAAGTGTACATACGCTGAAGACGATGATTAAGACAATGGCTGCAATGATTATGATCCAAATGATCAAACCAAACCCCGAGATGGTTATAGAATAGTTCGCCCCAGCATTATTATCCGTGGCTACCCGACCCCCAGCATCAGTCACGGTCACATAATACGCAATAATGGACCCAGGAAGAAACGTTCCTAAAGCTCCTTCCCATTCAGAACCACTTACGAAAACCATATCAATGTGATACCATCGAGTATCACCTTGTCGTTGGTAATAGATCGTTGCGTTGACAATCCAAGTATCATCAGTAGCTTCTAGACTCACGGTGATGGGATCACCAAATCCTGGAGCTATTGGAAAGTGGCTCACCGAGCTGATAATGGGATCTGCTAGGTCTACAATGAAATGTGATTGGATGGATAATCGACGTCCGCTCCCAGCCAATTCCATAATCAACGTGGCATTATGCGCACCTGATGTAAGCCCGACAATGTCTTGACTAGTACCCAGTCCACTATACTCCAAGACATCATCCACGAACAGTTCAAAGTGGTCAATTCCTGTTCCTGGAGCCGTTCCAGACCATTGTATAGTAACATTCGGTGTTAGAATCGCGCTACCATCTAATGGGAAAAGGAATTCCATAAAGGCTCGAATAATTGAAACATTATATGAAGCTCCAACAGCATTTTCAATGACCATTGTAAACTGACCGGTGGATGAAACATAGGAATTAACCTCTCCCAATCCAATAGCAAACGCCCCATCATCTACCCCCGCGATGGTCCCAGGATGTGCATCGATAACTTTTACAATTCCTTGACCTGATGGGAGCGTTTCATCAATCTCAGTAATCACAACTCCCTCACCACCTGGACCAATAATGGGAAGCGAAGCGTCATAACCTATTTTCTTCCGAACTTCGAGAAGAAAATAATGTGTTGACGTTACATTGATTCGAATCAGATGTATACCTGTTGTGAGGAGTTCAAGAGGATCTATCACTGCAGTGAGATCCGAGGCTACTTCAACTGTATTGCTTGCGTTCACCCAACCCAGTTCTGATTTACTCCACCCCATCATATGTGAAGGTTGATCACCTAGATCCATGGGTCCATTCCAAGACCCTGCACCCATAAGCCCCCAATGACCAACAAACTGCTCTCCTTCGTAATCGACATCATACAAATCAGGTAATCCTAAGTCATGTCCAAACTCATGGGCAAGAACACCTACAAATGACGGATCACCGGGCAGGCTCTCCTCAGGGCTTACTGATGCACGTTGGATTGGAATACCATCTGCCCAAATGGTAAAGCCCCACCATTCACTGGACCAATAATCCTGCCAATCATGACTCAGCTCTTGACCTTGGCCTGCATGAATAATAGTCACCCCATCATAAATCGAAAAATCAACATCCGGATCTGCGAGAGCAATCGCTTCGGAAATTATGTCAAACTTGGGGTCGCTTGGGAATGATGTACCCTCCACATAATAGGCTCGATTATGTGAAAGTGTATACCAATTTGTCGCATCACCCGCAACTTGTACTAGCCCATATGAAACCTCATCAATATAGTCATTGAGTGCAGTGATGGCATTTGTCTCCACTTCAGCTGAAGTAAAGGTATTGCCTTTATCGGGAAATTCGACCAAGATGGCAATCAGGTTTCTAGTGCCCGTAACCTGACGGGAGGAACGGTAGACTTCCGGTGGAGGAGGTCCATCAAGGCCAAGCCGTGAAGACATCGGCATCGTGGATGCCGAGAATGGTTGATTCGTCAAAGAGGTAGAAAATATACTCATAGCAAGTGGCGCAATTAGAGAAAAGATGAGAATTGTCAATAGGGTAATTGTGGGGATACTTATTGGCTTTCGGCTTATATGATAAATCATCAGGTATACCTCAATACTCCCTCTACTCCATGTACTGAAAACTGTCCTAGGCTATCAGTTATTGTATCGTTCACGATAATCTAGAAAAACTCTTAAAATCCCAGAAATAAACTTTCGGTTCTGTCAACTCAAAAGATAGTGTAATTAGTCTCGTCGCAATCCCGGAACTATCTCTGCTGCCAATGGTAAGGCAGGTTGGTCTCGTCTTCTGCCTCGCTAGCATCCTTAAGGAGGACTGCGCCGACTTTCATGTGATTCTTTAATCTTTATGGCTAAGGTGGAAAATGCTTCCGTGACTTCTTGCCCTGTCTTTGCTGATGTTTCCTTGTATTGGAACAGGCCAAGATCGCTTGCGATTTTCTCCCCTTGTTCCGGAGTAATTTTGCGGTTTTTCTCGAGGTCAGCTTTGTTTCCGAGGAGAATCAATAGGGGTTCAGGGCCTACGGCATCACGAAATGCCTGAACCCATCGTGGAGCTGTTTCCAAGGTTTGGGGGCGAGTTAAATCAAAAACTACGATTCCCCCAGAAGCACCTTGGCAGTATCGGGTGCGAAGATCACGAAATATGTCCTGTCCAGCTAGATCCCAAATGAGAAGCTTGAACAAATACGTGCCGATCTTAGCATCATAGGTGCTGATATCGATTCCAAGAGTTCGATGATAATCACGTTGAAACTTGCCTGTCACATACTTATTGACAAGACTAGTCTTCCCAACAGCTGCTTCGCCGAGAGTCACTAACTTGTACACAGAATCAAAACGCCTTTCTTCGTCGTAAGTTCTGCTCACTTCTCAACCTCCTTATCGTATAGCCGGAAATCCAGCCTAATAATGGACAAGTTCCTCTTTAACTGTTGTCGAATCCCTCTCTTATATAAATTCTGACATAACCTACAATTCCTGAATTTGCTTCAGCTTTTGCTCATAAGTCTCGTACAAGTCTAATAATTGGCTGCCTAGCTCAGTTAGAGCAGTTCCACCTTTCCCATCGCGGTGTCCACGCTGTTTTTTCACGATTGGTGCACCAATCCGTTCTTCCACTTTTTGAAGGTACCCCCACGCAAACCTATAAGAAGGTGATTCCATCTCTCCCAGGGCATCCTTGGGCAGTGCCTTCAAGGCTTGACTGATGGAGCCTTTCTCAGCAATCCCCCTCAAGAGCAAAGCCCCACCTTTGCCGAGAATCAACTCCCCATTCAGTTCAAACCACAGTTTCACCTTCACTTCTAACAAATCAAGGATTGGGTCCTGTTCACTCGACATTACAACCACCAAATAGTGTGTAAAGAATGCAGCTAATACTTCTTCTGTTTTGGTACGACCAGGTGTTTGATGCAATACTTCAAATACACACTAGCTTGTAATATGTTCTTGCCCGGAAGCTCTTGTAAGTGCCATTAAACTAGGTAATAGTTCATAGGGTTATCATGGTGTCGTCACCGCAACTCGCTCGAATAGTCGTCAATTCCCTCAAAGCCATTCTCGGTGAAGAGTACACTATCCATAATTTCGAACGACTTCCCAGTCGGCGAAATGAAGTGTACAAAATCCTTGGTTCCCTCCCTTCTCAATTCACATTCAATCCCCTAGTTGCAAAATATTATAAACAGACTGGCATCGCACATGAAACCTCCATACTCCAAAAAGCCCACCAAAATAAGCTCCACGTTCCTGCCGTCATTGGCACTACTGCCAACGTCCTCGTGCTTGAATATATCAATGGACCCAACCTTTGCGACCTCATCACAATCAACCCAGACCGGCTTCTGGGTCAGCTGCTCGCCAGATGGCTTGCAAGCTTCCACACTGTTTTTAATCGTGGTGCTGACCAGGTTCTTACAAAGGGTGACGCACGAATCCGCAACTTCCTTGTTTTCCACGACTATCTCGTAGGCGTTGACTTTGAAGAAAGCCACATTGGATCCTACCACGAAGATCTCGCCATCGCCTGTGCATCGATCCTTGACACTATCCCCCTTTTTACTAAACCTAAATTTCAGCTGTGTACAGTGTTCCTAGATGATTACGCTGCAATCCGCCAGATCACAAATCGGGAGGAATTGAAGGCAATAACAGGTACCAAAATGATTCAGGTTCTCAAAGAGACGGCCCTCCGTCGGGGAAACCCCCCCGAGTTACTCAACCATATCTCGCGATTTGAAAGTGGCGCTATTTCTTTGTAACTTTGTATCTAGATTGAAGTGTAGTTTCTTAGTATTTTTTAGACAATTTCCGACTATTACGAAAAAATGTGGAAGCTGTCGACGATTTATTTCATAGGAAGCCAAAAGCCTTTAAGTCGGCTTAAAGGAACGGAGACAACTCCATTATGGAGTTGCAACAATACAAACTTTAGGAGGCAGTATGAGTTATGGCAGATGATTCAACCGCCCGAACCCTCGTAACCGTTGGCGCCTGGCTTCAGCTTATCTTCTGGTTAGTCGGAATTGGAATGATCGTTTTTACCTTCCTTTTGTTCCTTCCCTTCTGGGATCCAATGATAATGATGTTCTTTCTGTTTGCAACACTGTTCTACATCTTGATTACCATCTTCGGCATCATCTTCATGTTCCTTTGGTTCAGCTGGCGCAAAGATCCAAGTGCACACAAGACCGGTCTCATCGTCACCGGTGTCCTCGGGCTCTTCTTAGCTGGATTCCTTCCAGGGCTACTCGTTTTGATTGGCGGCATTGTTGCCCCATCCGAGTCCGCTTAAACGACCTAGGCTCTAGGCTTGCAGGTCGTTCCTCTTTTTCTTTTTTTTCTGTAAGTGGAGCTAAGAGAAGGTTTCAACTACTATCCACAACGTAGCCTATCAGAATTCTTAGCTCGCCACAACCTTTATGGTCTATGGCTCGTGGAGTGATGTCAGAGAACGGTACTTCAGCCAAGTAGGAGGTCATTCTTGTTGGGAGTTAAGCTAGCGCCACTCATCACCCCCGAGATCCTAACACTAGAAGATTTACGTGGTCGTTCATTTGCAGTAGATGCCGCTAATCAATTGCATCAGTTCCTTGCCCTCATTCGTACTCCGGATGGAGTTCCCCTCAAAGACCGCAAAGGGCGAGTCACCTCTCATCTGGTTGGGCTCCTTTATCGCACAACACGACTGATTACCGAATATGACCTAAAACTCATCTTTATCTTCGATGGAAAACCTCCTGATCTGAAAGCTAATGAAATTACTAAACGGCGTCAACAACGCAATCGGGCTGAACAGGAATACAAGGAAGCGGTTGCAAAAGGTGACATGAAAACAGCCTGGTCAAAAGCCGTGGGCACAGGTCGTCTTACACAGGAGATGGCCCAAGAGGCACAACAGGTTCTAACCTTCCTTGGTATACCCTTTATACAAGCTCCTGGTGAGGGTGAAGCGCAAGCCGCATATATGGTCCAACGTGGTGAAGTGTGGGCTACAGCCAGCCGGGATTTTGACACGCTGCTTTTTGGAGCACCCCGGTTACTTCGATATTTGACACTCACAGGTCGGAAACGCCTCCCTAGTAAAGGTACAAGTGTCCCACTTCAACCCGAGCTCATTGACCTCCATAGAGTACTAGCTGAAAATGGCATCAACCGCGAGCAGCTTGTTGATGTCGCCTTACTCATCGGCACCGATTTCAATAAGGGTGTTCCCCAGGTTGGTCCCAAAACAGCCTTAAAACTAATCAAGGAAAACCAATGTCTCGAAAACCTACCTAGTATGATCCTTGAACAACTCCCGCCAAATTATCATAAAATCCGTCGCCTCTTTTTAGACCACCCAATTACGGATGAATATGATATAACACCCCACTCTGTTAATCGCGAAGGTCTCATTGCCTATCTCTCTCATGAACGAGGATTCGCTGAAACGCGAGTGAATAATGTGGTGGACCGTCTCCTAAAAGCCAAGAAAGGGCAACGGCAACAGAGCCTTAATAGCTGGTCTAAAGGATAACAATTCTTACGTTAACAAAATACTGGACCAAAACGAGGCAACCTCTTCACGCGTTTCATAATTCATAAGGCCATAATTTGCTAATTGTCGGGTTCCTCGTTGCACATTCTCTGCACTGAAAGGACGCTGAATCCAATTAACCCGTTCAGCAATCTCATCCAGTTGTTGCTGAAAACGGGGGTTCGATCGAATTTCGGTTCGCATGAGTTGAATCAATTGCTCACCAAAGACATCATCAGAATAACTTAATTGCAGATGAGCACCGATTTCCTTTCGGAGTGATAAGGGTGGAATCACCCCATACTGCCCTTCGGCATGCTCAATTTTTGCTGTGAAAACAGGAATAACAATTTGCATTAAGGGAAGATACCCTTGGAGGGTATCAGCTGGCGCACTAATCGCTTCAAATCGCCTGTGTTCTTGTTCCACTTTATTTTTCAATTGCTTAATCGTTTCTTTTAATTCTGCATGGAGCTTGATGATTGCTTCACGAATCATATTGAGCTCCGAGAGCTTTGGTCCTTTAGTCGGTTCCGCTGGCGCTGGTTGAGAATAGACAAGAGAACCAGTGGGAAAAGGCGGGGAAATCTGATCAGATGAAGGACCGTTCCTGATTTGGTCACGACTCCAAGCAAAACGAGTGCGGGCATCACGCAGCTCTTCTGTTTTTTCATCCAAATCTGTAAGTGACTGCTGAATCGATATCTGGAAGACATTTGCGGTGTTCTCTAATTCTAATAGCCGCGTCTTCACATTGGCAATATGCCATTCTACTTCTGTTGGTTTTGCTTTGATGGAACTCACAAGGCGACGGCACTGTTCTGTGGATAATCCAAGGGTGTTGGCTAGACGGCTAACAATTTGCGCTAGCTCACTTGAGATACGCTGTTTTTCTTTTTCCAGTTCCGCTGTAGGTTCATCAGCAAAAAAGGAGGTCTGAGGTTCACTTTCAATCGGAGTGGCTTCCCAACGCAAGGAGGCACCACGGGACAGTCGATCACGACTGGCATCTAGCAAACGGATATTCTCTTCAACAAATTCATCGATCAAACTCTCAGCCTGGCTCAACTGAGCAAGATTCGCATCGAGTTGAGCACGCTCATTCCGAAACAGAATCCCTACATCATGAATTTCTTTTGTAGATAATCGAGATGGTAAAACCTCTTCATCACCTGGTGGAGGAATAGCAGAATCAACCAATACACGGAGAGTATCTATCATTGTTGGTAGCATAGCATTCCGGATAACAACTAGTTCCGAAGGAGGTTTTTCGAAACCTTCAATAAATTCACCCAATAATTTGGGGACCAACTCGATCTTCTCAATATTACGGAGTTCCGCACGCATCTGAACAAGCGAAGGAATTGATGAATGACGCACTGAAATTGTCGGTTCGCCAACACCGCTGATAATCAAACTTCGACCCGGTAGAGCATGAACAAGATAGAAGGGTAAATAGACTTTCGAAAAATAAGAGAAAGACACTGGTTCCCGAATCTGTTTCTGTAAAAATAAAAGAGCCGAGGCTAGGTCAGCCTCAGGAGTTGATGAAAAACCATCTTTCATAGCGTCAGGAGGACCTTGGATGAATGCTGCAACCTTTGTAATTGCCATGTAACCACTCAACCCGCGAAGATGATGTTCACGCCGCTAACTTGAACCAACGAAGGGGCGAAGTATAATCTTTTTGGCTAAGGTATTCCCCATGGGTAGGTTAACTAGTCTTTCGGAAATGAATCTCCATGACCCAAAATATAATTGTAATAGGATGTGGCACCGCCGGTGCGGCCGCAACCCTCCAGGCTCGCAAGATTAGTCGAGATGCCACTATCACCATCATCCAGGATGAATCTCTTCCTGAATACAGTCGATGTGGACTACCCTATACAGTCAATCGTGTAATTCCCCGAATCGAGGACATCATCATTCATCCTGAATCCTTCTATACCGGTAATCTGGTACGGGCTGACTTACGGCTGAACACCAAGGCTCTAGCGGTCGACCCGAAGAAGAAAACTGTGACTATCAAGACCCCTGAAGGGGAGACTGACTCACTTTCATATGATGCTTTAATCTTTGCCACAGGGGCACGACCCAGCACACCCCCTATTGATGGTTTGGATGCACCCCATGTAAACCGTCTTCACACCTTAGAGGATGCTAAACAGCTTCAGACTGTGGCTAAGAAAGCGAAAACAGCTGCAATTATTGGTGCAGGGCTCGTGGGACTCGAAACGGCAGAAGCACTTCACTCCTTAGGTCTTAGGATCACAGTAATCGAATTCTTACCCCAGGTACTACCAGCCATGGTTGATGACGATATGGGAGTTTTAATCCAAAAACAAATGGAAGCCAAAGGACTCACCGTCAAACTAAGTACTACAGCAAAACAAGTCACCAAAACCCATGTGGTTGTGGCTGATCGTGAAACGAACACCGAAGAAGAAATCCGTGCAGATCTTGTTGTAGTAGCCACAGGCGTCCGTGCAAATACAAGCTTAGCGAAAGATGCAGGGATTACACTTGGTGAACGCGGAGGGATTCGTATAGATAACCGGATGGCAACCAATTATTCGAATATCTATGCAGCTGGTGATTGCGCAGAACATGACGATTTAGTAACCGGTCAGAGTATCGTCTCAGGACTTGGAAGTATTGCCCTGCGACAAGGCGAAGTTGCTGGTATCAATGCCGCTGGGGGATCGGCGGAATTACAAGGAGTGTTATTAGCTCGAACAACTCATCTTTTTGGTCTCGAAATCGCAGGAGTGGGACCTACGCGTGTCGTAGCCGAAAAGGCCAATCTTCCAGTTCTTGCTGGTAAATTTAAGGGCAGCCGAACCGCTGAATATTATCCAAGTGAAGAGGATGTTACAGTGAAGCTTTTGGCAAATAAGGATACTGGACTCTTACTCGGAGGACAAGTCATTGGTCCCTGTGCCCACCAACGAGTAAATGTGCTCTGCGCCGCTATATCAGCGAAAATGACGGTACGAGATGTGGCTGACCTAGAAACCTGTTATGCTCCTCCTGTAGCCCCAATCCGTGAACCATTTACCCTAGCAGCCCAAATCCTGGCACTACGGTATGAACGCATGCAGGAAAAGAAGCAAAAAGGTTAGCAGGAACTTTGCCTAGTCCGCTTGCTTGAGCTTCTCAATGGCCAAGACTACGCCTTGGATGATTGCTTCTGGTTTTGGTGGACAGCCCGGAACATACACATCAACTGGGATCACCGTATCAACCCCACCAACAATTGTGTGAGTTTCTTTGATTTCTGCTCCTTTCCCATCAACATAGATGCCACCAGTACAGGCGCATGTTCCCAATGCCACCACGGCCTTTGGGGCGAGCATTTGGTCATATATTCGCTTGATAAACACCTTCGAATGCTTTGACAATCAACCATTCGTGATGAGAATATCTGCATGGCGAGGATTCTGCTTCCATAGTACACCTAATCGTTCCACGTCGAATCGAGGTGTCAACACATCTAGTACCTCGATATCACAATTGTTACACCCACCAGCATGGAGTACTGCAATCCAAGGGGATTTCCCACGAGCCCAACGCATCACACTCATTTCTATCCCACCTTACAACTTCAATTCCATAAGCTCTCGTGTAGACATTGATCCCCTTAACACAAAGTACCGATATCCAAGAATCAAGAGAACAAGAACGAGTATTCCCGCTGTCAACATCAACACACCTTCGATGACGATGTCGAATCCGGGTGTAAGTAAATGTAGAGAATAGACCAGTAGTGATAAACTGGCAACGGTTTTACGTATATCCGTCTTCACCACTAGTCCAAAGATGCCGATTAGTATTAGGGACCATTCAATCCCAGCCACTCCCAAAACGAATAGTGAGACAACATAACTGATGATAATTAGGACAACGAGTACAACGCTCGAAAGTATGCCCTGAAGTAATGGGGGCTCTTCGGTTGGCTTGGTGTACACAGTTATAATGAACAGGGCTAATGGTAGGAGAACGATGGAGTACACTGCTAAGGGAAGTATTTCGATGTAAACTCCATCGAGAAGAGCGCCCACAGTGAAGAGGCCACCGAGGATTCCTAGAAGCACTGTGATGAAGCGGAAATCATCAATCTCGATAATCGCGACCGCAATGATAAGAATAACAAGACCAATAATTGTGTTCACGACTCCCACCTCCGGGCATAGTATTTCTGCGTGTGGGTATTCAACTCATAACTCAGTTTTCTCCGGCATTCACCACAAAGGGTCTCATACTTGGGAAGATCTCTAACCACTTCTTCCTTAACTGTTGCATCAACATTGGTCATAATTCGTTCCTTGATTTTATCCAAGTGTTTACGTGTGGAGATTACATCTCCACATTGGGAACATCGAACCAATTTGAATACAATCGTCACTTCTGCATTTTTCTTATCCGTTGTCGCTAGTTCAAACTGCTCAGTTAAGCTAATCCCATCTTCGGGGCAGATATCCTCACAACGACCGCAAAACACACAACGTGGGTAAAAGATACTTAGTGTCCGTGTATCGCCCTCATCTTTCATCGAAATCGCATTCGCCGAACAACAGACCACACACGCTCCGCATCCGATGCAGTTTTCATCACTGAATTGGGGCAACCCTCGAAGCCCTGGAGGCACGTGGCTGGGGGGACCATGGGGGTATTTGGTGGTGGCTGGTTTAAATAACGCCTTCAAAGCTTCTTTTATCGCTGTGATTTTAACCATTTTAAAATCCCACCAACACGCGAATTAGGGAGAAGAGGGCAAAGGCCAAGCACACGGTTAGGAACCATTTGAACACGTGACTTATTCGGTACCGTGCGCTGGCGACATGGACAATCGTCATAAGAATAACGATGACTAAGCACTTCGCTAGAAAGATGAGAAGGTCAAAGGGGAAGACGAAGCCAACACCTCCACCCAGATACAGGTCGACAAACAGAGCAGTAAAGACATAGAACCGAAACAGCCGTGCGAGTTCAAAGATGCCAAGGAGGGGTCCACCATACTCCGTTAATGATCCTGCAAAGATCTCCTGCTCGGCTTCAGGTATGTCCCCAAAGGGGCGCATCCATGATTTCGTTAGTAATGTCAAAAAAAGCGCTATGGCTGCAAGTGGATAACGGAATAGGAACCAGTTGGGCAGGATCCAAATGAAGGTGCCCTGTTGGGCTGAAATAACATCAGTGATGGACAACGAGAAGCTGAAACCTCCACGGGCAAGGGCTAGCGATGGAATGAGGAGGGCAATGGCTAGTGGAAGCTCCACACTCAGAATCATCACCACTTCGCGACTTGCCCCAATCTTCCCCCAGGTAGAGCCTGAGGCCCATCCAGCAATGACGAAGGCTAGTGAAAACATGACTGAAAAATACAGAATGACGATAAGATCGAAGGCTAGGGGACCTGGCCAGAGTGGGGTTCCTGGAGGTATCATGAAACTCAGAATGAGGATAGCGCTCAATGCAAGTAGTGGCGAAAGGATGTAAAGGAATTTGTTCGATAGGGCTGGGGTAAACCGTTCCTTCCCGAAGAGCTTGATGATGTCTGCAATGGGCTGATATGCGGGGGGGCCTCTTCGGGCTTGCAACCGTGCAGACAGTTTTCTGAACACCCATGATGCCCCCCAGCTGAAGAAAAACGCTAGTCCAATCACCGCGAAATAGAGGGCAATAATGAACAGATAATCAAATACTGTCTGCATCATATCCACCCCACGAAGAGCAACGAAAGGAGTAGTAAGGCAAAGAGGACAAACCACACAATATAGAAGTTCACTAAACCTGTGTGTGTCCGTCTAAATCCATTCAGTAGTGGTTTAAAAGGATGTGAAAACACTGTGGAGGCAGGCCGGGCTTCATCGACCTTCAAATACGGGTCTTTGAGAGCACCTCCAGTAAAGGGCATGGTCTTTTCATCCGCTTTTATGGGCTGGGCGCCACCCTTGATTCTGTAAAGAACATATCCCACAATCAGACCGATGAAAAGTAAAGTGGCTAGTAAGAACAAATCCAGGGATACCCAGAATAATGGATTCATTGGGGGCGGGATGGCAGTGGGTAAGAGAACAACGGTAGCAGGGAAAATCAACAAGACTAAGGCGATTTGTGGAAGAAAGCCAAATAGGATGCAACCTGCCGCTAAAATCAGGGAGGGAACCACCATGATTTTTGGTGCAGGATGTACTTTATCGTAGGTGCCTGGTGCCTGCCCAAGGAATACGGAGCATAACAACCGGAGAAAGACAGCGAAAGTCAAGGCGGATGTAAATATCGCTATTAACGCAAAGGCTGGTTGTCCAGCGGCGATGCAGGCGTTATAGATCATCCACTTGCTAGTAAAGCCGTTAAGGAGCGGAACGCCGGCAATCGCTAGCGATCCAATGAGCATCACATATCCGGTGGTGGGCATCGCTTGAAGTAATCCGCCCAGTTTATTGATGTCACGGGTTCCCGTTTCGTGTTCAATTGCCCCAGCACTGAAGAAAAGGACTGATTTGAAGAGGCTGTGGTTCAGTAGGTGGAAGAGTCCGGCAGTGATACCACCAGCTGCCACGACTAGCCACAGGGAATCAGCTGATAGGCTATAGTAGGTAATAGCCAACCCACCAATGCCTAATCCAAGGATTACATAACCCATCTGGCTCACGCTGTCAAAGGCGAGGAGTCGCTTCAAATCATCTTGAGCGAAGGCAATAATGACACAGACAAGCATCGTGAGAACACCCAAGCTGCAGATCACCACCCAGAAAGTTACACTAATGAAAAATGAGTAGAACAAGAGGAGGATCAGGAACGCAGGCATACCTGCAACTTTAATCATCATCGCGTGGAGGAGGGTACTGATCGACGCTGGTGCTGCGGTGGAAGCATCAGGGAGCCAGGTGTGAATCGGGAAGGATGGCACCTTTACCAGAAATCCAAGGAAGATTAGAAATAGTGATAATTTGCCGATAAATCCCGTTAGTATCCCCGAAGTGAGAAGAAACTCGATGCTAAAGACCCCGATTCCAGCATAACCAAACACCTGCGCTTCTTGGTATATCAGTCCAAGTCCAACAATTACGAAGATGGAAGCAAAAAACTGAATGATTAGATATTTAATTCCACCTTCCAGGGAGGTGGTTTTGAAGTGATGTGCAATGAGGAAGGTCGAGGTAATGGTTGCCAGTTCAGCAAACACGAAGACCCAAAACAAGTTCCAACTGTATGCCATACCCACAAGGCTGCCCATGGTCAATAACACAAACACACTATAAGAGCTCTTACGGTGCTCAATATAGCGAATTGAGTACATAACAACTAGGAACCCGATGAAGGTGGCGATGAGTGCAATCAGGTTCGTGTATCCATTCACCGTGAAATCTAATCCCAAAATTCCAGGTAAACTAATCCAAGGTGGAAATAAGAGGAAATTCAGGATGACCGCAAGGAGCGCAAACCCAGTCGCTAGAATTGAAATGACATCATTTGCCCTCTTAACCCTCAGACCAATGAGTGTGAGAGCAGCAGCAAGGTATAAGACGATGATAATAATTGCGGGGTCAATCATTGTACAATCATCTGAAGGACTTAGATAGATCTCGTAGCGTTCCAGTTTTATGAATCTGGATCCTGTGATCGGTTACGCTACACATCCGATCGGTGCAGGCCATGCATGGATCGACGGATGCTACCGTGATGGGAACATCGGCTAGGGACTCTCCTGGGAGCATGAAGAGTAACGCATAATCGTTCAGGTAAGAGGGAGTTCGGACTCTAGCCCGTTCAGGTATATTGGTGCCGTTTGAAACTAGATAGTACATGAGTTCCCCGCGGGGCGCCTCAACCCGACCCACAGCCTCTCCAGTGGGGAATTCCTTTACTTCTGCGCGGATAGGTCCCCCGACGGTTTTCAGTTTATCCAAACAGAATTGGCTGATTTTCACGGATTCTACAAGTTCACCTAATCGAACTATGGCCATAGAAAGGATGTCACCTCCCTCTGCGGTAATGATATCAAATGGAATCTCATCATAGGCTGCATAGGGGTCATCCTTTCTGACATCAATAGCCATTCCCGTGGCTCGTGCTACGGGGCCTACTACGCAGATTTTTCTTGCGATTTCTTTGTCGAGAGTGCCAATACCCTTTGTCCGGGCTCGTATTCCCCCATCTTCTAGAACAGCCTTAGTTGCCGTCTCTGTCGCTTTATGGAGTAGCTTCAGCTTCTCTTCGATTTTTGGAATCATATCTTTGTCTATATCCTTTCGAACGCCCCCAATGGTATTCATTGCATAATGTTGACGGTTTCCAGAAATCGCTTCGAGCACGTCAAGGACATGTTCTCGGTCCCGCCAAATCAACATGAATAGGGTTTTGAAACCAATAAGCTCCATCCCAACGCCAGCCCATAACAAGTGGCTGTGGATTCTTTCTAACTCGGCGATGAGGGTACGGATATATCGCGCACGATCTGGGAGCTCAATTCCACCGAGCATTTCAGCGGTTTGAGTATAGGCAGTTGTGTGGGCAGCGCTACAAATGCCACAGACCCGTTCAAAGAGGTAAATGTTCTGATGATAACTACGGGATTCCGCCAGTTTCATGATACCCCGATAGTTGTATCCAAGCTTCAAGTCTACATCCAGAACTTTTTCGCCTTCGACTTTCAACTTGAAATATTCCCCTTCAAGGAGCGCCGGGTGAAAAGGACCTAATGGCACAACGTATTCGGGGGCCGTGACTTTATCGATCTGCATGGGAATGGTTTTCTTTTTTAGTTTCTTCGGTGTTGGTATCTAGCCCACCTCCTCCGACGGCCAAGCATAGGGGAGAAACAGTTTCCGGGGGTCAGGGTGGCCTTCGAAACTGA
Organism: Candidatus Hermodarchaeota archaeon; assembly: GCA_016839365.1. Taxonomy (GTDB): domain Archaea; phylum Asgardarchaeota; class Hermodarchaeia; order Hermodarchaeales; family Hermodarchaeaceae; genus Hermodarchaeum. The sequence goes on from JAEOUH010000070.1 coordinate 21,996, forward strand.
TCCCTAGTAGATCCATTAGCTCCCTTTCAGCCCAATTGGCTGACCAAGCAATCTCAGTGACTGAATCGATGACGGGTTTTTTTCGTGGGAGGCGGACCTTCAAAGCGAGATGTAGACCTTTTTCTTGATGGGAAAAATCAAAGTGGTAGACGAGATCGAAACCGTGTATCCCTTCATCGTTCGCTGAAATCGCGACTAATCGTCCATCCAGATTCTCAACTAATAATCGTGTAACAGGGCGAATATGTTGTGGTTTCAATCGGACGAAGACTCGTGAATATTTGTCAATTTTTTCATCCTCATAATCGTCTTTGACTAAGGTGATTAATTGCTCTCGAATCGTATCCATTCGACCCATTTAGTTTCCCACCATCCCAAGTTTAGCAATGAGGGCATCGGTTTTCACGCGATGCTTGTCTACACCGATTTCCTGGGGTCGGAATCCCAGACTCAGCGCCATCAGCTCAGTGAGACTAAGCATTGGGATTTCATAGTGCAGATCCTGCCGTTTCAGCAGCAACTGGGCTTTCTCCAACACATCAAAGCACCCAGGACAGGCTGTAACCAAGCAATCCACCTTGGCTTCCTGCATCTTTGCTAATTTGAATTTAGCACGTTCTTCCATCGCTTCATCCAGAGAATACAATGACAACGGAAATCCACAACAGAGCTTCTCCGCCCCATACTCTATCGCCTTAACCCCAAGTGTCTCGATAATGTTATCGAAGTAGGTGACGAACTTACTCTCCGGGCTTTTATACAGTTTACAGCCATATTGAACCCCGACCTTCAGGTTCGACAATGGCTTCTTAATTGAAGCTTTCAGAGATTGCAAACCAACATCCTCTACAATGACTTCAAGGAAATGCTTGACTTTGATTTTCCCCTCCAATCTTTTATCAAACAGCGAGAGATGAGAGTTAACCTCTGTCAACAATTCGGGGTCACTCACAATCGCCTCTCTTGCTTCATGCAAAGTTTCCCAGCATCCATTGCACAGTGCTAGAATGTCTTCACCTTCGGATTCTGCAAGAGCAAGGTTTCGTGCAGACACATACAACCATGCATCGTAATCCACTAGTCGAACAATTTCAGGTACCGGACAGCACGTGGCTCCTTCCATGTCGATTAATTTCATTTTCAGTAACGGAGCAATTCGTCGTAGGGAAGCTTCAGCAAATGGCTGCATTGAAGGGATATAACAACCTAGGAAGAGTGCATAATTTCTGGTCATTTGCTGATCCCTACTCGTCTCTTTCATCCCACATGGCCTTGTCATAAAGGTCAGTGCCTTTCACTAGTTCTTTTAGTTCAAGGCGTGCTTTTTCATCATGATAGGCAGTCGGGGGTTTCCGGTTGATCCCTAGGTTCTCTCGAATCCTTTCCCGTGTGGATGCGAGTTTTGGGACATGACCCACTCTGATGATATTAACAATTGGATTCTTGAATGACTTTGGAAGTGTTTTCACTCTCTTTCTCCAAGGATAGAGGGTGAGTTCATCGTCACTCATTTGGTTTTGACTCCCAGATGTTTTTGGCTTCTCGTCGTGACATGACTTGTAATGCTCCAGTACTACAATATTCAGCGCATCTTGGTGATCCATCACAGAAGTTGCATTTATTGCTGATACCCAACGACTGCTCGAAAACAGGGACAGCTAGCGGACAGGCAAAATTACAGGATTTGCAACCAATACAGCGCATCTGATCTATGGTAACGTATCCTTTGTCTGGGTCTTTCATAATCGCTTTAGGTTCAGTTGGACAGGCTAGTTCGCATAATGGATGCTCACAATGGGTGCAATGAGCGTTAACAAAACGATTCAATCCAACATCTTGTGGAAGCACCCGGAGATAGGCTTTTTCTAGGTTGGCTTCTTCATGATGGTAAAAAGAACACGCTATCATGCAATAATAACAGCCGGAACACTTCTCCGGATCATATACCAGTACTTTCTGGTTCAGAAATTCATCCGACATTCGGGTCCTTCCACGGGCAATCTGCATGTCGGAATAATACGTACGGTATGCGCCTATAAATGTATAAACCCGTACAAGTGGTTCTAGCACGTATGCAAGTAATGAACGGAGCAGGAAATGCACGGATCATAAGCCCGTATGAGCATATTAAGCTTCAATTCAGCTTCTTCTTTAGACAAATCTTGCAAAGTGGGGGCAAGTGCCCGAATGTCTGCTTCGATGTTGGCATAATTCATGGCGGTAGGTGTGATTACATCTGCGGATGTCACCTTCCCCCGTGCATCAAAGGCATATCGATGGATGAGGACACCTCGTGGGGCTTCAACTGCGGCTGCACTCATTCCAGCCCGGGCCTCGTGTTTCGCCACATGAGGTTCTAATTTTGTCCTTCGGAGCTCATCGATGATTTCAATCGCATGGTCAAGATAATGCAGATATTCGATGGCTTGGCCAATATTCATTTGGAAAATATCATAGCTAGGAAGTTTCAGGCCTACCTGTTGAATCATCTGCTTTGCGGTATCAGAGAGTTGATCATATGCTATGTTCAATCGAGCTAGTGAGCCAACCACAAAGGGTGTGCCTTTAATTTCACTGAATTTTGCATGAGCATAGGGCACGTTTCGTTCTTTTATCATGGTTTGATACTCGGGTACAGAGATTTGCAGCCCCATATCTGTAACCAGTTGTCCGTCATGAATCGGGTATTCCTTGGGGTGCTTGACAGCTAAGTATTGGCTTCGCCTAACAAGTTGTGGGTCGGTAAAATTCCCCATCAATTCAATCTGTCCCTTTGCGTCTGGGATTGCAGCCCGAAGCCGTTTCTTCATCGACTCCAATTGCGTTAGGGAGGGAACATGTGTAAATCCACCCACCACTGCACAGAGTGGGTGTGTGTGCCTTCCTCCAACCAGTTCCATAAGCTCGTTTCCAAGCTTTTTGAGCTGTAAGGCTCGTTGCACTTCTTTTTGATATTTCGGGAGCATTTCTACTATATTTCGGGCTCCGACGTAGTCCGGCAGGGCAAGAAAATTGATGTGGAGTGCGTGGCTCTCGAGCATATCTCCTAACAACATGAGCTTTCGGAGTTGTATTGTTTGGTGACTCGGTTCGATCCGTAATGCGGCTTCCACAGCCCTTAATGCAGCTACGGCATGGGAATGGCTGCAAATGCCACAGATGCGGGACATGACGTGGGAGACTTCAGCGAAGCACTGATTTCTAAGGAAAGCTTCGAACAGGCGCGTTCCTTCGGTGACACGCATTTCAACGTGTGGCTCTTTGCCTTTTTGCAGCTCTACAAAGAGATCACCATGCCCTTCGACTCGGGCTATATGATGGATGTCGAATTTTGCTACAACCATTCGATGTCTAACCTCTTTTTCAGCTGCTTCATGAAGTCTTCCATGGAAGCATTAAACATACGGAATTTCCTAACGACAACATCAAAACTCGCTCCCTTTTGTGAGAACATGTTGATCTCCGATTCCACGTTGGCTTGAGGGACTGGGCCCCAACAACCTTCACATGGGAAGCCAACACTGGGACATCGTGCTCCGCATCCAGCACGTGTTATCGGACCTAAACAGAGTTCTCCTTCCTTCATCAGACAGATATTTTCTTTAAGACGACATTCCACACATACAGCATAGTTTTTCTCTGAAGGCTCTCCACCGGTCAGTAGGGCTGTGAGGAACTCGATAAATTCATCACCGGCTATAGGGCAGCCCTGTAACTCATAATCAACCTTGACGTATTCCTTCAAAGGTTGGATTTGCGGAAGTGTTCGTACATGTGAGGCATCCCCATATACACTTTGTTTGAGCTCTTCGATATTTCGACCATTTCGAAGAGCATTAACGCCACCTGTGGTTGCACATGCACCTAAGGCAACTAACACCTTTGATTTTTCTCGGAGTTCTTTGAGATGGGCAAGTTCTGCTTCATTTGTGACAGATCCTTCGACGAAGCAGACATCATACGGTCCCGGATGTTTTGCAGAGCTACCCATCCGAAATTGCACGAGGTTAATATGTCCAAGAATCTCCAAGAGCTCTTCTTCCAGATTGAGAACCTCGAGCTGGCATCCGGCACAGCAGGTTAAGCCGTAAAAAGCAACGACGGGTTTCGATTTCTCTGTGGGCATATATTGAATTCCTCCCGGTTCCTTATACTGCTCCTCGTTGTGCCTTCACCTCTGCATAGCTAAACACTGGCCCATCTTGGCAGACGAATTTCGACCCCACAAGACAATGGCTGCAATGTCCGACACCGCATTTCATGCGGCGTTCGAGGGACAAGAAAACCCGATCATCAGGTAATCCAATCTTTTCTAATTCACGCAATACGAACTTGTACATGATGGGGGGTCCACATACAAGCGCATAGGTGTCTTTGGGCGAAATGTTGATACGGTCAAAAAGAACCGTAACAACGCCGATGTTTCCAGCCCAACAATGTTCATCATCCCGGTCAACGGTAGCGACATATTCGATATCCCGTCGGTTGCCCCAAAGATAGAGTTCATCTTTAAAGAGGAGCTCCTCTGGGCACCGAGCACCATACATGATCTGTAATTTCCCGTAATTGTCTCGGTTCTCAATAACGTCGAGGATTGCTGGTCGCAGGGGTACTAGGCCAATTCCACCACCAATGATAACGATATTTTTCCCTTTCACTTCATCCATGGGCCATCCATGTCCAAACGGTCCACGGAATCCCACGACACTGTCTGGATTTAGGTTTTGAAGAACATTGGTTAACTTACCAACTGAGCGAATACAGAGATCGAATGAATCAGTCTTATTTGGAGATGAGCAAATGCCAAAAGGAGCCTCTCCATATCCAAAGATCGACAGGAGTATGAACTGACCTGGTGTAAAGGTGAACTGCTTTTGGATTCCTGGGTCAACATACTCAAAGGTATAAAGATTAGTATCGGGAGTCTGTGGCGTTATTCTCACTAGACGGGCCTTATTGTACTGGTAAGCGTTTTTCTCATGACGAAGTGAAACAGGATAGGTCATCTTGTTAGGTTCCTCCCTCTTGGATATCGGTCAATAATTCAATCATATCAATATCTGCGGGGCAAGTTCGGGTGCATCGTCCACAGCCTACACAGCCTATTACTTGGATTTGTTCAGGCTCAATCCAGAATTTATGGTAGATGCGGAATCGCACACGCGACGGAATAGTTGGCCGGAAATTATGACCTCCTGCAACTAGGGCAAAATCTACGAGTTGACAGGAATCCCAATTGCGAACACGAGAACCTTGGTTTAAATCCAGTTCTACTCGGTCCTTCACATCAAAACAGAAGCAGGTGGGGCAAACTAGGGTACAGGCACCACATCCAAAACACCGATTTCCCAAACGGGCCCACATCTCTCCTTCATAACCTACCTGCAATCGTTCTGGAAGCTTCTCGAATTCGGGGATAAGATCAGGAAAGGTGTCTTCTCGACTAGTGAGGAGCTGTTCGACGCTTTTGCTTTGTTCTTTTGATGCAGATGAGAAAAGTGATTTCGTGTAATCTATTACTAACTGCCCAGTTTCGGTGAGAACATCCACATAGTAGCTATCATGGAGTTCTGTGAGCATTAGATCTGCACCTTCGGTGGACGAGAGTGTCATTGTTGACTTACAGAAACTCTCTTCGCACGGTGTAAGGCAATTCAACCCGATGATAATCCCCCTTTCACGTCGATGGGTTCGATAAGGATCAGGATAGACTTGGGTGAGAATTTTATCGTGAAACTTTATGGCTGCTAGATCACATGAATGGATGCCAACTATCACAAATCGCTTCCCGTTCCAGAGGGTGGCTTCTTCGCTTTCTTCTAGCGGGCTAGTTATGTTGAGTTGAGGGCTTAAGGAAAAACGGACCATTTCTTCTTGGGGCGGTATGAAGTACTTCTTTGGCGGAAGAATAGTTGTATCATAATCCAACCGCAGCTGGGATCCCTCACTGATTTCATCAAAGACAAACTGGGTTTTCTTCGCCACTGGTCCATAAACAGTCAAAATATGGGTGAGTTTTTTAATAAATGGAGTAATGTCTCCTTTCTTTAAGATCAGTGGACTTGTTGTACTTCTAGGGGCCATGATAATCACCCACTCGTTGAGAACCTTTTCTGGTAGAAGACCCATCGCTAACCCTTGTTGCGAGGTTAAAATGTCTTAGGCTAGTTCAACTTAGCACTTTTTGGGTTTTCTGAACTTTCTATGATGAATCCCAACGCCTTTATAAGCAACGCTGTGAGCGATAAAGAATTAATTAGGAGTTCCCTTAGAGAGGAGCACTGTAAAGGTTTGATTCACCTAATATCGGGGTTATCTTATGGAGGCAAACCAACAAACGGAGTCTGGGGTAAATAAACAACCCTCGCTCGCTGACCTATTACAAGTATCGCAGCCTGCAATCAGTCTCTATTTTGAACTTGCCACAGGACTTTCTCCTGCTCCATTGACCGAGATTCAGGAACAGCATGGCTTATCCATGAAGAAAGCGGATCAGTACCTCACTGAACTCCAAACCTGTGGATTGGTCCGGCGCAATCCCGACGAAACCTATGAGGCTGTCGCCCCAGTTGAAGCAGTCATGATTGCTCTCACCCGAGTACGTGATCTTTTACGTCAACTTCGCACAGATTTTCCAGAACGAGTTGAAACTGGTATCCCTGGAATCGATGCTTCAGTTAGAAAAGAAGTTGAAACACTCCCCTATCAGTTAGAAAAGCTTCGGACGAATATTGACCAGAGACTTGATACCGCCTTTGAAGGTTTTCGTGGTAAAGCTGAGTCCATGCGAGCATCCCCTGCCTTTGAAGTGTTTACAGATGAGCTTCAAGCAAAGATACTCTCAGAAGTGGATGAGCGTATGATGGAAACCCGAAATCGACTCAATGATTTTGAATCGATTGATGTTTTTATCAATGTCCTTAACAAACTGAATAACGACGTGTTTGACATCGTCAACATATCACTATCAGATATGCGTGAACAATCCTTCCGGCTCCACGAATTAGAGGACTTCCGTGAAACCCTTATTGAGCTCTGGAATGTCACCCCCTCTGTTGTCGAAGAGCACTTAGCAGACTTTGAGCAGGAAATGAGTGTCTTGGAAGCGTCACTCGGTGACCTTATGGAGACTAAATATCGGCTCGGGGCTTTTAAAGGGGTTATTGAGAACTTCGCTCGAGACCACATCATGACCGCTGTAAAACGACTCAAGGCTAATTTTCAGATTTCTCTAACTGAAGCTATCCAGGATCACTTACAAGAGGCTCAGGAACGCTTCGAAGAGGTTGCGAAATCAGCCCATCAAGAGTTCGATAAACTGCGGGAACAACTGGCTGAATGGGTTCGTAACGCTCTGGATTTAGCCTTTAATGAAGTAATTCAACGGAATCAGAAAGCTACCACGGAATTAGCTGATCGCTTTGCCGACCTAACACTCGCTTTTCAATCCCAGTTTGCTGAAGGACTTGAAGATTCCGTGAAGCAAGTCAAACTCCAAGCTCGCGAACTCGACACCCACATAGCTAAAATTCCTGACATCATTGACAAGCTGCGAACGCAAGAGTTTACTTCACAACTTGATCAGATGGTGACTCAAAGCGAACAGCATTTAACAAAAATCACCCATGATATCCCAAAGGTCTTCTCAGAGTGGCGAACTCAATATATCCAATCCACAAACGCACAACTCGCTAGTCTGCTTGAGGAGGCGGAAGGACATGTTACCCTTGCTACTCAAAGTGTCAACCAGTTCTGGCGTCGATCTAAGGAATCTGAACCTTCAACCTTTGATCTGTATCAATTTGTAGTTGGAGAAAAGGAATTCTATTCCTATATGGCCAGTCAAATCTCCCGGGCTCGAAGTCAACTCTTCATCATTCTTCCTCGAGCTATTCGAATCAAAGTCAAGCTCTTAAAAATGATCCCAAGCGATGTTCGCGTACGCATCGTTGTCGCTGACACGCCTGCAACGAAAATAGTCCAAAGCTTGCAGCGTCTAGCAGCGCAGAACTCCAACTACCAGCTCCGTCACGATCCTCGTGGAGACCTATGGGGAGTCATTCATGATAAGGAAGAAATCATCTTAGGAAATACTTCAAAGGGCACAGTAAACGTTGTTGGGATTGCGTCAAGTCATGAAGACCACGTAGATATGCTCCGCTCTATCATGGAGACCCGTTGGCTCCATGCGCGCAGCCTACCATCACAATAGGGGTTGCGTAACCGACGCGCTTTTAACAAGCGGACAACACGAGTTGCTTCAAGTGACATCAGGTTAGTTAAACGGGAGTTAGTGAGACAATCCATGAACATTCGAAATATCTTAGATGAAATCGATACCCAATTCAGCACGACACTGAACCAGTTACAAAATTTTCTTCGCCAGCCTAGCATTAGTGGGACAGGAGCTGGAATTAACCGCACCGTTCACCAGGTGTTTACAAAACTAGATTCCCTTAACTTCGAGACGACGGTGATCCCCACTCCCAGCAACCCTATTGTCTTTGGTAAAAACACCTCTGCAGGTAAGAAAGCGCCCTCATTACTCATTCATACTTCAATCGATGTGATGACAACTGAATCAGAGGCGTGGTGGTCAGTTCCTCCATTTGCTGCTGAAATCAAAGATCACACACGCTTCGGACCCAGCCTCATGGCTAGAGGTGCATACACTCAAAAAGCTACACTAATGGCCCTTCTTGAAACCCTTTCAATTATCCAAGAAGTCGATGATACATTCCCCATCAACTTAACCCTTGTTGTGGACAGTGAAGAAGAAAGCGGCAGCCCAAGTCTCCCGGCATTTGTCAAAGAAAATGAGGAAGAACTGAAGAGGGTTGATGCGGTGTATTATCCTTTCTTTGCTACGGATCGAAGAGGTATAGCTAGACTGTTTCTAGGAACCAAAGGCATCGTATTTCTTCGGCTTCACTGTCGGGGACCTTCAAACCGGGATCTTCACTCCGCGGAAGTCGGTTGGATCCGCAATCCTGCCCATATCCTTGCAAAAGCGCTTTCTAGCTTAGTAGATATTCATGGACACCCTCAAATTCCAGGATTATTAGATGATGTCCAACCTCCCACAGAAGAGGATGAACGCCTAATTGTGTTGCTTGCGGAATCCTTCGATCCAGGCATTGCAGCCCTCCAATTAGATGCCAAGAACCTAACTATTGAAGCTGATTCCAAAGTTGATCTGCTTCGTCGCTTCCTCTTTGAACCTACTGTCAATATATCAGGAATTCAAACAGGCTATGTAGGCGACTCATTCAAAACTATTCTTCCCAGGCAAGCCTCTGCTCACATTGATATCCGGCTAACGCCCAACGAAGACCCTCACCGCGTCTTCAAGGTTGTCGAAGATCACCTTACCCACCTCGGACTCAGCGGATTAATTGAACTTGAATTGGGCTACACGATGAACTGGTCAAAAAGCTCAGATAACACCCATGTGGCAAAATCTCTCTTAAAGTCCTACTATGAAGCGGGAGTGGATAATGTGGAAATTTGGCCTATGTTTCCTTCAAGTGTACCTCTCTATGTCTATGCAGAACCGCCATTGAAGAAACCATTTGTCATTGGAGGGCTTGGTCACGGCGGCCACGCACATGGTCGCGATGAGTATGTGGTCGTGGAAGGCATCCGCCACTTTCAAAAGGGCTTCACACACTTTCTTAATTTCTTCAGCCAAACTGGCAGCAGAAGTAGCGGCGGAAAAACATGACCGTTCGAGTTGAACTCCTCATCATCGGAAACGAACTTCTGTCTGGACATACCCTTGACACGAATTCCCAATGGTTAGCCCAACGGTTACTCGAAATTAAACTCCCTGTCAATCAGATACTGATAATCGAAGACCAGGTTGAAGTCATTGCCACAGCCATCAAAAGTAGTGTAAGATGTCAAACAAATCTCCTAATCACGAGTGGAGGACTAGGCCCAACCTTTGATGATCTCACTGCGAGTGGTCTAGCACTCGCAGCAGACACTCACCTTGAAATGAATCCCTTAGCTTTGAAGATGGTATCCCAACGTTACAAAGAACTTCAGGTCCAAGGGTTGGTGGAAACGGCTGAACTCACTCCAAGTCGAAGAAAAATGGCAAAGCTCCCCCCGAAAGCTATCCCCATCCCCAACTGTGTGGGTTCAGCTCCAGGGATTCGAATGCAACTAGAGAATACACTCATATTTTGTCTTCCAGGGGTGCCCCAGGAGCTCTATGCAATGTTTATTGGCGCTGTTATTCCTATGATTACATCGTTATCTGAAAAAGTCATCGAACAGGATACAGTTCAAGTTCCTATCCTCGATGAATCAGTGCTTGCCCCCCTAATTGATCAGGTCATGTCGGATAAACAGGGTGTATATCTCAAATCCTTACCACGCCCTTATCAATCCCGTCAACCTCTCTGGGTTGCCCTCACGGTCACAGCATCAACCAAAGAAGAAGTTTCATCCCTTCTTTCAACAACTCGGAGGCAGCTGGAAGAACTCACCCATGCTCATCGTCAATGTGAGCTACCGCTAGATAAATGAAACTTGTATGGCCAATATTGCTAAAGGGGACGCTGGTGAGTTTACTCGTCTCCCAGTTCTATTCCAAGCACTTCATCTAGTTTGTGATGTGTTTTCTTTTCCAACTGTTCTAGACTCTCTTCAAGAAATTCCTTGATAGTACGAGTGCTGTTCGTGTGTTCAGCTTTCCATGCGAGGAAAGAAGCCACAAGTTCAAGAGCATCAATCACTCCTCGCAGATACCGAGGGTCAAGATTGTTCGATTGAATAGACATCTCTACTTCACCAAGAAATAGCAGTACTAAGGTAGAGGTCTCTGAATCCTTCAATTTAAAGCTTCTCCCACCAATTCCTCAACTTGGAGAATCCAAAAAAGCTTCAGAACACATCTTTCGAATTCCTTGATGCGGCAAAATCCGGTGCAAGAGCCATCGGACTACTTAAAAGCGTCGGTATGAAAATCCCTACTTGAGGAGCCTACTCCGCCTGGAGCATGTTCGAAAGGGGAATTCAAGCCATGCTCGATGAAAAAGATCAGAAGATCCTACGTGAACTTGAGCGTGACTGTCGTCAACGCACAAATACTATCGCCAAAGCCACAGACATTCCAGTCACCACTGTCCATAACCGCATCAAGAAACTATCAAGCTCAGGTCACATCCACTCCTTTCGAGCTATCCTCGATCCAATCAAGTTGGAAAAGCCCTTGGTCTCTTTTGTGTTCGTCTCTCTCAACCGTAATGCCATAGAAGCGACTGAGTCGAAAACTGACCGTGAGCTTATCTCTAAAATTGCCTCACACTCAGCCGTCCAAGAGGTACATACAGTCACCGGAGATTGGGATTTGTTACTTAAAATCCGGGCTAAAGATATTGGTGAACTTGAAGGGATTATCACCTCTGAGCTACGTGAACCCAAACTCATTGACCGGGCTCAAACAATCTGTGCCATGGCCACCTACAAAGAAACCACGAACCTCTTATACAATGGCTGCTAAACTCAGTTGATGATACGGCCCCTTTTTCTCGCTTCTAATTCTCCTCGTCGAGTCCAGTTACTTGCTCAACTTGGATTCGAATTTACGGTTTGCACCCCACAAAACCAGGAAACGCATCTCAAACAAGGTTCAGATGACGAAATCGTCAGAGTAGCAAGTGAAAACGCCTTACAAAAAGCACTCAGTGTTCTGCCGATTATTGAAGAGGGTATCATCCTGGGAGGTGATACACTTGTTGTCACAGATGACAACATGATTCTTGGAAAACCCAAAACCCCCGAAGAGGCCTTCAAGATGCTTCAAAAGCTTGTTGGCAGAACCCATCGGGTCATCTCCGCTGTCGCCGTGGTGGACGTAACCACGAGAAAAATACGGCAGGGACATGCGTGGACCAAAGTGACATTCAGAGATGTATCTGAACAAGCTCTCAGCGAATATGTGTTGACAAGGGAACCACTTGGCAAGGCAGGTGGATATGCAATCCAAGGTAAAGGTGCGTTTCTCGTTAACGAAATTGAAGGAAGTTACACATCTGTTATCGGATTACCCACGGAGCTAGTCGTTTCACTTCTCAATGAATTTGGAATTACACCTCTCCTAAGATCAGGCTCCAGGATCTAATACAAAACTAGAAGCAATGAGATGTGCAACCCGAATAGGCTCAGGGATGCGGCTTCGGGTTGCTGTTTTCTGGACTAACTCTACGATCTGCTGAAAAGGCATCCCATGCCACTGTATATAAACAGGAGCACGCCCAGGACGAGATTCCACAACCCTAACTGGTCCTGCGTTCGTAAGTCGAGAATATTTCTGTTCCCACTCATCTGGATTGATTTTCTGAAGCGCTTTTTTGACCTGACGCATATCTGGTTTTGAATCCGACACCGAAATGACAGGTAATTTAGTATCCTCAACCAGCACTTGAAGATCCAACACATTGGTTCCACCGAAGATTGTATCACGGGTCATTATTACTCGCAACTGACCATAATGTGGCGAGGTGTTTACCATTTGGGTGAGTCGCCGTGTTACATCATCACCATCCACGCGGATGGGCATCTGAAGACAGCCCTCCATCCATTGTCCTCCCCGAAAGACTACACCTACCAATCGTGTCCACTCATGACGCCCTCTTTCAAACCGAGCATCATCCACACCAAGAATACGAATCTCAGGTTTAATTTGTTGTATCTCCACTTCATACACCCCTGGCATATTTATAATGTGTAAACTCCTATAATGGTGTCTAGAGTTTATTGAACTGCGTAACTAGTCAAATTGACTGCTTGTACATCAAAGCGTTTCACGTCAAAAAAGCGAACACCTAAATAGCCCCTAATTCCTCAGGGCGGCAGAGCGTGCGAGCTACGATGTCCCCGGGTAAATACTCTGATATTTTTGAGGACACCGAGCAAATACCAGTCCAAAGAACCCGGCAATTATCGAACCGACTCGCCAGCTTACCGAAAACTGACCTTGTTTTACTTCGCCGAATCTATGATGTGCCGAATGACGTTGAAGCCAAGAAAGTCATCTCTGCAGCTCTTCTCGATGAATACTCCATTCAAGAACTCCGCCTAGCTCTGGCTGTTCTGGATGGCGTCCATGAACTCCCGTTAGCTGAAAAGCCCCTAGGTTTCGAACACGCCAAACCCTGGAAACCCATAGAAGACACAACACCTCTCCCTCCGAAACGATTTTTCGCCCCCTCAGATGAATCTCCATCACTTCCATCAGCAAAAACTGCCCAAGAAATCAGCGATATCCTCACAAGTATCCCTATGGACGATTTTCAATGGCTCCTCAAACACTATAACGACATCCACGACCTTCGCTCACGCCTTATCATTGTCAAAAACCGTCTCTACCAATACAACTGGGAAGATGTTGCTGCCACCCTTGCAGCTCTCAAACGCACTCTTCCCCAAGAAGAAACTGACTAATCTAGCACAAAATAGTACCTCCAAAATTCGTACGAAATGGGAACAGCTAAATTTCACCAATTCCTTTACTCCAATTCGAGGAGGGAATATCCCTTTGCTTGACAGGAATCGTCCTCCATATGTAATTGCGAAACGAGTCAAGGTACACCGGGCTAGGTCACTTTCAGATCAACTCTCAAACCTCTCATCAGATGAGCTACGGCTCCTACGCAAATACAGTAGGGACCCCAAGGAACCCGGCATACAACAGATCCTGGCTAAACCCGTTATGGCTGAATATACGATACAAGAGCTCCGGGTAGCCCTAGCCATGCTAAGCGGCGCTGCCAGTGCTCCTGCCCCTGAACCGCTATCGGTTCCTGGAACCGTCCAAATGGGTCACCCTTCCCATGGACACATCGGTTTGAGAACAAACCTCAGTCTAATCAGCAACCAGAACCTCCCCCTATCTTCAAGATATTCCCCAGAAATCGCCAAAAAACTCCAGGCCATGTCCGACGACGAACTCCTTCACCTTGCTCAACACATTGGCAACCTTAGCGATCCTAGAAGTCGTTTCTTAATCATCCGCTACCACCTCTACCAGTACCACCCCGAAGACATCGCCTCCACGCTGGCCTCCTTATTACGCTTACGGCGCAAGCAAATTCGCCCTGAACGGAAACGCCGCCCAGATCTCCAATCCGTTTCTACTCCCCGATTTCATTAACCTGGCGATTGGTTCTTGGAAGCACTTTTAACCCACCATTTATTGAGTGCCACATACGACACCCTCGAGGTGACACACTATAGAACCCAAAGCCTGTGATGAACCAAATCCCTATGAAGTTGCCAAACGCCAACTCGAAATCGTAGCTAAACACATGAACCTCAACCCCGATATCCTTGAACTCCTCAAAAATCCCAAACGCGCCCTCGTTGTCAGTCTGCCAGTCAGAATGGATAACGGAAGAATCAAAGTCTTCACTGGTATGCGTGTCCAACACTGGGATGCGTTTGGTCCCTTCAAAGGCGGCATACGCTATCATCCACAAGTCTGTTTAGATGAGGTCAAAGCGTTAGCGATTTGGATGTCAATTAAAACTGCAGTTGTAGGCATCCCTTATGGTGGAGCCAAAGGCGGTATCATCTGTAATCCCAAGGAAATGAGTGTAAATGAGTTAGAACATCTCACTCGGCGGTTCACCCATGAAATCATGGACATCATCGGTCCATATCGTGATGTTCCTGCCCCTGACGTGTATACGAGTGAACGTGAAATGGCCTGGATTTATGATACATACTCCGAAGCCCAGGGTTATGCCGTACCTGAAGTTGTAACTGGTAAACCAATCTCCGTTGGTGGGAGTTTGGGTCGTCGTGAAGCCACCAGCCGTGGAACCGTGATCACCATTCGTGAGGCGGCCAAACGATTGAAACTCAACCTGAAAGGTGCGTCTGTAGCTGTACAAGGATTTGGAAATGTGGGTTATTATGCTGCTGTGCTGATTGCAGAATATGGTTCAAAAATCGTGGCGGTCAGCGATTCACAGGGAGGCATTTATAATCCCGATGGCGTCAATCCAAAAAAAGTCATGGAGCATAAGAACAAAACGGGCTCTGTCGTGGGATATCCAGGGACAAAGCAAATCTCCAATGCCGAGTTGTTGGAACTTGACGTGGACATCCTCATACCTGCAGCGCTAGAAAATCAACTCCTTGCCGAGAATGCGCCTCGAATTAAAGCGAAAATTGTTGGTGAAGGTGCCAACGGTCCCACCACACCTGAAGCAGATGAAATTCTCTACAAGAATGGTGTCTTTGTTGTACCTGATATTCTTGCTAATGCCGGTGGTGTTACAGTCAGCTATATGGAATGGGTCCAGAATCTAACCCGTGAATCCTGGAGCGAAGACGAAGTGAACACTAAACTCGAACAACGCATGGTCCAAGCCTTCAATGAAGTCTATCAAGTATATCAGCAAGAAAAGGTTCACATGCGTACAGCCGCATATATCGTCGCATTTCGCCGTATTGCTGAAGCTGTAGAGGCCCGGGGCATTTTTCCGTAATCGCTAAATTGTTATCCTTGCCTCCATAACATAGAAAAGAATCATAGCTATTTGCCTCAACAAAAGGTCTAATTTGATAAACCTGAATTCCTAAGAGTAGATGAAAGGCTGGTGGACTTCTAGGTGCAATACATTGTATTTCAAGCCATTTTTTGGATGATTATGGTTCTCATCTTCATTGGCGTCTGTGTTGGCATTGCCCGTGATTGTAATCGGATTAGTCGTGATCGACGTCAGAGCCGGAGCGAATACCGCAGGGTCCGTGCACGTAGCCCACCTGGTAAAATTCGAGAGTGGCGGCTAAGAGACACCCGAGCTGAAGACATTCCCGAAGATAGCACTCATCGACGAGCCTATACCCAATCAAGATTATCTCCTACCCACCCTCAGTATGGTGAAATCCAATTAGCGATGTGCCCCGAATGTGAAGCCACCATCCTAGCTGAAACTACGGTCTGTCCCCACTGTGGCACTCCCCAACCTGTTTGTATTGTTTGCCAAAACTCCATTGTTCCCCTCGACTCCACCCTCAGTTGTCCCCAGTGTCGAGGGCAGGCCCATCGCATCCACTTTCTAGAATACTTGAAGGTCAAAGGTAAATGTCCACAATGTAAAACCGACCTCGACCCCCACGAACTCATCGATGAGTCTTCTGAAACTCCCTTTCCGCCATCCACGAGTGGCCTACAACACCTCTGCATGGTTTGTAATAGAGCTATTGGGTCAACTGATGTCACCTTGCAATGTCCGCACTGTGAAGGCAAAGCCCATCGGGTACATCTCCTCGAGTACCTTAAAGTAAAAGGCAAATGCCCCCACTGCAACATCGACCTAGATCCACCAGATCTCCTCGAGGCCTAGTTTTCACTCGATTAATGAAAAAATGGAAAAAAGAGAGGAGAGGCTGAGAACAAAGCTCTCAGCCAAGCATCTGTTCGAAGACGTCAGCTTCAACCTGATGTGGCATCCGAATCCCTGTGACTTCAGTCGCAAGTGGCGTTAACGCCATCAAATCGTTGCGATCCACAAGGTGCAGCTTGAATTTCCGCATTCCAGCAATCAACTGTTGGATACCAACACGGATCCGCTCATAGTAGGTGTAGACGCCAATCGCTGGCTTGGGAATGTCTTTGTAGTGGTTGCCATACTCGTGCTTCAAGTCAGCAGAGGCGACAAAGAACTTCTCCGGGTCATCACCGTAGTCATCCACGAAGCTCTTGGGTAACTGACCATTCTTCGCGAGTTCCACAAAGTAATCAGACTTCATAGCTGCGGTGAGTGGTGAACGTGCCACAGCCACTGCCTTGAAGAATGGGCCATTACCAAAGTTGCTCATAGCAATCGCTTTTACAATTTGGGCCTCATGGATAAAGCCCCCAGCAATTGAAATGTCAGGGACATGCTTGCCTTTCTTCTTCAGAATCTGACAACCCTTCAGTACCTGAGCCGCCAGATACACGGTCGGCGTGCTTAGCTCATTCATGTGCGCCATGGGGCTCATTCCTGTCCCGCCCCCTGCACCGTCAAGGGTGAGCATGTCAACCTTACCTTCACTGGCGACTTTCAAGGCAAACGCCGTCGCTGCGGGTCGATACGCTCCAGTCTTCAAGAAGACTTTCTTGGCACCCTGCTCGCGAAGCCATTCTAGGTCTTCAATGCAGCTTAGATCCGGCATACCAACACGGCTGTGACGCTCAAAAGTCTTGATTGTCCCAGCCTTGAACGCTTCTTGAACGACAGGGTCTTCAGGGTCAGGGAGGACTATATACCCACGACTCTTGAGTTTTATAGCACGCTCAAGGGTTGGTAGACGCACCTCGCCGCCAATCGATTTGGCACCCTGTCCCCACTTTCGTTCAATCACATTCACTTCTAGCTTGGAAATTGCATACAGGTCAACTCCAAGCCGTTGGTCTTCAACATTCGTTTGAACCACGATGTCACCGTGTTTCTCATCCCAGAATTTCCGATACGAATCAATACGGAACTGGAGATCCGGTGAATGGCTGACCTTCCCCTTTGTGATTACACTATCATTATCCATCCCACAGACATTCTCTCCAACTGTTTGGATCGTTCCTGCCATAGCAGAACCCATAGAGATGCCTTCCCAGTGGTTCTTCGCCACGGCGGTAGACCCGAGCCCGGCAATGAGCATCGGGAGCTTGAGGGGAATGCCACCAACGGAGGTGGAGGCATCAGCGTTGGGGAATAATGCCTTGTCGGAATTGGCTTCGATCCCTTCGGCACCCTGGAGAGCAGCAAGCAGCTGGAAGTGTGACCAGTCAAGCCCAAAATCCTTGTTGGCGGAGGCGGTGCTTTGACCAAAGTATTCATTAGTTGGATAAAGCACCTCGTGGCCACGGAAAGCGGATTTGCTGATCATGCAGAGGACTTTGCAGTCTCTGATGCAGATGCCACACATGCCGCTGACAGGGTTAGGATCTCGTGTACGGAGGGCGGTGCCATCGGTGGATCGTGCGTTACATAGACTATCATCCATCACGATAAACCTCTTGTTTAATTCTGTCGTGGGGTCTTTACAATCGTAAAGGAGGTTGCCGTTTAGGTGGTCGAGTTAAAAAGACTTTGGTTGTTTGGCTCTGCTTCTCACTGCTTTCAGCTTAGTTCGGATCCCCACTTTGGTCACGGATACCACTTGCCTGGATTTTTAGAATTATTATTATGATTCCTAGGCTAATCGTGGTTGCAGCTGGGTTACTCATTAGGGAATCTGGTAAATCTACCAAATGGAGCTAACAGTTTTGATTCCTTGGTAGATAGAAAGCCTTAAGCTGACTTTGCTGTAAATAGGGTGTGAGGTTTTGTCAATGGGTGTTATCAAAGTCATTGAACTAGTTGGTAACTCGACGAAAAGTTGGGAAGACGCTGCGAATAATGCTGTAAGCACTGCTGCCAAGACTCTTCGTGGTCTTACGGGCGCTGATATCACTGGAATGACTGCTGTCATTAAGAATGGGAAAATCGTCGAATACCGTGCAACCGTTAAAGTCGCCTTCATGATTGAAGACGTGAAAGGATAGTCTGTCGGGTTGGGGGATGGGCTACCGTCCCTTCGACCTTTCTTTTTTGGATCTAAGTCAAGTATGTGGGGTTTCACTCTATAACTTGAAAGGAAAACATAGATTTTAAAAGAGTATGATAAGGCAGAACACTAACTAGCCTCGGCTACCGGTTAGACGGCCATCCGACATAGTCCAATGGCGGTCTGCATACTTGACGAGTTCTTGGTCGTGGGTGACGACGACGAAGGTGATTTTCTCATCCTTATTGAGTTTGCGGAGAAGCTGCATGATTGATGCGCCGGTTTTGGTGTCGAGGTCGCCAGTCGGTTCATCGGCGAAGACAACTTTTGGTCTGTTGACTAAAGCTCGGGCGATGGCCGTTCGCTGTTGTTCTCCACCGGACAGTTGTCGTGGTATGTGATCTTTCCGTTCCACCATATCAACAGCTCGAATGACCTCCATCGCTCGATCTTCGATTTCTTTGCCTTTGAGAGTTGTTGGCCAGAGAGGAGCAGCAACATTCTCATACACTGTCATAGTGGAGATAAGGTTGAAGAGTTGGAAGATGAACCCGATTTTTTCTTGTCGGATTTTTGGCAAGATTCGTTCATCAATGACGGTGAGGTCCATTTGGTCAAAGATAATTCGGCCATCCGTTGGGCGGTCAAGGCCTGATAAGACGTTTAGAAGTGTTGTCTTGCCACACCCGCTTTTTCCTTCAATGACAATGAATTCGCCGGATTGGATAGTCAGATTAATGTCACGGAGGGCATGGATAATCTCACGCCCGCGTCGATATTCCTTCTGAACTTTTTGTGCAACAATAATATCGTCTGGCATGTCATTTCTTCCTCCATCATTCAGGTCGGGTTAGAGCCCTCATAGGGCTGATGCGCAGAGAACGCCATAGGAGAATGAGAATCCCAGGTAACTGTACCACCATCACTGCGGCAAATGATATCAACATGAAGAACGGGTTAATCAAGATAAGTCGGAGTGCATCGGGAATAAAGATGACAGTATTCCCGAGGGGATCAAAGCTTAACATGATGGCAAAAGAGGCGTAAATGCCGGTCGCCAGGACTCCGAGGACGGCGATGGTTATCACGGCAGCAATTGTAATGAAGATGACTTCTCCGAGGACCAATTCACGGATATCATGGTTGGACCATCCGACACATTTCAAGGTAGCAATATCGTCACGTCGTCCATGGGCAAGTAGCCAAGAGAAGATGATTCCCATTATGGTTCCCGCCACAAGAGTCCACCCAATAATCACCATGTAATATGTTAAGACATCTGGATTAACTGGAGGGGTGAAGAGTGTGATGTAGTACTGTCGAATGATAAACGCAATCCAAGTAAGTAATATGGCGTAGGCGACGAGAAAGACGATAAATCGTCGTGTCGTCCGAATGGTGATGCGCCAAGCTTTGAAAAATATCCGAAGAACCATAATCAGCCTACCTCGTATGCATGGTCACTACTCTCTAATGGAATTCGCCTTAAAACTGCTTTGACTCCTCTGCCTTGGCTATTTCTCATCTGTTATTCGCTTAACGATGTTTTGTGCATATCGGCTGACCATTCGGGTGGCAAGCTGAATTATCCCAGTCACAACGAGGATAGCGATACAGAGGATAATGATGTTGGGATAAATTGAATTTGTAATGCTGAATAAATATGGGAAAAGATACTTCCACAATAAATAGATGGCATAGATGCCAGCTAGTGTAAAGAAGACAACTGAGAAGGCAAAGAGCATGAGAATGATTTGTCCATCTCCACCCGTAATAGCACCAATTCCTTCGCCCAGGACGAAGTGTTTTACACGTCCATGGGTTCGGATAAAGAAGCCAAAAAAGAGCATAAAGATTGCGAATGCAACAGCTCCACCAACTAGTAGTAGAAAGATGATGATATCTTGGTTATCTCTGATCAGGGCCCAAACTCCGACAAGCCAAAGTGCATAACCGACAAGCGCGCCGATGAGGACCAGGATTGTTAGGAGTTGGATGATGAAGGTTGCGGTTGTTGCTCCAGAAAAAAGACGACTAAGATTTGATTCTCGTGGTGACTTATCTACCATGGTTTTTCCTACCCTCAAAACAGATTACATACCCTCTGCCTGGTGTTACCTCAAAAAGCTTCCGACACCATTTCAAGGCGAAGGCTTATAGGAGCGGGCGGTGCGGGGATTTTAGTTTCACGGTATTGAATAGAAATCGAATGGCGGCAACCATATGGGCTCCCTTACTCCCCTCCAAAAAGACATACAGCGTTTAGCTAAAGCAAATCACACGATCATCTTTTCGCACAATTACCAGCCCCCAGAAATCCAAGCCATCGCTGATTATGTGGGGGACAGTTTTGGGTTGTGTCAAAAAGCCCAACAAATCGAAGCGGATACGATTCTTTTCTGTGGGGTCCGGTTCATGGCCGAGACAGCCGCTATCCTCAACCCCGACAAACTCGTCCTGATCCCTGATCCCTCAGCTAGGTGTCCCATGGCTGCCCAATTGCCTGCTAATCTCATTCAGGAGGCTAAAAAGCAACATCCTGGGGTTCCAGTGGTCCTATATGTGAATACTACGGCTGAAGCGAAAGCAGAAGCTGACGTCATCTGCACCTCATCAAATTTGTGCATCATCCTGAAGGCCCTTGATACTAATCCCGTTCTCTTTGGACCCGATGGAAACATGGCCGAATACGCCCATCATGTGTGCGGATACGAGGTGATTCCTATTCCGGATTATGGCTTTTGCCACGTGCATGTGACATTCAGCTTTGATCCCCAAGTTCTCCAATGGAAAGAAACCCATCCCAATGCTAAGCTACTCGTCCACCCTGAATGTGCATGGAATATCCAGGAACAAGCTGACTTCATCGGATCCACAGGCCAGATGCTACAATACGCCCGTGCCAGCCCAAATGACACCTTCATTATTTGCACTGAAGTAGATCTTGTCACTCGTATGCGTTCGGAAATGCCCGAAAAAACCTTCATTCCTGCTCTGGATTATGCCATCTGCAAGGCTATGAAAAAAATCACTCTGGAGAAAGTCAAAGCCAGCTTACTCAACAACCAATACCAAGTCACTGTACCCAAACCTATCGCCGATAAAGCACGAATGGCGATCCAGCGTATGCTTGACCTTACAAGTTGACTTATTGAGAAATCTAGTAGAGAGAAGGTTTTTAGAAGCGGTCAAAGCCTAGCATATCACAGTGAATACGAATGTCAACAATTCCTCCCCACTCTTTCCCTGAGCTACCCTCACAGCTAGTTCTCCAACGGTTCTATGAGATGCTGGAGGAAGATGTCGGCTTCGGAGACATCACCACCAATGCGTTGGTTCCCCCTAATCACCCAGCACATGCCCATCTCTTCACGCGGCAAGCTGGAGTAATTGCAGGACTTAGTATCGCTACCATTGTACTACAGGACTTTGGATGTTTTGTTAACCAAAAGCAAAAAGATGGTACAGCTGTTCAGGCTGATACGACCTTGCTCACCGCTGATGGCCGTGCTACTATTCTTCTCACTCTTGAACGTACACTCCTGAATCTCCTCCAACGGATGAGCGGTATTGCAACGGCAACAGCGAATCTTTTAGCCATCGCTCGCAAAGCCAATCCCAACATTCGAGTCGCTGCCACCCGGAAAACAGCTCCGCTGCTACGGCTGTTTGATAAACTTGCTGTTATCATTGGAGGTGGGGATCCTCATCGCTGGCGACTTGATGATGCCATCTTGATCAAAGATAATCATCTTGCCTTCTACTCGACTCCTGGGGAGGCAGTGAATCAGGCGAGAAACAATTCAAGTTTCTCTACATCCATTGAAGTGGAAGTCACGAATGTGAACGAGGCAATTTCAGTGGCCGATGCGGAACCTGATATTATTCTATTAGACAACATGGGACCTCGTGAAATCAAAAAAGTCGTTTCATCTCTTAGCAAATCACATCCCACAATTCTACTTGAAGCGTCAGGCAACATTACTCCCAATAATATCGCTGAATACGCAAGCACAGGTGTAGATGTCATCTCAGTGGGGTGGATAACCCACTCCGTTCGAGCGCTTGATCTAAGCATCGATATAACCCCCACCCAAAAGAAAACTCTCTCTGGAGGTTGAGCTAGAACATGGATTCCAAACCGAATTTTGCAGAGATCGAAAAAAGAACTACAAAATGGTTGCAGAAATACCTTGAGCAAAGTGTTTGCACAGGATTTGTAGTTGGAATTTCTGGTGGTCTTGATTCGAGCGTCACCTCAATTTTATGTCGTCGAGTCTCAGATGATACTTTGGGTCTGATATTGCCATGTGGTCATACACCTGAAGATGCTGTCCCAGATGCACAAGCCCTTGCGGAACAATTCAATATCGATTATCAAACCTATGATCTCACAGCAGCGTATAATTCCTTACTTCTGGCTCTAGGTCTTTCTCCAGAAACGCCAACAACGATTCCCTTGGCGAACATCAAGGCTCGTCTTCGAATGGTGGCACTGTATTATGAGGCTAATCAACACAATCGGCTTGTGGTTGGCACCGGCAATCGAACCGAAATAGCACTTGGGTTTTTTACAAAGTATGGTGATGGGGCAGTGGACTTACTTCCCTTAGGGGCCCTCTTGAAACGTGAAGTCAAAGGACTCGGTGCTCATCTAGGTCTACCTGAAAAAATATTAAACAAAATTCCAACTCCTGGATTGTGGCCTGGGCAAACCGATGAGGGTGAACTCGGGGCCAGCTATGAACAGCTTGATGACCTTGTCGCAGGGAAAACTCCCAAGGGGTTAACCAAAGCACAAATCACCCATTTCAACGAGCGAATTATCAACAATGAACACAAACGCACCCTTCCACCCATCTGCCCCCAAGAGCCCTCCTGAAAACGCCGTTAAGTGATTGCACTATGAGTCTCAAAAAACGAATTCTGGGTCCCATCCTAAGCTTCTTCTATCATAAGAAGATACACGCATTCAAAGTAAAACTCGATGATCAGATCTATTACGTGTGCGCTCGGTGTTCGGGTCTGTACCTTGGGATTCTACTCGGTTTTCCCATCTCCTTTATCATGCTCCTTGGTTTTCCCATCTTCTATAGTCTCGGTGATCTTGGCACTACACTTGTTGCCATATTCATCTCATTACCTGCAATCTTGGATTGGACAACTCAACGACTTGCTTTACGTGAAAGCCGAAACGGCATCCGATTCTGGACAGCACTCCCCACAGGCTTTGCCCTGTCCTGGTATCTCATCTCACCTGTCTCATTCTTTGTAAAGATTCCCGTTATGGTCGGAGTTCTCATCTTCCTTGCCATCTTCTTCTTCATTGATCGGCGAGACTATACAGAAAATGAAAATGAGGAAAATAGGTTCGAACAATAGGCTGAATTCAGCTATTTTTGTGCTTTAATTCGCTTTAACGCAGTCTTTGCTGCATTCTGAACCGTCTCATCAGGATCTAGTGTGGCATCTTCAATATCTTTAGCCGCTTCTTCTGGTAATGATTCCATTGCTCCCAGTGCTGTGACCGCAATCACTCGTTGTTCCGGTCGGTCTGCTCGTAAGGCTTCAAGAAGACCAGGAATAGCATCGGGACCGATTCGCTCCAAAGCTTTCTGGGCCGCCAGTCGAACTTCCATGCCCCTATTCTCGTGGATAAATTCCTCTTCGTCTGATAACATATTGATTAGAACTGGGACTGCTTCAGGTGCATCTCTGCCTAGATTGCCGATGGCTAGAGCAGCTTCTCCTCGTACGACTTCATCGCTATCGGAGAGGGCTTCAATCAGCTGTTCCTTAGCTACTAATGCTGCTGTTCCCATGTTCGTAAACACTCGGGCTGAAGCGCGTCGTACATCGTCATCATCATGACTCAATAGGTTTGAGAGGGATTCAGCAGCATCTGCTGCATCAGGACCTAGGTAATAAAGTGCTTCTGCGGCATACCGGCAAATGTCATCCTCATCACTATCAAGCCCGCTAATGAGACTCGGCAACGCTTCAAGGAGTAGAGGATTGTCGCCAGATTTTGAAGCTATTTCGAAAGCAAAACGCTGCATCGATTCATCTGAATCTTCAAGCAATTCCATAAGGTCTTGCCATGCATCTTCGTCCTCGTTCACCAGCTGTAAGGCCTTCTGGATTTCGCCTTCTTCAAGCAATTTATAGAGATCTGACACTTGCGACGCCTCGAGGAGGGTCTTTTTCCTGTTATGATATGGGCTCATATCCATTCAAAAAGGTTATCGCCGACCAGCAGAATTTAACTACCCTAATAAGGGGTTCCCAATTCTATAGCTGGATCATCCAATCATATTTTCTTAACCCCAATGCCAGGGTGACAGAGAGCAATTGAACGCCCTGGCTCCCCCGAATATGGTTATCTAAGAACGAGTTCAAAGCGTCACGTGACGCAAAGCTTGTAAGTAGAATCAGGTTTGCCCTGTCCCCGGTTTCCAGCACCAGTTTCACTTCTTCAACTGCCCGTAGGTCTGTGTTCAGTTTTGGTAACACCTTGGCATCCACTTCCAATTGAATCAGTGCAATTACTTCCATCCCTACTTGTTGGGGATCAACCAAGGTTGTAAACCCCTTAATCACATTATTCTGCTCGAGGCGGGAAACTCGGCTCCGCACCGTTGCGTCACTAACCTTCAATCGGCGGGCGATGTTTCGAAAAGATAAACGAGCATCTCGCTGTAGGATATTCAGAATCCGTCGATCCACATCATCCAGATCGACACGATACTTTCGCCGAGAAGGTTTTTCAGCTTCAGGGGTTGGATGAAATCCCAGATAGTGAATTATATCTCCACGATGCACCATGTTCAATCGGTAGATATAGACGGCTTGTTCCGTCATTACAGATGGCTCAGCGGTGTTCTGGCATTGAAAACATCGGAAAACTAATCGAGGCTTGGCGCCCACCGTTTTACAGTCTAGGCATTGAAAGGCTTCTTCAGATTTGTAGTCCTGCTGCTCACCGCTCAATAATTCTCCACAAGATGGACACCGTAATCCCTTATCAGTTTCATACTTCGTTCGGGGTCCAATGAAACCACAGCTGAAATGTTCAATCACTGGATGGCGAACCAAACGGTTCTTCCCACACGAAGGGCATTGGGATTGGGGATGTAAGTCTGGCGAGGTACACTCATGACACGTGAAAATCGACTCCGATAACTCCCCCTCTAAAATACCAGCACGACGTAATCCCTCCAGACGATCTACGGTATCCTTTGCATCCACTTCTAACACCTTCTCAGCTTCAGGATACCGAAACCCGTACGGCGCTGCCACATCAAGTACAGGGACTACTTCCTCAATTGTCCCATCCAATAACCGTTTGATAAGCAACCACGCGCCATGGTCTTCCAATACCGAGGGTTTAAACGTCACATGCCCACCCGCCGTTGCACGATACCCATTATTCACCCGAATCGGGTGCAGATATGCTTTGTCCTTTCTTTGAAAACCACAACATCTCAAACCCAACAACCTAGCGAAATGTAACACTTTTAAGAAGATAACAAACCACGCGCCTGCGCGAAATCATATCATAATGACCTGTTTTTTCGCACCCCATATGGTATATTTTCTACGCAAATGCGCAGTTTATATTACCGGAACTACGCAATCACCGCTTAATAATTAGTTCTTCTTGGTAACACAGACTCCGGAAAGCACCCTGGACGTGACGCGGATGTCCGGGCACCTCGAATAACCCTCCCGCCCGGGGAGCCCTCCAATCCTATCCTCCCAAATCCCTCCTCCCGTTGTCCGAACCTCAGAAATTTTTTCCGAGGTTCCCGGAACCGACGAGCGTCCTGTGTCTGAGTTACCCCCCTCCTTGCGGGGATGTAGGGGGATGATCACTCAGGGACGTGCCCGCGCTCTTTGTCGGGCACCTCCACCTTTTTTCCTGAGACCTCAAACCACGTGCTAATAGAATCCTACTCTGGCATTATTCTGCTGTTGGTTTTGAATAAAGTCTGGTAAGGACAATGCCTAGAATATTTAGTACCCATGCAGTGGCAACGAGTACGAAGGCATACAGGACAAACGCCACGGTGAACTGCACGGCTGAAATCAACACAGCTCCAAGAAATGATAGAAAGAGCCCTATCCATCCAATCCATAGCCCACCCTTCATGGATCCCTTCATCCGTTTATTCAGTTGAATGCCAACGTACAAGGGAATCAAAAACATGTAGATTGCCCCAAGGAAAATCGCATACATCACCAAGACCAAAGGCATGGCAACGTAATTGAGCCAACCGTCTGAAACGGTGAACACTGTGAATGGATTCGGAAGAAGAAAGAGCAGAGCCACATAGACTGCGCCACCTAACACGATGAGCAGAAATACCCATTTTCGTTTACTGAGGAAGCGGGCGCCGAGACAGAACAATATGATGAATAAGCCATGGAGCCCAGCAAACCCCCAGATCACGATGTAAAATGGAAGCAGCTCAACAACACTTGCAGTTGCTGGCAGCATAGCCATTGATATTGCAAATACAAGATACATAAGAAGAATCGACAAGACAAACAAAAGCCCAAAGATTCTCGTCCAGCGCGTTTTGCCTTCAGCTCGGTTCACAGCAAGAATCGCAAGTAATAGAGAACCAAAGGTTATCGCACAAATCAGCACTACAATGGCAAAATGTAGCGGTGTTTCATGAATGAAAAGCAACAAAAATACCCTCCAGCAAGCCCTCCAACGATTTTCTATAAATACACTTCTATTTTCTCTGAGAGCAACTATCATTCAACTAAATGGTTTCGGTGAAAAAGGAAGGCAGGCCCATTTCCTGTTGATTTCAGGTTACGGGCCAGATGATGAACGGGGTTATCCTTGCTAGCTTCTTTGTGTCGTTAGGAACCAGGCGATAAGCATGATTATCCAAGCAATGGATGCGAGAATGAAGGTATAGATCATGAAAGGTGCTGTGTACTGGACAAGCGCCATGAGCAGTACAGCGATGAACCACAGCAGGCTGCCCAACCAGCCGATCCAGGTCCACATCTTCATTGATCCTTCACGGGTCTTTGCCAGCCTGTAAAGGGTAAGGGTTGGAACCAGAAACAGATAGATGACTGTCAAGAAAGCGGAGTACAACAAGAAGTTTAATGGCATCGCGATGTAGTTGACGACTCCATCTGAGACGACGCTCACTGTTGTTGGTGTCACGTAAAACCACATAATTGCAATCCAAGAAAACGTTGCCAGGATTGGAAGATACACAAGCCACATTCGCTTCTTAAACCAGGATAGATCGAGGAGATAGAACACCAGGAAGAAAGCATGCAATCCTACAAAGGAGTATACGGCAAGATAGTAGGGGAACAGTTCATTAGCTGTTGCTGACGCCGGTAATAAGTAGACGGATGCCGCGAGGATGATGAAGGCGAAGAAACCGAAGGCGACTGTCAGGAATCCTGACCAGCCTGAAGGTGATGGTCGATCACTTCGTAGGGTGCCCATTATACCGAGTAGTGCGAAGAAGAGAAGGATGATGGCAAGCAGTAGTATGACTCCAAAATGGATAGGTGATTCATGAATGAAGAGCAATCCAAAGAAACCCTCCGCGCACACATCCTTGATATTTGCTATAAAAACGCTTGCTTTTCCATTAAAAAAGAGAGACCCGATAACCAAATTTATTGGTTATCGGATTAAATTTCACAGCGTTATTTTGATTTTGGCTTCGCCCGAGTAAACATCATTAAACCGATGAAAGTCAGTAGAAGTCCAACGAAACCGAGTGCAAGGATTCCCAACATGAAAGGGGCAACGAAGAACACTAAGGCCATACCCATAGCTGCGATTGTCCATAGGAGAAGTCCGACTAGAGCTATCAAGTTTCCAGTCTTCATACCGCCTTCTTGTTGTGAGATCACGCGATAGGAATGAATGAAGGGTATTATGAATAAATAGAGAACTGCGAGTATCGCACCATAGATTACCACAATCCAGGGCATAGCTAGCCAGCTAAGAAGTCCGTCAGACACGACGAAAGCAGTAGTGGGCGTGGTGAAAAACCAAAGGACTGCAAGAAATGAAAGGGTCGCAAGAAGAAACAGATACTTAATCCATGCAGGCGCACTAATAGATTTCGAACTGAACGCGAAGAAAACTAGGAAGAAGCCGTAGAGTGCAACACAGGACCAGGCTCCAAGATAATATGGGAGCAGTTGATCCGCTGTAGCGGCTGCCGGAAGCAGATAGATCATTGCGGCTAGGATTGCATAAGTTCCTACAAGAAAGAAAATAACAAGGAAACTGAGCCAATGATACTCAAGATTTTTTTCCTTAGTAATTGGTGAACTAAATGACAGGAGTGCTAATATAAGCACCACAATCAGAGATGCAATTATCATGGCGAAGTGAATTGGTGTTTCAAGAATGTACATCATTCCAGAGAAACCCTCCGCGCACACATCCGCTACTAACTGCTTATAAGTGGTCGCTTTTCATACTCGTAAGTTGACAAATTTTCCACCCTCGATACTCTCCCCACTATTCAGCTGCACCTCGAACCTAGCTTTTTTCCGATTCCACGGCATTTTCCGGAAAAAACGTGCAGAAGAAAAAGGAAAGCATTTTAAATTCGGTACACCCTTATAAAAGCTGGATAACGGGAGTTCCCCGAGGTGGAATAGAGCACAATAACTTCGCTTACACGATGAGTAAGCCATCTATCCAATCATCACTTCCACGTTCTTCGGGATGCCAGTTTCCACACACAAGATATTAAACGAGGTAAAACCAAAACATTACAGCGACAGGATGGGGTTTCCTTTCCCTGTGTCTTTCATTCCCCTCTCCCCCTCTCCTCCTTTATGTCCTCGTTATGGACGCCCCGTCCCGCTATAGGGTGGCGCACTCTTTTGCGTCACCTTTTACTCTTTGAGAAAATGTAATGTGTCGTTTTTTGTCACCTTTTATTCTTGTCCAATCAAGACGAAGTCACACACTCGTCATGGTGATAACTTTATGACTCATCCACCTAAAGACAAAGAACCTTATCCAGTCTAAACCACCCGTAAACATATCTTGTGAAACCTAACGGATTTCATTGAACCGCTCTAGGACACCATAGGCTAGAAGATTAGTTCTCAACATACTTGAAGGCCCAAAACAAGAATTTTCATTGGCACTACTTTTGCCAATCTATTTGAAATACACTCAATCGTGTTTGAAATGTCAAAAATTGAAATTAGTTCTGGTGAGATTTTGAAGCATTTCCTGTAATGTGACCCAAAAAGCGACAAATCAAGTGGTATTCGTGTTATCTAACACCATCCACAAGGGGACCGAAGTGAAAGTGGTAGTTGAAGAAAACGAGTTTAAAGACTAAGTATGGGGCACTTGGTGTATATGCCTTCTTAAAATCAAAGGTGATTGAATGATTGAAGATGTACAGATAATCCTCTCAGCACTATGGATAGCTCTGATGTTTACCTATTTGTTGGGTGATGTATTACGTATCTTTAGCGGTGATTTTGTACCTGGCGAAATGGCTGGAACGAAAGCGTCGCAGAGAACATGGTTGTTAGCCGCATTACTAATGCTGATTCCCATTGTAATGCTCTTCTTGTCGTTGGTAGTGCCAAATCCGTGGATTGGCTGGTTAAATATCGTCTTAGCCGTACTGCTCTTGATAGTCAATCTAGTGGGTGTCCGTTCATATCCCGGATATTATGATCGATTCCTCATAATTGTGGGTTGTGTGTTCAATATTTTCACAGTTTGGTATGCATGGCAATGGTTATTCGGATTGATCTAATGATCCTGCCTTTGTGTGGAAGCCTTTTGCCAACCCTTTTAAGTTGTTAAGACAGGCTACAGAGGTTAGGTGACCTTCCCAATGAAAGTTATCGGTGAAGGCCTGATCAGCTTGAATAAGAGTGCTGAAGGTGTACTTCGGGAAATCAAATCCATCCAAGATGTATTAACACTGCTCAAAGAATTCAAGGCTGATGAAGAGAAGGGAACCGTGAAAGAGACCATCGTCTTGGTTGAAGATGCAGGAACCACCACGTTAGCGCCAGTACTTTCACGCCTTAAAGGCGTCATATGCACCTCAGGCGCTTTAGGGTCCCATTTAGCAATTGTAACCCGAGAATTTGGCATTCCAGCTCTCATGGGGACCAATCTTGATTATGATGGTGAACTCGCGAATCAACGGGTTCGCATCGAACCACGTGAAGGAACCTCAGGGATTTTACTTCTCTCAGAGATTTAGAAATCGGGAGTATGAAGCTTCGATGATACGCTCTCTTCGGGACGTACTTCCTGAGCACCTCGGCGATTATGGGGGCAAAGCTGTCAACCTCGCCCGACTTCAAAAAATCGGCATCCGAGTCCCCGAGGGTATCGTTGTTCCGACCCAGGAATTCAGCCGTTTCTTGAATCAGTGTCAGCATTTAGAGACCTTAAAAATCCTCCAACAAGAGGAAACCGATATCGAGGCTATTCTGGAGCTTGCAGAAGAATTCTACCAAGACGCAAACAAGTTTGAGATTCCACCAGAAGTTGCACGAGACATTAACCATGGGTTTGATTCACTCCGGGGCAATAAACCCGTTCCACACCAAAGCTACGCAGTTCGCTCTTCCGCCACCATTGAGGATACTGTCCAGTTTTCCTTTG
Source organism: Candidatus Hermodarchaeota archaeon (assembly GCA_016839365.1). GTDB lineage: Archaea > Asgardarchaeota > Hermodarchaeia > Hermodarchaeales > Hermodarchaeaceae > Hermodarchaeum. The sequence goes on from JAEOUH010000070.1 coordinate 53,206, forward strand.
CTGGTCAAGCTGAAACCTTTCTCTGTGTCTCAGATATCTCTTCTATTCTCGACGCTATCAAATCAACATGGCTTTCCATCTTTTCTCCGCGATCTCTACTCTATCTCCAGGGGAAGGGAATTCCCCTTCGTCAAGTACGGATGGGTGTCATAATTCAAGAAATGGTTCTCGGAGATGTTTCAGGAGTCATGTTTACTGCGAATGCTAGTTCAGGAGACATAGCTCAACTTGTGATCGATGCTACTTGGGGGTTAGGGGAAAGCATCGTGGCAGGAAAAGTGACGCCTGACCATTTCGTACTTCAAAAAATGCCTCTCGCTGTGGTTCATTCACATCTTGGGACCAAAGCTGTATACAGCGCACCCTCTCCAAAGGATCAGCCTAATTGTACGGTTTTGCTAGAAACTCCTGTAGAAAAACGCGGGACTTACTGTTTAACTGAAAAACAGCTTCGAGAACTGGCCCAATTGGGGTTACTAATCGAAGAGCACTTTGGAGCCCCGCAAGATATCGAATGGACCTACCAGCATGGACAGTTCGTGGTTTTACAAACACGACCCATTACGACCCTTTAACAAACAGAAATTGGATACGTTCGATCATTCAACGAAGGCCATTCATGGGTTTCATGTTCGGCATTAACTTAGTCGTTTATGTGACGCTTAAATGGAGGAAGCCTTTATTGTACCTTTCAACGAGTTGAACAATTATGATCGGCGATATCAGCACACAAGATGCTAATAACCTGCTTCGACGGGCGAGCCAAGCCAGCACCTACCTGCTCTCACAACGCACAGCTCTCGAGTCAAAGCTCTTTCCAGTAACTGCCTACAACAGCGTCGCTTGCGCCCAAATCTACCGAGGATACCAGTACAATCTTTTCAAACAACTAGCCAACAAAATTACCCCCGAAGAAATTGGTGCGCAGTGTCGCACACTAGCTGCATATCCAAATGTGTTGGGTATGTGGGCGTTCATCGGGCTTTGGGGGCTTGGGCGGATGCAAGACCTCTTCGATGGAGGCGGTCCTGAACATGAATCAGTTGATAGGCGAAAGGAAGCAAAGTTTCTCATTGATTTCTGGTACCGCATGGCCACTAGCTATTATGCAAGTGATCGACCCTTGGCTGCTGAAAATAATGATTCAACCCTTGTGTTACCTGACACTATTCTTGAAAGGGTGAAACAGGAACTCCAACCGATTACTCCGGATCAACGAAACGAACTCAAACGCACTATGGCGCAGTTGTACCTCGCTGAATTTCTTTCCTACTGCGAATGTAGAGCCAGCATCCACGAAATGGGCCCCTACCCTCTCAATGACAACGAATACCTCATTTTTCGCGAGTTTTCACCCCTTTATGATGGAACACGCCTGATTTGGGACTGGCATGACACGAAAGCAAAATCTCCGATTCCCAATCTCTCTGTCGCGTTGATTGTTAAAGACATGGAGGAACTGGTGTTCACCGATTTTGCCACACTCTTTCCCAAACCCGAAGAATATTCTGACCACATCACACAATTTGCCCTGTTCACACGTTACGGCAACAAAATCGAAACCACTCCATTTACCGTGTTGAACGACTTGGAAAAATTTGCGACAGAGGTTCAAACAGAACTCTATTTGGAATTCGCTGAATGGGATGATGTCAAACGCCTCAAAGCTGGCTCTTCGGTCTTCTTGAAATGGTTCTATATCTTCACCGATATGGGAAATATCACTGATCAGGTGACGATGGGCTTATCTGAAGACATCGTTGGAGATTACCTCCAAAGAATGCTCAAAGCCATGGGTCACCCAGCTTGGGCACGTTTGTTCCGTGATAAAAACGAATGTGACAAAGATCCAACCTTCTACGAACTCTTTGACTAGTTGGTGACACCGTTTATGTCATATGAAGTGTCTCCTATCCATGAGCAATTTCATGACCCCTCTTCTGTATCTGATTGGAAGGAGTCCTACTATTTCCAATTCTACGATCCACAGATCAAACTCGCGGCATTCTTCTATATTTCCGCATATCCTAATATTCCCAAACGTGACTACCTCGTGGCCTATCTTGCTGATGGTGACGTTGATATCTACCTAAACACGGAACCAACACCGGGAAAACTCGAAGCTCTCAGTGATGGTAAACTCCGATTTGAGCTCATTCAACCACACGAGCTCTGGAAAATCCACTTCAACGATGGAAAACGATTCGCTCAACTGGAGTTCACTGGTCGCTTCGACCCATTTGCATACGATGCTAGACAAGCGTATCAACAGGGAGTGCTCGAACAGGAACACTATGAGCAAGGCTGCTTCGTCGAAGGAACTATTCGGCTAGCTAGTGGCAAAGAACTTCAGATTGACTGTTATGGTCATCGCGACCACTCATGGGGACTCCGTGATTACGCCGCTATCAATGAATGGAGCTGGATTGCCGCCCAATTCCCCTGGTGTACGATTAACATCATTAAACTGCACATCGGTGCTAACTACGAAACCGCCGGGTTCCTTTCAAGCCTGGTTGGAAACCAGCACCTAACCGATATCACATTCAAAACTCATTTTGATACTGATAAGATAACACCTCTCGGTTTTACAGTTCAGTTCACTGACGAACAACATAAGGAATGGCAGCTATCGTCCACAAAATTACAGACCATGATGTATCCACCACGTCAATCTAAGCCAGGACGAGAAACAAATATCTACGAAATTGTCTCAGAGTTCACTCTCCATGATGATCCAGGAAAAGGCTACGGAATTGCAGAATACCTCATAAGTCGGGAAACTAAGTAATTCTGGCTGACGCATTTGGGGAAGAAATTATGGTCGGCGAAGGTACCATATGGAAAAGATTACAACTACCGTTATTATGATGGTTGAGGTCACAATTATGATAAGCATCGTTGGTGATACAGGTAGTATAGGAATAATGAAATATCCTGAAGTGGGAAGAAGCGTCTGTCGTTGGGCATAATCGTTAACGGTGAAATAGTACGCAATCTTAGATCCTATCATTCGATCAGCATTTATCTCTCCTTGATAGGATGTTGAAGTGAGACGGGTTAAGAGCTGAGTGTTCCAGGTTCCTGTATCTCCGATTCGATAATGGAATTCAATACGTTCGATAGCGTCATCATCTGATGCCTGAATGTCGATGCTGAAAGGTGTTTGTGTTAGGATGAAAGCTGGCGATGTATGATTGATTGATGGCGCTAAAAGATCCTGCCTGGCAAAGTAGATATCTTGGTCGGGTCCTCGTCCATCCGTCCAAACGATGTAGAGTCGACCATCGGGACCGGAGCGCAATGTGAAGTAGTCACCAGGTCGTGTGTATGAAAATGGGGTGCCTTCACTCGTGATTTTAATATCATTAGAGAATGTGGCTCCTCCATCAGTTGAGTAACTGTAGAAGATATTCCATTCACCTAAACTACCATCTAACCAGGCAACATGAATATTATCTTCGGGGTCGATGTGCATCTCAACCATTCGTTGCATATTCGTGCTGTTATCATTGACTTGTATTGGTGTGGACCAAGAGAAGCCACCATCTGTTGATTTGGTCACATAGATTTCATGATCAGTAATGGAGCCTGCGGAAAAACAAATGTAAACATCATTATTGCTATCAGTGGCACATACAGTGATTAATGAAATGCTCGGGTAACCCCATGTGCTCACTCGAGTAGGCGTTGTCCAAGTATTGCCTAAATCAATTGATTTTGAAATATAGATCATATCTGGGTAAGCTTCACTTGAGTCCCATGTTGTCATATAGAGAGTGTCATTTGTTGAACAGGTGATATAGGGAATACCACCGCGTTCTTCCCATGGGCCAAGTGTGATAGTGGGATCAAAAGAAGTGCCACCATTCGTTGACTTTGTAAAGGTCAGATAGGCTGTACCGCCATTGGGGTAATTTTCAAAAAAATCCCAGACTAAATAGAGATTCCCATTGGTATCGACACACATGGTTTCTTTGTCATCAAGTCCTGCGGGCGTATCACTAGCTTGTGTTGGTGGTTGCCATGTCAAACCACCATCAAGCGTTTTAGCGACGCCCATACCCTCTGAAGTACCTCCATATTCAAGGAAGGCAAAATAGGCATTATCGGTATGGTCTTTTACAAGCCAGGGATCGGATTGCGAACCGCCACCCAATGTAGCCATAAGAGTGTTGTTGATGAATGAATAACCATCATCTTCTGAATATGCGAAGCCTACTCGAAGTCCTGGTCCGGTCGGAGTGGCGGCTTCTTTCCACCCTATAAGGATGCGACCATTACTAAGAATCGTTAATGTGGGTTCCACTTGTTCAGGATAACCTGAATTACCAGTATTGACACGGCGGTTTTGACCAAACCTAACATCTGTTGCCTGAAATTGAAAATGTCCTGATTTAGTTGGTGCATGTGATATTAGGGAGAGTTTCTGATATGAGGATGAAACAAATGGAGATAGGAGAAGCTGGATACATAATAAAATGGTGAAAAGAGCGATTCCTGAAGAACGGAATACTGTCTTCATGGGAGGTAGTAGTATAGAAGCAGTAATAAAAGTTTCAACAATTAGGCATTCTCTGCTTCAAACCTTATATCTAGTAAGAATAAAGCTAAGCCATGAAATGCTTTAGACTCACTCAAGAACAATCGCGTCTTCTGAACAATTTTCGACACAACTTTCACATTCTGCGCATGCGTCTGGGTCCGTGACCTTGGACTTGTTGTCTTCGAGGGTGAAGCATTCGCTTGGGCAGACGTCAACGCAGGTTCCGCAACCAGTGCATTTTGTTTCATCTACTTTTGGTGGCATGTGATGTATCTCTCCTTTGAGGAGCTCTACGCCTAACATTATAAGCGAGATTATCTCCACAGGATGGTAGGTGTTTTTTAACCTTTACACTCGGTCAAAGTTTCATCCTGTGCGCCCATATCGCAAGCATAATAAGTGTAAGCACTGATTCCTGTCTACTCTCTTTCTTGGTTATTGGAGATGATTTGATGCCCTCGAAAAAAACTCGGGTGTTCACCCAAGATGCTCCTTCGCCAGTGGGACCGTATAGTCAAGCAATCCACGCAGGCGATTTTTTGTTTGTGGCTGGGCAGGTTCCCGTGAATCCCAAAACTGGTGACTTCGTCACTGGGTCAATTGGTAATCAAACCCGGCAATGTATGGAGAATTTGAAGACTATTTTAAATGCCGCAGGCGCAAGTCTTGCGGATGTGGTGCGGTCTACGATTTATTTGACGAACATGCAGGATTTCGGCGAAGTTAATGATGCCTATGGAAATTACTTCGACCTGGATCCCCCAGCTCGTACCACAATTGGTGTCGCTACCCTCCCGAAGGGTGTGGCTATCGAAATTGATGTTATCGCGTACGTGCCCTCGAAATAGCGACATATGGACTTGGCTTAAAGGTGTAAATTTAAATCACAAGGGTTGGGCATGCTATAGCATGACGCATCTTCATACCGACCTGTGTGATATGTTGGATATCCGTGTGCCTATTCTGCAAGGGGGTATGGGGCCTTACAAGACTGAGGACTTAGCCATCGCGGTTACCAATGCGGGCGCCTTAGGAGTTATCAGTAGTATCGGGATGGCCGCCACCCTATTACCTGAAGCAGCTCCGGTGGATGCGAAACGATTGTTTGGCGATGACCCACCTATGGTGTTATTGCAAAAATCCATAGAAGCTGTAGCCAAGGGGACCAAATCATCGAAGGGCGTTTTTGGTGTAAATGTTCCAGTCGCCGCAGAGTTTTTGGTAGCATCAAAGATGTTTGTCGAACAGGTAATTGAGACCAGGAATGCAGATTCAGATATTGAACGGCGACTACGGGTGTTAATCACCTCGGCAGGGAATCCGAAACCGTGGGCTGAAGTCAAAAACCATGGGCTCATCTGGGTTCATGTGGTTCCATCCGTCTATCATGCGAAGAAGGCTGAACGGGCAGGGGCTGATGTGATTGTGGCCTCGGGGCATGAAGGCGGGGCTCATGTCTCCTGGGATCCCGTCCATTCGATGGTGTTAGTCCCTGCAGTGGCCCAGGCGGTTAAAACCCCAGTAGTAGCTGCGGGAGGGTTTAGTGATGGTGCGTCCCTAGCTGCAGCTTTATGTTTAGGCGCGGTGGGGATACAAATGGGAACACGCTTTATTGCGACCCAAGAAAGTGATTTTGAATCAATCTGGAAAGACGCTATCATTAATCATGAGGAACGACAAACGCTTGTTGCACGTGGCTTATTTGGGCCGATGCGGTTCCTTCGAAACCACCGTGCTGAGATGCTTGTTAAGCAGACACTGGACGATGTTCCCCGGTTTTATCTTGGTGAACCAGTTGACTCGAATAACGCCATATTGAAACTAGAACAATCAGGATTTGTAGATCTCTTAGATCATAAATCCGATACTGCTTTGATGTTTGGTGGCGAGGTGACAGGTCGCATATCTGATCTGCCCACAACTGCTGAATTAATTGACACCATCGTTGAGGGTGCAATTAAGGTCTTGGCACAACTTCCTGGAAAGGTTCTCAAATCCTAGCTTGGTATTTAATAGAATTGTTGGGTTCTGTGCCACCGTTTATGGGCTTCCGCTTTGTCTTTGGGAATAAAACGCCTGCAAACAGGACATCGAACATACCCTTGGGCAATCATCTCTAAGGCACGAGCCCGACGACGTTCATCAGTGACTTTTCCAAAATATTCAGCGAGTGCGAAAAGAAGGAATGTTGCTGGAAGTAGGAGAATTGCCGGTATCAAGACCGCTACCCCTGCCCGTAGGATCCGGTCAGAATTCGTTGGGACCGACAACACGGTTGTCTGTGGTGGATTGCTGATGAGAATCTCTGTTCCCAGACGGTTGAAATCAAAATTTTTTGCAATAACATTAGTAGGTGATTCCACTAAGTGCCAGAGAATGTTAGGCTCCCAACTTAACATATGCTTCAGGACAACTAGTACTGGTTTGGTATTTTCATTTACGGTGCCAACACCCAGCACCTCATGTCCAGGGTTAAATGGGTCGATGTCCCCGATGAACACAGACTCAATTCCGATTTGCAAATGTTCCTCCGACCAGATAGTCGTCGTTATCCATTCTCCCAATTGCCTGTAGAAGACTCGAATATCATGATCCCTTACGATGGCGATTTCATTCCCTGCAGGTTGAAGCATGAAATCTCCCACTGCAATTGAACGTGTTACCCCTCCCCATTCAATGAGTTGGGTTATCGTCCAAGTTCCCTCATCGTATCTTAAATAGAAGGCTCCAGTATCTATTCCGCCTGCAATCAATTCATCGCCGCTGTTTGAGGTATCCACATTACCAGCTGCGCCAGTGAGTAAAATGGTTAGTTCAGTATGAACTTGGTCAATATTCCAAGTTGTACTATTGAATCTGCTAGCTACATAGATGTGACCCGTTGAAGTGGTAGTAGACACATTGTAATGTTGACCAATAATGGCTATCTCCATGGCGTCTGATGTCGTGATGAATTGACCGGCAAACATATGGTTAGTTGTCCACACTGGATATCCATCGGGAAGGTTACCGATTTCTTCTGAATGCCAGATGGCAGCTCCGCGGAAGTTCAAATGGAGTATTCCATCCTGTGTAAGGACTGCGATTTCGTCTCCTTTGTATTCATCATAATAATCGCCAACGCTTAGGGCTATGAGTGGATTCGTTTCCCAGTCGGGGTTCTGAAAGACCGTCTCTTGCCATGGGGACGCAGTTAACCCACCAACTATAATGACACGCGATGGAGTTAAGTAGACTAATTCAAGGCCGGGTTTTGAAACGTCAAGGTCACCAAGTGCAATTTGCGTTGCATTATCAGTGGGATATGTACTTGTTACATATCGATCTCTTAGGCCAATCCAATTAACAACGAGGAGGATGATAATAAGCACCAGCCAAACCGTATATAACTGGGATTTTCGAAATCGTACCACTCAAAATCACCCTCAACCAGTAAGATACTCCTACAAACTCCAACCTTAAATACTCTTTATACTTTGCCCGGAGCAGGGAATGTGTAAATTGCCTTCACCGTTGACTTAATACGGAGATAAAACTCTGCCGTCAAAAAAGGTGTTGACTGATTTGGTCCGTCGGACACGTAGCCTAATCTTCCTTTCAATAATCCTAGCATCGAGTGTCCTTTTGGGTCTATCCGCCTTTTATCAAGCTGATACTTATCAATCTCTTAGTTTTTCCTTTGAAATAACCGCAATTAATGTGATCAGTAATGCGACTAGCGGCAGGTATGTAAGAGTGCAGATTGTTGGTCGAATCCAAAATCCTGGACTAACTCTCTCCGTGGACCTCATTCACACCGATACGCGTATCTTTCTCAATGGCGAACAGCTCTACTATGGATTCGGATTCAAAGGCAGCCGTATAATAATTATCCCTGGTGAAATTCGTAATTTTTCTTGGAATTACTCCCTAACTGATTCTGATCAACCTCTGTTCCTAGCCGCAGAATCCAGTGGGAACTGGAATTGGGTTCTTCTGTTAGAACCACTTGTACAAACGCCATTTCTTGCTGAAACGAATAACGGCCGCTTAGAATTATCTCGCATCGTGGTCTATTTCGGAGCCAACATGCTCCCTCGATGAAACGAAATTAGATCGTCACCTGCATTCCATTTACTTTTAAAATCTAACCATCGGTTCTGGTGCAAGACTATCAACTTTAATACCCACAAAGTTACTCACACACCAACTCCTAATTAAAGGGCATGAACCGATGGCACAAGACATTCGACCCCGCGTTAGATGGCGACATATCCTGACAATTGCAGGAATCATGTGTTTGGGATTCATTGGTATCGATTGGCTTCATTTCTTCCTCTTTGGAACCAAATTCACTTATCTTATCAACCCCCTTTCTCCCACCGCAGCCATAGACTTCTTCTTCTATCTCTTTGTCTTTGCTGGCATGGCCTTTTTCATCGGGTTCTTCGTCACCTTCGAAACGAAGGAGGTTGTAATTGCAGGATTCTTAGGTCCTTTCCTATTTCTTTTTTTCAACTATTTCATCATATTGGGAATACTTTTCATCAATCCAGCTTATGCCACTACCTTGATCCCTGGTTGGCAATGGATTTGGGGAATGGATCCCAACTGGGTCGCCGTATTCAACGAAGTCCTTGTAAGTTTCACCCTATTTTATCTACAAAGTCTCTTCTTGTTCCTAGTTATGGCTACCCCCTTCATTCTTGTCCTAAGCTTTACTGGAAATGCTTTTCGGCAAATGATGGGATGGAGTATTTAGCAGACTTTTCCAAGAAAGAAACAGAGAAATAGCACCACCGTTAACCCACCAAGCACCCATGCATATCCTAGGTGTGATGCCTTGCTAACTGGAGAGCACATAATCCTTCGAGGATTAGAACTAGCGGATGTTGATGAGATACTCAAACACTGGAACGATGTTGAACTGCGACGTTTTCTCGGCCTAACAATGCCTGTATCAAAAGAAGAGGAGGAACAATGGATACGTAACACTTGGGACCAGCGTCGACAGGGCAACGAACATGTCTTCGGTATTGAGACCAAGCAACCAAAACACCTCATAGGTTCGTGCAGCCTGTTTAAACTTTCATGGGTTAACCGGTCAGCTGAACTGGGGATAGCAATTTGGAATAAACAATACTGGGCTAAAGGTCATGGCCAAGAGGCAATCAATCTGCTGCTCGGTTATGGATTCAATTTCCTCAACCTCCACAGCATCTTCCTCCTCGTCAATGAGGATAATCCCCGCGCCATCCGAGCCTACGAGAAAGTGGGATTCCAACACGTGGCACGTCATCGCAAGGCCCTTTTTCAAGAGGGAAAATACAAGGACGTGCTAATCATGGATATCCTCGATGAGGAATTTCGCAACCGTCATCCTCCACATTATCCGCTCATCCAGGAGGGAACAAAGAATGTTTGAGGGTAAACAGGTTCTGCTACGCAGCCTTGAGCTAACCGATGCAGAGACGATAAACCTGCAATTCAATTGGTTAGAAGTTCGACGGTTCTTAGATATGCCCTATCCATCATCACTCGAAGATACAAAACAATGGATTAAGAAAACATGGGAGGCAAGGAAAAACCACAAACACTATTTCTTCGCAATTGAGCACACTAAACTGCAACAATTACTCGGTGTCTGTGGACTGATGGATATCAGTAAAATCAATCACAAAGCTGAGCTCATGATTGTGATTTACGAAGATCGGAACTACGACAAAGGATATGGAACTGAAGCCCTACGGCTTCTTCTGAATTTTGGCTTCAAGCAACTTAACCTTCATCGAATCGTATTATTCACACACGACATTAATATGCGTGCACAGCGAGTCTATGAAAAAATAGGGTTTAAGCCCGGCGGGCGCCGCCGCCAGGCCTCATTCTTTGAAGGGGCATACCACGATCTTCTACTTTATGATCTGCTTGCATCCGAGTTTCTTGATGTTTAAGCCTCCGCTCGGGAAAACAAGTAAGTTCCAATGGCAATCATTAGAAGTGAAAATCCACCTAGGACTGCCAGCGCAATGAGGGGGCCCAACGGACCTAATATAGGAGTAATGTATCCAACAAGGCAAAAGCGAAGGAGTTCTACTCCGTAGAAAAGAGGATCCGCGAGCATCGCTATTTGCAGAGGCAAGGGTGCTGTGTCAATTGGGAAGAAAACACCACTTAACATAAAAAGTGGCCAGATGATAAACGTTGAAATCAACTGGAAGGCATGAAAATCTGTAAGAGCTGAACCAATTGCTACTCCGAGTCCGACAAATCCAGCAGTGATTAATAGCATGACACCAATTCCTGCAAAAATCCCAAGGGCGAATCGGAAATCAAGTACAAAAGCGCCTAAGATGGTCGAGACCCCTAGGATTAATAGACCCTGAATTGCTGCAGTGATTGCCCCTCCAAAGATTTTACCTGTTATAATGCTGGTTCGACTTACAGGGGCAACTAGCATCTCTTTAAAGAAGCCAAATTGTCGATCGAAGATAACTGAAATTCCAGAAAACACTGAAGCAAACAGCAATGACATTGCGATGATTCCCGGTGCAATAAATGTGAGGTAACTACCTCCTAGTGTTCCTCCGAATAATCCTCCAATTCCGAATCCGAGAATAAGAAGGAAAAAGAAGCTTTGAGCAATCGAAGCGATGATTCGGGCTTTTGCTCGCCAGAACCGTTTTAACTCTCGAAGTAAGACCACATAAATGGCTTGACCAGATATTGGCTGCATTTTTCATATCACCTCGTCTAATGAGGAGTCCTGCCTCCTCGGGCTTGTCGTATCATTCGATGCTGACGAAACATTTGCATCATACTACCAGATTCATCACGGATACTACGACCAGTTACGGAAAGAAAAACATCATCTAACGTCGGTTTATGCATTTGCACTGAATCAAGTTCTACACCCGCTTCATCGACGATTTTTACAAGTCCTGGAATCCTCCTACTCGCATTATCGACGAGTAAGTTAATCTGATGGAAATTCCTTAGCGGCCCAGCTTGTTGATGTAACTTGTTCATAGCTTCAGCAATCTTATCTGGATCTTTTGGCATTTGAGCTGTCATACCAGAAGGGCCACCTACATTACCCATTCCGCCCATCATACCCATGCCACTGCCACCTGCCATACGCTGCATTAGAACACTCATTTGACTCATGCCAACTTGGTTACCACTCCCGCTAACAGGGATTGCACTCCGTACCCACTCTAAGGCGTTCAACTTGGATAGCATTTGTTGGGCATCTTTAGCCTCCTTGAAGGTTAGACCGATTACGTCCCCCTGCAAAGTGGCTTTCAAATTCTCTGGTGTATCATTTGCCACGATTTTTCCGAAATCTATGATTTGAATTCGGTTGCACAAATGGTCGGCTTCCTCGGTGTAATGTGTTGTCAAAATGATGGTTACATTTTGTTCCTGATTGAGTTTGGCGATGTAATCCCAGATGGCGCGTCGGGTTTGGGGATCCAACCCGAGCGTGGGTTCATCAAGAAACAGAACCTTTGGGTAATGCAATAATCCACGGGCAATTTCAAGCCGACGTTTCATGCCGCCACTGTAGGTCTTTACATAATTGTCTGCACGGTCAGTTAGTTGGACGACTTCAAGAATCTCTTTTATCCGCTCTTCTCGTTCTTTCTTTGTCAGCCCGTATAATCGCCCATGAAAATCTAGATTCTCACGTCCTGTGAGTTCGGTATCTAAAGTTGGGTCTTGGAAGACGAATCCGATGCTCCGTCGAACGGCATCAGGATTTTCATGAATATCAAATCCGTTCACCACTGCTGTACCACTTGTTGGTCTAAGAATGGTGGCAAGCATATTCAAGGTGGTGGTTTTCCCTGCTCCGTTAGGTCCAAGAAACCCAAAGATTTCTCCTTCTTCTACAGTGAATGAGATGTTGTCGACAGCTGTGACATCACCGTTAAAGGTTTTAGTGAGTTCTTTCACTTCAATAATGCTGATTGTATTCACGTCTCCAATTATGATTCAGGTGTTCCAGTAGTATTCTTGAGATTACGAATCTCCTTTTTGACATTTTGAATGGCCTTTTCGATATTCCTTGCATGATTTTCGAGTTGCTGTAGACGACATTGTAAAACTTCAATAGATGGCTGTTCTTGGAACTCTAAATCCGAAGCAACCTCTTTCGGAATTAACGATACTTCGTCCAGAATTAAATCGAAATGCTCTAATCGCCGCAAAGCCTTATCCACATCAAACGCTGGGGCTCCTGCAAACTGGGGACCACCGTGTTTGATGAGGATTTTTCGCATCATGGCTACGAACCTTGCATGTTCTAAAGCATCGTGTTCAAGGTGCTGTTTTCCCTTTGTTCCTAAACGATAGATAATGCGACGACGTCCTTCCTGTTCCACTTCTTTTTTCATAATCCATCCCCGCTCATATAGATCATGTAAAATGGGGTAAATGGTTCCAGGAGAGGGGCGCCACCCTTCACTTGCTTCAGCTAGTGTATCCAGGATATCGTAACCGTACCGGGGTTGTTCGGCGAGTAATGCTAGGATTATTGCCCGCATGTAACCTTTACCAAGGGATTTAACAGTGCTAACAGGACCTGTAGGCTGTTGGGTGGTTTTAGGGTGCAAGGAAATAACAACTCGATTTATGTCGTTAAAGGAAATATCGGCATTCGATACTATCGGTTACCGATATAAACTTTTCGGACTACGTAATAACGATCCTTAATAAAAGACACGAAAGGATTACAATGGGCACTCAGTAGGACCAGGTTCATTAAGCAATTGCTCGATATGCTGTCGATTCTCTTGCAGCGTTAAGAACCCTTGTAACCGGGTGATTACTTGTTCGTGTGAAGGAAAATTGGTTGGTCCGGGGGTTTCGAGATTATAAGAGGCTGCCGCTGAGGCAAAGAAAGCTGACCATAGAGGACGTTGAGTGCGTTGGAATTCAACAAGGTAACTAATGGAAAAGACGTCCCCGCTTCCCGTATGGTCCACAATATGTTGGGGTTCAATGGCTGGGATTTTGTAAAAGGTTTCTTCATAGGAGAGATAGGCTCCCTTATACCCGCGAGTAATCAGAAGTAAGGGGACACCCATTTCATGAACGCGCTGGGCAGCAGTTTGTGTATCATTTTGCTTAGTAAGTTGACGGAGTTCTTGAGAATCAGCTTTGAGGACATCGATATGTGATGCGAGTCCAGAGAACTCTTCCCACTCACAGTTGATTATTTGTGTGTCCTCTTTCTTTCGTGTACGTACAAAACCTTGGGCATCGACCGAGACTTGAATTCCTTGAGTTTTTACCTTTGGAATAATCAAGGAGTCAACTTCACCAATCACCGGGCTAAAATGCATCCATAAGGTGTTCCAGTAGGAGTCAGGGATGTCATTAAGAGTTAAAGGATCTGAAACCGTATCTACTTGTTGAGTTCGCTCACCCAGTTCATTGTATGTATTAGTAAAGTGCGTAGTGTGTTTGTTCTGTGATAAACCATCTAAGTCTAATCCTGAAGAAACTAGCCGGTTATAATATGCAGTGGGAAAGTCTCGTCCGATGCGAGATACAATTCCGACTTTTTTGAGCCCTAGGGCTGGTCCAACCATAGCATATGCAGGGGGGCCACCCATCTCGATATTTTCTTCATCACCAAACTTGCGTAGATCAATGGTGAGATGACCCACAATGACAAGATTAAATTGCTTGGCTGGCATCATTGAAGTCCTGTTCTTCAACTGGTTTTATTCTTAATTATCTTTCATGTTTCGATAAATTTGTTAGAATTTACTTAACGGGGCATTTCACAAAATCTATTTAAATTTCGTTTCCAAGCCTAGAAGAAGCGGCTTTACAGCGGGGAGTGAAAACGCTAACTCCTCACAAGTCGGTGAAAGATATGGGGAATATGAAGATACGTCTGATAACAGCCTTGCTCCTTTTTGTATGTATAGCTCTTAGCCCTCTTTCAGAAAATCCAATTACCCCTGTTCGGGCTGATGCTCCGCCCAATTCTCCTTATACAGGCAGTGGCGGAACAATCGATGTCTTTGAATTTGCCCGAAATGATAGTAGTATTTTCACCAATGGCGTGAACAATACTTCCTTCCAATATTCATCGACGTGGTTTCCAGCAGGATATAGTGGTTATCAACTTGTCACGAGTGTGTCAAACCTTGCACGAAAAGAAGATCCTGTTCTCAACGGTGATTTTGACAAGTACGCTGAAACCTTCCACATTGATGGAAGTGAACTTAATATTGAAACGCACAATTGGACCCTCACCCGCAATGATGGACGAAATGATGCTGATGCATATCGAATCATCTCCAGCATCGATAACTCATCAGGAGGGACTCCTGGAGATTGTATGGACATCACGTTGCGCTATGATGCGACAGGACTAACGACAGCCATCGCAAACCTTGAAAGTGAATTCAACTATACCTCTACATTAGATCCTTCAAATCTAGCTTTTTCTTTTGATATTAAATTCTCTAGCGATATTACCAAACAAGATTGGTTGTATGTAATTGTCAGCCTGGAATATCAAGCTTCAGTGATTGGTAGCTGGCAGGAAACTACGGATAATTATAATCCCACTAGTTGGGACCACCATTCGCTAACAACGACTCCAGTCAACGGAACGGTTACGCTACGAATCACTGTTAAGAAACAACTTGGCTCTAAATGGAGTGATGTTGACGGGCACATCTATTTTGATAACTTCAAGTATGTCATTGATTCACCGAGTAATCCTAGCGAAGTCGAACTTGCCCTAAATGGTGCTTCCGTTTCTGATACCGGCGCTCAAAGTGGCAATGTAATTATCTACGCTGATTCAAGTAATCGCGAAGAGGCCCCTTTGATTAACTGTTGGACGACATCGCAATATTATCAATTCAGCTCTTCTTTCAATATCACTTTTCATTTTAATTATTCGATGTATGTTAAACATCAATCATCAGTGCAAGCAACGACCTCATTTTCTGCACCTGTTGATGCTGATCCGACTTGGGAAGTGAATTATTCAATTCCCATGGACGAGCCTCCTTCTGGTCATATTGGTTACTCATTTGGTTTGTACCTTGAATCTCTTTGGAGTTTAACTCAGGTGAAAAATGATACAGGACATATTATAATCGATTACAGTTATAACGCTTCAAGCCGCTTTGTGAAAATCGACGAAGGAATCGCACAAGCTGGAGACAATTTTTCGATTTATGCCACGAGCCTCAATTATCTTTTACAAGTGTATCTCCAAAAAAGCTCAACAGGGCTTGGAGGTTGGACTAATGTCAGCACTAGTGACTATTTTATTGCTGGTGAATGGGTTCGTGTAAAAGCCTCATTACGACCAATCGGGCCCCTCGGAAACTCAGCCAACATTTCACTTTTTTATCCAAATCAGACCATATGGCAGTCTGATACATCACCAACATTTCATGACGACAATGAAACCTTGACAAGTACAGGTTGGCAAATTCCAAGTATCCAAGAAGCGGACGCAGGTAGTGCATGGGTTGCCACAATAGCTTATCACAATTCCACCCAAAGTGGTATGCGCCAAATTGCATTCGCAGTCGTCATTCCTACTAGAGGAACTGAAATCTCCCCAGTTGACCATCAACGAGTAATTTGGGATGACACGGTCCTTGTTAATGTAACTTGGCAAAACAATGAATCCCTACAATACCTTTCTGATGCATCTGCTCGTATTCGTTACGTTGATCGTAACCTTCAAGTCCAATATGAACCGTTAGTGGCAAATGGACTTGGGGCATACTCGATAAGTTTTGATACGGGTGACCTGAGCCCAAGTAAGAGCGCTAAAATCTATGTTGAACTCTTTCGATACGGTTATGTGAATGCAACATATGCTGATGGCACCCACCTCACTATTACAATCAATCTAGTCAACGATTTAGACTATGTAATGATCAAGCCCACGCAGCTCACTGGACCTGATGAGTATACTGGTGAAACATCACGTGATCAAGGCTATACCTGTCAAATTCGATTCTATGACTCTTATCTTGCTGCCTATTTACGCAACGATTCAGGAATTTGGAGGGATAATCTCCGAGTAAATTGCACATACTATGTAGATCCAGATGGAACAGGTTGGACTTTCATTGGCTATGGCAACTTTATCCCCGATGGCGTTGACCCAACAATCTTTACCAAGTATGATGCTTCATATGGTGATGTTGAAGCAGTAAAATATATGGTAACTATGCGCATGGTTGGCTCTTATGATTGGGAATATGAGTGGCAGAACTTCACAATTATAATTCGAATTGTCTCTTTTGCTACTAATCTAGATGCTGTGCGGACCCAGATAGATTATCCTCCCACTGGCACAGGTGATGGTTGGTCACAATATGAAAATGATACAGACGTTTACATCGTTCATCTTTACTGGAACGATCTCTTCAATGTCACTGTCCGATATATCAACGAAAGCACTTCGAATGGTATTACAGGGGCAACTGTGCAAATTCTAATCGACTCAACTTTTTCCCCTCTCACTGAAACCAGTAATGGATATTACTACTATATTCTCAATTCCACAGCGTTGAACTTAGGACAAACAGATCTTTACGTAAATGCCACCCGAGCTGCTCATGCAGCCCAGACCATAAAGATTGTGGTGATCGTCGAGGCCAGAGCCACCCAATTGACAAAAGACTATCCTCGTTCGACCGTGGAAACTCCCTATGATGATGACTTTATAGTACGATTCAACTTCACAGATACTGTTACTGGTCTGCCAGCCTTTATCACAGATGCAACTGTGTCTGTCATTGGTTATGAAGCAGGAAAATTTACGATTCAAGACTTTGACAACGGAACGTATAGTATCACATTCTGGGGTAATATCACTGAAAATACATTTGATGTGACAGTCTTCTTTAGTCGTACCAATTACACAGCACAAAACCAGTATTTTGAAATCACGATCCGCCCAATCAACACATATTCATCAGGATTAGCAGTCTCAGGATCGGTTCCGTGGGGGGAGAATGTTACTATAATCCTCCATTTCACCGATTCAGATCATAACAATGTCGGAATAGGTGGTGCTTTTATTGGCTTCAGTTGGCTCGATGATATTCTTGGCGTTGACTATTGGATTCTTGACCATGGAAATGGAACATATACAATCACACTAAATACTAGCAAAGTTGTTGCTGGGTCCCAAAGTTTCACGATACCTTTTGGTTTTTCAAAAATCCATTATGAGTCATACCAAGTAACGATTTCTTTCCAGGTTCGCGACCGATTAACCGCATTGTATATTGTTTCAGTGAATCCGGGAACATCGGTTCCCTGGGGAGACACGCTCATAATTACATTGACGTATAATGATACTGATGGTGGGTTCAGCGCCATTATTGGTGCTTCGTTTACTTGTGATTGGAATGAGTTCTATTGGAGCTATGTCTATAATCCCACTAATGGTGCATATGTTCTTACGATACGGACGGAAAGCCGGTTAGAAGGCAGCTACACGCTACACATCTATGCCAGCAAGACTCACTATCAGACTTTTATGAACCTTCAAAGTTTTGTTAGCCGAAATATCCAAACCAATTATCAGGCGAATCCCTTATTCATTCCTTCACAACCCTGGGGAGATAATCAAACAATCCGCATTGACTACCTTGATCTAGATCATGGTGGCTACATTCCCTACGCTGAAGTCGATACAAATTGGAACGAAAGTTACTATACCATTTACTGGTTTGGAAATGGAACCTACCTATTAGAAATCAACACTACCTGTCGTCCTATTGGACTCCATGTTATCCAAATTACACTCTCTCGAAATCATTATGTCTCACAAATCATCGAGATTGACTTGACTTTACGGAATATCCTGACTGACTTCAATATAGAACCACCCTACATCTATTCCCATCCATGGGGACATAACGCTACTATTCGCATTGATTACTTGGACAAAGACCATAACAACTATGTCTTGAACGCGCTCATCACAGCTGATTGGAATGCCACCTACTACACCATCTATGACCTTGGAAATGGAACTTACCTTATTGAGCTTAACACAACCTGCCGCGTGCCTGGTACTTACAGTATTGAAATCATCCTGTATCAACTCCATTACGTCAACCAAATTGTGAATGTCGATCTTAGGTTACGTAATATTCAAACGACACTCGAACTCGAGTTTGATAGTTTTGTTTACTGGAGTGATTTCCTCTATCTCAATGCCACCTATCGTGACATTGACAACGACATCATATTATCTGGTGGATCAGTAACCCTGTGGCTCAGTTGGGCTTCATGGTCTATTGTTCAAATCTACCTGGATGGTACATATTTACTTCAGATTAATAGTTCAGCAGAGGATGTCGGTTTAGCGAATTTCACAATCCGCTTCACCGCACCTTACCATGACACTTTGGAACAACGTGTACAATTCACCATTAATCCCCTACCACTTTATGTGGAAGTGTTATCAACCTCTCCTTGGACCACAGAATATCAAACCCAGGTTAATATTTCTGTTCGTGTTACCGACGAATACGGGCGCCTGATGAACAACACACAAGTTAGTTATTATTGGGCTGGACTTAGTCCAGTGAATCTTATTTTCGTAGGCAGTGGAACTTACAATATTACATTCCTGGCAAATCAAAGCATTGGCACTTATATTATTACAATTGAAGCCAGCAACCTTCCCAATTATCAGACACACATCGGCATCATTCTACTCAATATTCTGCCCATTGACTCAATTCTTACCGTTATGGGACCAGCATCCCCAGTCGTTGCAGGGGACTCCTTCCAGATTTCAGCTAATTTCAGTACCGTGTCTGGTGCCCCCTTACCTAGCGCAACTTTGTATTTCAGTTGGGCTGGAGGTACTGGCACCCTTACTTACATTAGTGGTTATACCTTCAGTGTATTAGTCAATTCATCAGGATTAGATGCAGGTCAATATACAATCTATATCACCGCAAGTCACCAAAACGTCATTGAACAACTTCGAACTGTTTCGGTTTCCCTGATCGTTATGCCTGCCTACCTTGGGTGTGATACACCAGTCATCCTTGTAGAATGGGGTGATAATTTCACTTTACTTGTAGAATTTTATGACCACAATTTGCTTCCAATTCTTGGAGCGAATATCCTGTACAGCTGGGGGAACCTCAATGGGTCTCTGCAACCTACAGGAATACCAGGATGGTATAATACCTCTCTTCCAAGTCACATATTTGCTGTCGGTGTATACCAATTAATTCTGACATGTGATCATGAAGGTTATCAATTCGCCATGACAACAATCGGATTAAACATCCAACCTCGTCAGACCATATTGACTATTGATGGCATTTTCACAGAATTGGAAGATGCCGCCATCATCATTCCACTCAATGGAACGGCCTGGGATGTCCCACGTGGAGATATTTTATGGGTTTATTTGAATTTCACAGATACCGCTGGCATCATTATCCAAAATGCAACGGGTTCCTATTCTTGGGAACTTGGTAGCGGGGTACTTCAATTCATCGATGGACTCTATGTGGCTCGAATAAATCTCACGGATATAACTCCTGGCCTCTATGGAATTACGATTTCAATTACCCGTCAGAACTTTGAAACCACCAACGCTCCATATTTTCAATTGAATGTGATTCCCGTACCAACTGAAATCACAGGACTCCCAGACTCAATTAGCATCTTCACTGGCGAAGCTTTCACTCTTGAGGTAACTTTCAGAGACACATATCATAACATTCTCCTCCCTGATGGGACACTCTATGTTACGATTCTCAGCCTAGGTATTGACAGGCGACCAATGTTTAACAATGGGGATGGCACATATACCCTAGCTGGGCTATCAGCACTTATTGAAGGAGCATCTCAGATTATCATCGAGTCATCTGCTGCACCAAAATATGCACGGGCACAAAGTTCTAGCACGCTTATCGTGAGTCTTAGTCCTATGGCAAGAACAGCGATTCAAGCAGGAGCAGTTACTGGAGTAGTATTAATTGTAGCACTCCTTATTTGGTTGGCATACGCAAGGATTTACTCCATTCCGTGGATTGTTCGGAAGATGCGGAAGATGAGCAAATCAATTGACCGTGGGCACACCCCTTCTCTGTCTAAAAGTGATGTACAACGAATCCAAGACCGTGACGGTCAACTGGTCACGATCATGACCCCTTCCTATGACGCGTCTAGTTTAGCAATTCAACCATATGTGATTCCTACAGGTGAACTCCCCGAAGAACGAAGGTCGGAAGATGACGCCATTTTAGTTGAACTTGCCCAACTTGAAGGTCTGGGTGAAAAACAAAAAGAACAATTATTTGAGCAAATGAAAAAGATACCTGCAAAAGATAGAGTGTGGTTTATGGAAGACATGAAACGGCAAATGGCCGAAGGTCGATTTGATTATCTAAAAACGGGGGACGCAAAAGTCGAGGAAGAGAGTATTGAGGAACAAGAACCTGAAAAACCCGGTTTGAGTCCTGTTGAACAAGCAACATTAGTTGCAGTACTTCGGGAAGGGCTTGAACAATTCTCTGTCATCAGTGATGCCGACAAAGATGCTCTTGTCCAACAATTGATTATCATGACACCAGAAGAACGGCAAGCGACAATAAAGAAATTAATGGCTCGTATGAAAGGTATTCAACTCGAAGAACCTGAACCCAAACCAAAACTAGAAAAGCGTAAGAAGAAAGCTGACTTTGACAGCCATAAGTCCTAATTTATAACCTAGGTTCAAAGATTTTGCAAAAATAGCTACATAACTATACTTCCAACCATCCAGTAACCACTTTATAATCATACTAACGACAAGTTCCTGTATTTAGCCGACCTTAATTCCTTATACATACTTCACTTTTTAATCGAAGAAGCTATATGTGCTCTTCGACAGAGTATCATCAAGCTTCTGAGAAGCCTGGGAAACGAAAGATGTGCATAGACACAAAACTCAACTTCCTCTAAGCCTATATGAGGTGATAAAAAATGCCTCAAGATGAGGACACCACTTCATCTAATCCTAAAACCCCTGAAGACATTCTAAGAAACATAGCAGAAAGATCGCCTGTTGGCATAGTTGTCATTCAAGACAATAAGATACTATTTGCCAACCAAGAACTCGCCAGACTGATTGGCACCCCTTTGAAAAACCTTGAAGCACTAAAACCCGACGAGTTCTTACAGTTTATGGCTGACGCAGATAAAGTCGAAGCAGGACAACGATTGAAATCGGCTCAAAGTGGTGAGGTAAAAACTAAATTCTACGATTTTCGAATTATTGACAAAAAAGGAAAAGAAAAGTGGATCCAAATCCTGCCACGTTCCATCTCAGTAAATGAAAAACCTGCATTTCTAGCTATGGTTGCAGAGGTGACTGAACAGAAGCGTATTGATCTTGCGTATCGAGAACTGGTCGACCACTCCTTACAAGGGCTTTGTATCATTCAGAATATGCATATCGTATTTGCCAATCAGGCCTTTTCTGAAATAAGCGGATATACTATCGACGAACTATTGGAACTGACACCCAAACAAGTTCAAGCAAGTGTTCACCCAGACTATCAAGCACGAGTTTGGGGTCGGATGCGAGACCGACTTGAAGGAAAACCGGTTCCTTCTCATTATCAGTTCAAAATCATTAGAAAAGATGGGGAGGAACGTTGGCTTGAGATGTTTGTGACTCTTAGCGAGTTCGCCGGGAAACCAGCTATTCAAGCCACCTTTCTCGATATCACTGAACGCCAAGAAGCTGATGTCAAACTCAAAGAATCTGAAGCGAAGTATCGCGGACTATTCGATGATTTACCCATTGGATTATATCGTACAACTGCTGAAGGGGATATTATCGATGCTAACCCAGCCTTGGTAAGACTTCTCGGAGCAGAGGACAAAGAAACGTTATTAAAAATGAATGCCTCTGATTTCTATGTTAATCGGCGGGAACGCCAGCGGTTTGAGGAATTGCTTGGGAAAGAGGGCATAGTCACTGGTCATGATGTGCAATTCAAAAGGCTGGATGGCAAACTCATTTGGGTACATGACACCTTTCGAGCGTTCAAGGATGAATTAGGCAACATTCAAAGCTATGAAGGCTCCTTAGAGGATATCACTGACCGAGTAGAAGCGGAGCAAGCCCGCAAGGTTCGAGAAAGACGGTATCGAGCCCTTTTTGAACATACAAGTGATGCTATCTTCATTATCTCACTTGACATGAAGCATCTTGATGCAAATCCACGTGCAACTGAACTTCTTGGCTATACTCGAAATGAACTCATCGGCATGCCTGTTGAGAAAGCGGTGGCAAAAGGCGAATATGAAGATAGCAAACGGGTACTACGGGCATTACTTGCAGGTGATTCTGTTCCAATCTATGAACGCATCTTTGTGAAAAAAACTGGCGAAGAATTTCCTGTTGAGATCAATGCTTCACTTGTTACAGATACCGAAGGCAATCCCCTTCATATTCAGAGTGCAGCAAGAGACATTACCGAAAGGAAACAGGCTGAATGGGCCCTCAAAGAAAGTGAAGAAAAATACCGAAAACTCATCGAAACCTCCCCCGATGCAATCACAGTCACTGATTTAGAGGGCAAAGTTACAATGGTCAACAAGCAAGCCCTCCAACTCTACGGAGTGAAAAAGGAAGCTGAACTAATTGGAGTTAACGCTTTCGAATTAATCTCCCCTGAAGATGTTCCCAAAGCGATTGAAAATATGCAAATAACCTTAACAGAAGGCACCTCAGGGGCCTTAGAATATACCCTTCTGAAACGAGATGGGACAGCCTACCCTGCTGAGCTTAATGCATCACTCCTTAAAGATGCTGATGGAAATCCGATGGCATTCATTGGTGTAATTCGAGACCTCAGCGACCGCAAAGAAGCTGAGGCCCGCTATCGGAACCTTTTCAACAGTGTTCCAGTTGGGTTATTCAGAACAACACCTGAAGGCACCATCCTCGATGCCAACCCCGCCTTAATTGAAATGCTAGGGTTCGATAGTAAAGAACCACTCCTCAAACGCAAAGCTTCAAGCTTCTATCTTAATCCTGAAGAACGACGGCACTGGGAAGCTGCCGTGGCCCGCGAAGATGTGGTAACAGGAATTCAATCCGCATTTAGACGGGAGGATGGACAAACCATCTGGGTCAACCTTTCCGCCCGTGCAATTCGAGACAAGAACCGCAACATCGAGTATTATGAAGGAACACTCGATGATATCACGGATCGAAAACTAAGCGAGGACGCCGTGAAGGAATCGGAAGCTAAGTACCGTGCTTTAGTCGACCAGTCCCTTCAAGGCATTATCATCATTCAAGACAATCGTATCGTGTTTGCCAACCCTCAAATCAAAGAAGTTGTAGATGTCACTCGAGATGAGCTTTTAGATATGCCTCCCAATGCGTTTTGGGATCGGATTTATCCTGATGATATTCAGTGGATACAACAACGAATGCAGGATCGCTTTGCAGGAAAAAAGGTTCCAGACCGTTATCCAATCCGTGTGATATCACCAGAGGGGACTCTTCAGTGGGTTGAAATTTGGGTGAAAATGATCGAATATCAGGGAAAACCAGCAATCCAAGTAACACTTACCGATGTCACTGAACGGATGCGTAGTGAACAGGCAATCAAAGAATCCGAGGAGAAGTATCGCACCCTTGTCGAACAATCCCTTTTTGGGATAGTAATATCCAGAGGTCCACCACTCCGTTTCTTCTTTGTCAATGAAGCATTCGCAGATATGATAGGATATACAATCGAAGCAATATTGGCGATGACTCCGAAGAAAATCCAAGAACTCATTCATCCCTCAGACCGAGACCTAGTTATTCAACGGGCAGAGGATAGGCTGATGGGTAAAGAGGTCCCTAATCAGTATGAATACCGGATGGTGAAAAAAGATGGCTCAATTGTTTGGGTGGCAATTTTTGCTGACCGAATTGAATATGAGGGTGAACCTGCAGTTCAAGCAGCATACATGGATATAACTGAACGAAAGCAAGCAGAGGCTGCATTACAAGAATCAGAGGAACGGTTCCGAGCGCTGGTTGAAGACCTCTCAGATTGGGTTTGGGAGATGGATATTTCCGGTAAGTTTGTCTACACCAATAATGCAGTCGAAGATATCATCGGATTTTCTGCAGGGCAAGTACTGGGACGAACTCCTTGTGATTTCTTGCGTCCTGAAGATGTCAAACCTGCACAAAATACCTGGGCTGAACTTATAGAACGACGAAAGCCCATTCGAACTATCGTCATCCAGATGGTCCACAGGGATGAATCAGACGTCATCCTTGAAGCCCGTGGACGCCCAATCTTCAATGAAGCCGGGGAACTCCTTGGGTTCAGGGGAATTTGTCGGGACATCACAGACCGACTCAAAATGATCGAACAACTTCGCGAATTAGGTGAACGGCTCTAACCTCTTGGTAGTTGTACTAGAACCCTTAAAGGGACCACCAGGCATCCTATCTCCCACCGAAGGCATTAGTATCAATTACCTTCAAGAGTTCAATAAATGGTGGAATCTCAATTCATGCTAAACTTCAGTTATATAATCCCTGGAGTCCTGGCGGGATCAAGTTTTCCACATGGACAAGAGGACCTCGAACGACTTGTCAAAGAAGGCATCCAAGTCTTGGTCACCGCTATGGAGCATACTATCGACGAAGAACTTGTCAAAGTCTTAGGGCTCGAATACCACTATTTTCCCGTACTTCCATATGGAACTCCTTCACTAACAGATATCAACCAGTTTGTCGATCTTGTCAATAAGAGCCGTGAAAAACACCGACCTGTCGCAGTACATTGTTGGATGGGATGGGGACGTACAGGTACATTTCTTGCCGCCTACCTAATCAGTCAGGGGATGAGTGCAGATGAAGCCATATATCGAGTCCGCGAAAAGCGACCGAACTCAATTGAGACCTTTGGACAGGAACAATTCCTCCATATTTATGAGCAGAGCCTAGTGCTTCGAAAATAACTGGTCCTTAATCTTGCTAGTGTTCATGGTCATGCTCGTGACCATTGGGAGACGGAACGAATGTGTTCATTTCCTCTTCTGTATCAAAGGCGTGGCATTCTACTTGGATAGTCGTATGTTGAATTCCATGTTTTTCACAAAGGAAATAGTTCACATTATCAATTAATTGCTGTGTTGCACTAACGGAGCAGTCCTCGCTGACAAGCAGGTGCATGGATATGCAATACACACCAGATGTCAGCTCCCAGAGGTGCACATCATGAACGTGGTGGATTTCAGGGAAATTATCTATAATCTCCTTTTCGAGCTCATCAAGGTCGTATCCTGCCGGTGCAGACTGGAGGAGAATACGTGCAGTTGTTCGAATGAGTTGGACTCCCCATAGAAGGATAATAATTGCTATGAAAATGCTTACAAAAGGATCAATGAATAACCATCCTGTGAATAAAATAACGACTGCTGCGATTATGACGCCAATTGACGAGAAGGTGTCACTAATTACATGTAAAAAAGCTCCTTTGACGTTGTGGTCTCCCTGGCTGCTCCCATGGAGGATAAGCATTGTTACAAGATTCACAATGAACCCAAGAACAGCGATTAGAAGGAGTTCAGGGACAAGAATTGGAACGGGGATCAACAACCGCTGGACCGCCTCTATAAGGATGAAGATACTAATGATAAAAACGAAAATAGCATTAAACAATCCGCCAAGGATTTCAATCCGATAATAACCGAACGTATATCGTCGTGGAGCCGAGCGCGTCGCGATTATAATCGCTGCTAATGCAATTGACAGAGCTAGAAAATGGGTGAGCATATGACCCGCATCACTGACAAGGGCAAGACTACCAGTGAGGATGCCTCCAATTAACTCAACAACCATCATTGAACCAGTTAACAAGATTCCTAACAGGAGACGAGTTCGTGTCATCCTTCGATAGGTAGCAGAATCACCTTCTCGATGTTCAAAGTGATGCCCATGTCCTGGAGTAGGCCGCTCTTTGTCAGTACCCATTCTAATCTACAACGCCTTTCCATTTGAGATGCAAGACTTGGGTTTTTTAGCCTTACTGATAACCTGATTCGTTTTTAGTGAACGAATCTTGGAACCAGCAAAGACGGTACGTCTAATCTTTCTTCCACATTTCATCGCCGATATATTGACCAATGCCACTGGAGTCTTTGGGCCCCACTTTGACGGTCCACTTGCTGGCTTCTTCGGTTTCACCGCTAAGGCGTGCAGCCATCCCAGGGCTAATGAGGATGCGATGATTCACCTTATCCTCAACACCAGATTCTTTGATCGCTTCAGCGATGATATCAGCAGTGAGTTTCCGTCCCGCAACAGCAGATTGGATGCTTAGCCCTTCAGTATCCACGACAACCAAATATGCATCAATCCCCGCTTGCTTAATGTCACTTTCAACAGTGAAGTAAGTGAGGGCGAAATTTGAGGTGTACATGACCGGTGAATCTTGGTTGGGTGAACCGAATTCGCGGAGTCCAGGCTCGACGGCAACCGGTTTCACCGGATCCGTATAGATGTTGGTTCGAAGAAAAGTCAAGGGTAGTTGAACCCACATATCCAAACTGTGCAAAACCAGAATATCCGCATACCGAATAATCATCGATGCACCGGCCAGCGTTTCTTGCCATCTGGCGAGTTCTTCAGCTTCTCCTTCCTTGTGATCACCCCATACTGAAATGGGAGTGGCAAGCAATGGAAAGCCAACTCCTTGATCTCTTTCTCGGGTTGCTGCTCGTCGCAGCATGCTGAAATCATCAACGGTTGTCCCGAGGGCAGCACCATACTCGTTGCCTGGGTCCAGGACAACATCAATGCCCATTTGGTCAAGAGTTGTAGCAAGGGATTTCAGTTTGGTTAAATCGCCAGGAGCATAGGCGACTAGCGGACACTGATATTTCAAGGCAACATCGGTCAGTTCTTGCCATGTGTCCGCTGTAGCTGCATATAATAGGGGGCGACGCCCCTGCAAAGCTTCAGCTCCTGCAGCTAAGACCTTGGGGTTCAAGGAACACAACATGATGGGCATGTTCGTCAATTCGCCTACGCGTTTCGCTGCTTCGGCAAACTTCTTCGGATCCCGAGAAACTGATCGCAGTGCAATTCCGTCTAATCGCAGGTTTATCCCGATGTAAAGATAGGTCCAGTCCTCGATTGCCTTGACACGTTTCTTTAATTCCTCCGCTGACGCTGTATCCGCTATATCGATAAAAAAAGCCGTTGGATGCATGTATCGTAAGTCATGTCGATAGAGCACCAGCTCTCCACCAATCAAGACTTT
This sequence comes from Candidatus Hermodarchaeota archaeon, assembly GCA_016839365.1. Taxonomy (GTDB): domain Archaea; phylum Asgardarchaeota; class Hermodarchaeia; order Hermodarchaeales; family Hermodarchaeaceae; genus Hermodarchaeum. The sequence continues at coordinate 81,046 of JAEOUH010000070.1, forward strand.
TTTCTCCCCAGTTCCAACTTGAACCTCTTTAACGGGGGGTCGCATAAGTTCTTCAAGTTTGTCTCGTTTCTTTGCATACTCCCTCTCCCGATACAACGGAGTACACGCTTTGATGCCTAGCGTATATTCAGCCGCTTTTGTCGCAAAGGCCATGCAATTCGCTTCACCGCATTCCCCACAATTCGTCTGGGGGAGCAGAGGATAGATGTCCATCGGTCCTGCACGTTTTGCCATGATAACGCCTCATTTGCACTGAATGGGCATCAGTATTGCCGGGTTTAGATAATTAGCTTTTGTGCTTATGATAAAAGAACCACGGAACTCCTTCATTGGAGAAACTGCTCTTGGATTATGCGTTCTTCCAGAGAGTGTCCTTCATCGAATAAGACCTTGACAAATTGCGACCGGTCCTCCTGCACTTTGATATTGATGGGAAACTTGACTTCATCAAAATCAGCCGAGACAGAAACCGGTCGGTTCTCCGGATCAAGGATCTCAAAATCTACAATCGCGGTTTGGGGCAACAATGCGCCAGACCAACGACGGGGGCGGAAGGGATTGAGGGGTGTTAAAGCTAAGACATTAGCTCCAATAGGGATGATTGGACCTCGGGCTGAGAGATTATACGCTGTGCTACCTGCAGGGGTGGCAACTAAGATGCCATCACAAATGAGGTTTTCTAAACGGACTTTGTTATTAATAGAGACGCGGATATTGGCAGACTGCTGGGCTTGCCGTATAATGGCGACCTCGTTAAATCCGATGGCAACATGCGTCTTACCATCCGCTGTTTGAGCCACCATCTTCAATGGATAAATGCGCTCCTCTTTTGCAGCTAAAATACGCTCTAGAAGCCCCTCTTCCTTGTATTTATTCATAAGAAAACCGATGGTTCCACGATTCATCCCATATACTTGTACATCTTGGTTAACAAATTGGTGGAAACAGCGGAGCATAAATCCATCACCACCTAGCGCTACTACCACTTCTGCTTCTTCGACGGGGATAAAATTAATTTGACCGCTTAACACTTCGTATGCCTGGAGGGCAGGCGAAGTTTCCGAGTGAACACAAGCAATCCTTGAGGAGGGCATAGCAAATCACGCAACCCTATGATTTCTATATCTATTTAGTATGCTTATTCTTTGGTGTGAAGCTGTATAAATTAACTATTCACAGCTGGTGAATTCATGGCTTTAGAAATTAGTCAAGAACAAGTGAATCGGTTTAGAATGGATAGGCACTATTTGAGTAAGCGAGCATTAAAGAGAGACTTAGCGGCTGTTGTCGAACGAGTGTGTGGTATTCAGGCGCAGATGCCTGCTGCAGCCAACCTTCAACTCTGGGCACGCATTCAAGATCTCGAACCTGAAGACATTACTACCAACCTCTGGACCACTAAAGCACTTCTCCGGACTTGGTCGATGCGAGGGACGGCGCATTACCATTCCACCTCCCAGTTTCAAGCTTATTTGAAAGCAATAATTGAACCCCGGATACCAAGACATAAAGAATGGCTAGCGAAGCGGGGGATGCGGGAATTCGGAGAAGTAGCCAAATTTGATCCATCTCAACATGACTTCGAAGCCATACTAGCTGCTGTCACCAAGGCATTAAAAGATGGACCTGCAACCCGAGATGAAGTGGCTACCGTAGTGGCAAAGGAAGTCGGTCCTGAAGCCCGTCCTTGGGTTGATACAGGCTACTACATTGTTACCAAACTATTGGCGTATGAGGGAAAGGTTTGTTTTGGCCCCGATTTGGAAGGGAAAGCCACACTCGTCCTGACTAATCAATGGCTCCCGAAACAGCCAAGGGTTAGTAAAGAAGCAGCAGAAGATACGGTTCTATCGCATTACCTCCAATGTTATGGACCAGCGACCCCTCAAGATTTCTCAGCATGGTCCGATCTTAAAATGCTAGCAGTGAAGCCAATTTGGGAGCGAAACAGCCCACATCTTGTCGAAGTAACTCTTAATGAGAAGCCTGTTTGGATTCTAGAGAAGGATCTTGATACGCTGCTGAATATACAACTAAAATCCCAGCCACTTCGCCTCCTCCCCCATTTCGATTCATTCTTACTCGGGCACAAAGAAAAAAGCCACATCGTTGAAGAAGCCCATTACAAACGAGTATTCAAAAAAGCCGCATGGATTGCCCCTATCCTACTCAAGGATGGAGTAGCCATCGGAATCTGGAAGCAGACACGTACATCAAAGAAAGTCACAGTCACAGCAGAACCGTTCGAGATATTCACAAAATCACAGCTTGAAGATTTAGAAGCTGAAACACAACGGTTAGGGGCCTTCTTCGATTTGGATTCTGAAGTGAAGGTGATGAAATGATATTAGACAAGGAAGAAGCAGCTAGATTTTACAAACAAGTCGAAAAGCACTTCATTAAATGGGCAAATACTCAAGATCACATTCGGGCTGCTATTGTGGTGGGCTCACAAGTACGCCCAAGTGCCCCAGCAGATGAATGGTCTGACCTGGATATCATTATCTTTTCAACAAATCCTAGCATCCTCATTGATTCAGAAGATTGGGTGGGTGAATTCGGGAATCCTGTGATCACCTTCATTGAACCCACAGCCAGCGGGGAAGGAGAAGAGCGCAGAGTACTTTATGATAATGGGTTAGATGTCGATTTTGCAGTTGACCCGATCCAATACATCCTTGAAACCAATAAGCACGGGATGACACCCAAATTAGCTCGTGAGCTGACTGATATTATTGGACGTGGTGTCGGAATTCTTGTTGACAAAGACAAGGTCATGGACAAGTTCATTACCGAGTTCAAACAGCATAAGCTTCCCCCACCTAGTCAACCAACCGAATACAACTACCTTGAACGAGTGAATGATTTCTGGTATCACACAGTTTGGGCTGCTAAGAAAATTCGCCGAGGTGAATTGTGGGAAGGCAAAGCCTGTATAGACTCTTATATGAAGGGTCGCTGTTTATTGCCACTTATAGAATGGCATGCACGCCTAACTCAAGGAAAAGAGCATGACACCTGGTTCCGCGGCCGGTTCATGGAACGATGGGCGGATCCCCGAATCATTGCTGATCTTCGCAGTGCATTTGCCCATTACGACGAGGAGGATGTCTGGCAAGCGCTCGCTAACACAATGCAACTCTTCCGATGGATTGCCAGAGAAGTCGCAGAAAAGCTAGATTATACCTATCCCACGAATGCTGACCAGTTCGCTAGTCGGTGGGTAGATGCAGCATATTGGGATAAAGAGTCAAACGAGTAGGCCACTATATGGAATTTAATAAGGTGAAACGCGCATTTGCTGATATGAGAATTCTTGTAGCCTATTACAGTGAAACTGGGAATACCAAACAAGTGGCTCAAGCGATGTATGAGGCCGCTTCCATAGATAATGAAGCGGAAATTAAAAGGATACAAGATATATTGGTTGATGAGCTCACGAAATATGATTTGTTAATTCTTGGGGCATGTTGTCACGATACGGACCTTGCCCGTCCCTTCAAACGCTTCTTAGATACTCTCCCCCCAAACCCCCATTTCAAACTCGCAGGATTCTTTACCCATGCAACCTTTACTCCTGAACATACGGCAAGAAGGAAGGAATTGTTCGCCCAATGGGCTGGTCGGTGTGAACCAACCTTTAAGCGAGTTTCTCAAGAAAAAGGGATTGACTTTCTTGGCTCTTTTCATTGCATGGGGGCCGCATCTGACCCAATTGAAAAATTTATTCACCAAGAAATCATCACCTCTGAAGAAGAATGGGACGAATATTATCCTGAACTCAAAAGGCATCCCAATTCCGATGATCTAGATAATGCCAAGAAGTTCGTCGTAAAAATACTCACAAAACTCTCTCCATCGTAGGAAGGCCTCATTCATAGTAAGGCATTAAACGCTTCAAATCTGGTTGATTTTTTCAAGCAAATCAACACACGATTTCTCCATGGTTGCGAGTCCGCCTGTTGGTCCACTCTCGTCGATGAAGGTAAAAACCGTTTCTTTATTCATAACTGGTTCCCTACACGCTGATTTGCAAACTAATAGGGTGACTAGTGAGGTAAATGGTTTAGTTCAGAAACGGCGTCGTTTTTTCGGATAGACCTGGAAGGGTGTTCGAGGTTCCAAGCTAAACCAATCTGTTTCCTGGTCTAGACGCGTCAAGGATCGAAGCAGATCAAAGGTGACCCAGCGTGACACTTCTGGGTACCGTCGATATTCCCAGAGGCCGTAGGGACCTTGTAGCCCCTTGACGAATTTTACGTTTTCATCAACTCGGGGGTCCTCAAGGTTGGCTCCAATCCGCCATGACAAATCCAGCATCTGTCCAACATCGTATCGCCGGAAATATGTAAATCCGCCACGAGGTGGCTCAGCTCCCACGATACGTGCCACTTCAAACCCCAGTGTATGGGCTTGGCGCTGCTCTTGGGCAAGCAACTTATCCAATCCTTTACGAGCAGGCTCACTTTTTCGTCGAGTGGGATGGAGGGCCAGTGCACTCACTGCTGCAGTAGTGTTGGTTCGACAGCCAAACTTTGAATGTGGGAGTCGACGATAACCTGCAGCAAAAATGAATTTTTCTTTATGGCGCCCTGATGGCCATCCGCCTTCAGGTAGTTCCTCATTGATTAGCCACTCATAAGCGGCTTCAGCGCGTTTATCCGTTGCATATCCCGCCCAGGCAAGTCCGATTAAAGGCAAAGCCGTCTGGACTGGCATGGCATGATACTTCACATCCTGCGATTTGCCACCATCCAGCAGAGCTCCCGGCGTAATCAACGGAAAGGCTCCATCCGATTGCTGTTGAGCAAAAAGGAATTCGGCCCCCTTTCTGATAGCAGAGTTCTTTGGGCCTAACCCGAAATACCCCAGGCCCATGAGGGCTTGGGCCGTCATGCGAATCTGTCCCAAAAAGGCACCCCCGCCTTCTCCGCTCCGAAAGGCTCCGTCTTGTTCCTGTAAGGCAAGGAACTTCTCAACTATTGGATCAGATTTTTGGAGCTTTTGGAGTTCTTGGATCTCTGAATCCGATTCAGGTCGGCTCAGAAGGTCGCGCAACACAAGAAGCCGGAGACTTGGCGATGGGTCAGCAAGAAGCAGTGGGGCCCAAGTCATGCTGTTCCCTCCAATACTTCATGAAGGTATGGTGCTGTTGGGGTATCCTCTTTCGCAATCTCTTCGGGGGTACCAAACGCGATGACTTTACCACCTTGAGGACCTCCTACTGGACCAAGCTCAATAATCCAATCACATGATGCTAAAAGATGGGGGTGATGCTCAACAACCACAACAGTATGACCTTCATCAACTAGCCTGTTTAAAACCGCAACAAGGCGGGCAACATCTTCCATGTGGAGTCCTACAGTGGGTTCATCAAGAATATACAAAGTGGGTTCATTCGCTTTTTTAAGGAGTTCTTTGGCGATCTTCAAACGCTGAACTTCTCCACCCGATAAAGTGTAACTTTGTTGCCGCCAAACAAGATACCCTAATCCCACTTCTCTGACGACTCGTAATGGGTTACCTATTTGGGGGTCCTCTTTGAAAAGTTCATAGATTCCATCAAGAGTCATCCTATTTAGATCAGGGAGTGTGATATCATGGACTCGAACCTGCCAGGCTTCAGGTCGGTATCCAGTTCCTCGACATGTCTCACATTCCACAAGCTCATTCGGCAGGAATCCCATATCTAAGCGTAGAAAGCCTTGACCCCGACAAGCAGAACAGTCCCGGGCGAGATCTTTTTCTCCCAAACCCAAAGCCATAGCATCATCACTCTGTAGAAAGATCTTTGCCATTGGTTGGACTAGATTCAGGAAATTGGCAGGACTTCGAATACCCTGTCGCGACTGGTCAACAATGAAGGTTCGTTTGGGATTGCCGCTAATCGAGTCATGAACTCCTGGTTCTAAAGGTTCCCGGGCGAATGATGAAGTATGCTTTTGTTTGACTAGCGCCCGACCCACTGTATCAATGAGGAGCGTACTTTTTCCTGATCCCGAAACGCCACAAATCCCAGTCAGTGTACCAAGTGGTAGGTGGACATCTTCCCCTCGTAAGTTGTTTTCCCGTGCTCCTTTAACTACCATCCAGCCCTGAGGGGGCCGTCGTTTTGTAGTATCCATCCACTTCTGGAGCCCAGCTTTCTTTTCAGAGATGGCTGTTCTATCTTTTACCAACCATCTACCAGTAATCGTATTTGCCTTGATGATATCCGCTGGTTCGCCTTCTGCAACAATTTCGCCACCAAGAGCCCCTCCCTGTGGACCCATATCAATTAAATGATCAGCCGCACGGATAATCAACAGATCATGTTCGACCACAATAACCGTATTACCCTCATCACGCAACTCTTGTAACGCATCAAGCAAGGCTTCTAGTTCGGAGGGGTGCATTCCACGAGAAGGTTCATCCACCAGAATTGTTAACGAAGTCAATCCGCTCCCAAGGAGACTAGCAAGCTGAATGCGTTGGGCTTCTCCCGCAGACAAAGTCCCAATAGGGCGATTCAAATGTAGGTATCCAATACCAACTTGTCGTAAGAAGCGTAATCGTCGATGAATGATATCAAGACTAGTATCGACTAATGGGATTTCGGCTGGTGGCTGGGGAATCTGATTGATAAGGGTTTCGAGTTCTGTGATGGCAAGCTCACTCATCTCAAAGATGTTCTTCCCTCGTAACGTCACTGCTAAGAACTCAGGTTTGAGACCTGCGCCATTACATTCAGGGCATACAACTTCCTTGGTATAGGTTCCATGAATGTCCCAACTAAATATCCAACTTTCGGGGCGAAAGAAGCCCTTCCATGTCCACTTGGTCTGGCGTTCTTTTCCTTTCATTCGACCCGTTGATTTGCTAATGTAAGTGAAGTGATAGGTTTCCCCATCGCCATTTAAGAACGCTTCTTGAGCCTCCTTGGACATCTCATTCCATGGGGTTTTGAAAGGGTCAAAATCATAGCGCTTACCCAGCGCATGTATAATCGGTTGATCCTTGCAAAGATAGGTTTTTGGCCAGTATCCAGGTGAGTACATCGCTCCAGCACAAAGAGGTTTATCAGGATTCACAATGAGTTTTTCAGGTTGGGGTATGCGCTGAATTCCTAGCCCATTACACTTTTTGCATGAACTTGTCCAATGCGCAGAGGAGAAATACTGCGGGTTCGCCAAAGGCGCAGAAGCATCGCATTTGGAACATCGCCATTCATCGCCACGCTGCATCGGAGCACCACATGCTAAACAAGTTCGTTCTCCTAATGACGTGAAGAGGTTGGCAAGGTGGGGGCTAATTTCCGTGAGTGCACCGACAGTATTCCGACGAGTGAACTGCGGGATGTGGCTCCAAAGATGGGCTCGGTGAGTCGCGACAGTTAGTGTCACTCCCAATCCAGTAATTGAATCAACAGTTGCTTCAGCACCTTCACGGATTCCTTGGCGCTCATACATCGACAGTGTTTCAAGATATCTGCGGCGAGCCTCGGCTTGCAAAACATTTTGCACTAAACTTGACTTCCCAGAACCAGACACACCCGTAACAACGGTTAATGAGCCCTTTGGAATGTCGACGTTGATCCCCTTCAAGTTGTTCGCTCGAGCATTTCGCACGGCAATAACAGGTGATTCAACAGGCTCTGTTTTCTCAGGCATTCCACGTGGCTGAATATGAGTTTCGTTTCTCAAAGCCTCGCCTGTTAAAGAGCCTTTGACATCCAACAACTGTTTTGGCGAACCCTCGTAGAGAAGTTCACCACCTTGTGGTCCTGCACCTGGACCAAGATCGATAATCCAGTCAGCTGCCTGCATAAAGTCGGTGTTGTGCTCAACTACTACAATGGTTGCTCCGTACCGCACCAATCGATCTAAAACCACAAGTAGTCCATTAAGATCATTTGGATGGAGTCCAGTTGAAGGCTCATCAAGGATAATTAGCTGATTTGTTAACCGGCTTCGCCCCAAAAACTTGGTGAGTTTCACCCGTTGAGCTTCACCACCTGAGAGGGTTGGTGAGGGTTGTCCCAACTCCAGATACCCCAGCCCCACATCAGTTAGCGCTTTGAGAATGCGTTGAGCGGCTTCGCGTTTCGATTCAGACAAGTGTGGAGATTTTGTCAACATTTCCTCGGTATCAGCAATCGGAAGGGCATAGAAATCAGCAATGGAGAGTTGTTCCCCATTAAAGTCCACCAGCGCTGACAATACTTCTCGGCTAAAGCGTTGCCCCTTACATTCCTCACAGGGAAGCCAGATGGATGGGAGATATTGCATTTTCACTTCAGAAGCCCCGATGCCTTTACAAAGGGGGCAAGCACCTTCGGGACGATTGAAAGAGAAGTGTGACTTTGATAGCCCTGTAGCCTCGGCAAAGAGATCACGGATAATATCTGCGAGTTTCGTATAGGTTGCTGGATTGGAGCGTGGGTTACGCCCAATGGGACTTTGGTCCACTAACACAGGCTTAATCGTTGCCCTTTCAATCTCTTCACACCCTATGGGTTTCTTCTGAGCCAAGGAGGGTACAAGCACATGCTCCACCAGGGTGCTTTTCCCTGAACCCGATACACCAGATATTACGGTCAAGCGACCCAATGGGATTTTCACATCGATATTCTTCAGGTTATGTTGGTGCGCCTTCTTGACTGTAATGAAACTTTCTGGTTGCGAACGGGATTCAGGAGTAACAACGCGATTTCGGAGACTGAAATACTGTCCCGTGACGGTATCCGCTAGCCACAACTGTTTGGGTGAGCCTTCAAAGATTACTTCTCCACCGTTCTTTCCAGCCCCAGGACCTAAGTCAATTGCATAATCGGCTGATGCAGCTGCTACTCGTTCATGTTCGACAAAGATCACAGGTCCGGATAATTCACGGAAAGCGGGTAGAAACCGGGCTATATCTGCTGGGTGCTGACCAATGGTTGGTTCATCTAGTACATGTATAACGTCTTCCAGACGACTGGACAAAGAAATAGCCAGCCTCACCCGCTGCGATTCACCTCGTGATAAGGTTGGAGATGACCGGTCCAAGGATACATATCCGAGTCCCACTCGCTCCAAGGCATCGAGCCGTCGCTGAATCTCGTAAAGTAATCGATTCGCCGTCGAAGGTAATTTCACACGCTTGAACAGTTTATGAGCTCCATCAACAGAAAGCGTGAGCAGTTCTGGTATTCGCATACCTTCCCAGCGGACTGTTGCAGCTTGAGGATGCATCCCAGTTCTATCACAGCGCTCGCAGCCCGTACCTTTGCAATAGGGGCATGGTTGATTGAAATGCGTTGGACGCAGCTCTCGAAAGCCTGTTCCACACACAGTGCAATTCTGTGTCGTTGTCAGGGTTAGGCTAGATTTCCTAGATGTTGAGCGGATAGCTCCTGCGCCTAACGCAGTTGCCTGTTGTGTAAGTTGTCGAATTTTCTTTGTTGAGGTTTTAGCATCAATTTCTCCGAGATAGAGGTCGATGGAATGAGGCTCTATTGGAGATAATGCGTTTCCTTGCCATTCTTTTCCATCAACAAATAATCGTTCTTTCTCAAATTCGTTGCTCAGAGTCGCAAGCAGGGTCCTATGACTTCCCTGGACGTCCTTTAAGAGCGGTGCGAAGAGTTTGTGGGACTCCTCCCTAGACAAGGCTGTTAATTGTTCGAACAGTTCATCTTCGGTCAACACTGACAACGGTTCGTTGCATTTCAGACAATGACGAACTCCATAGTTCGCAAAGAGTAATCGTAAAAACGGGTGCAACCCCGACGCAGTTGCAAGGGTCGATCCCGGGTTTCGATTCAACAGATTTTGACCCACAGCAATTGCAGGTCCCAAACCTGTGATTTTCTCAACATTCGCCGGGGCCAATCGTTGACCACCCCGACCATATAAGAAGACATCCAAGAAGCGCCTATTTGCTTCATGGTACAAAGTATCAAACACCAAGGAGGTCTTGCCTGAACCCGAGACCCCAGTGACCACAGTAAGTCCATCACGGAATCGAACATCAATATTCTTGAGGTTGTGCTCACTGGCACCCTTCACATGGATGTCCATCTACATCGTCCCAACGTAAATCGAAATCTTCTATTAGTCTTTGCAAATTCACGAAAGTCTCCTTAAACGTATAAAACTCAACAGAGACAATAATAAAAGTAATCGACCGATCTGATGAAAACTCAAACTCCATTAATGGTGACACAATTTGGATGAAGTTGTACTTGGCAAAGGAAAAAAACTCCTCCTCATGGGAAGCAAAGCATACACAGACTCTGAACTCCCCAAAGTAGTAAAACAGCTACTCAATGCAGCTATTAAGGAACAGATGCAAATCGTTGTCGGTGAAGCCTCGGGGGCCTGCCGCCTTTACCAAGATTACCTTCATAGCCAAGGTTACCATGATGTTATCGTCGGACATGCTCGCAGCCTCCGATACAATGCTGGCGATTGGCCGGATATCAAATACGGAGATAATCTTGTTGAACGCGAGCGCAACATGATTGAGGCCTGTGATTCAGCGATTATCATTTGGGTTAACCAAAGCAGTCAAATCGCCGCGAACATTGAACGGCTGAAATGGCTAAGAAAACCCACGTTTCTTTATGAATGCTCAAGTTACTCCGATAAAGAAAGGATTGGACCACTTGATCCAAACCGAGTCTATCAACCCTTCCTTTATCAAAAATTCAAAGCTAAATACGGAAAGCCTCCGATTGGCTAAACTTGGTCATTAAGCGAAACTCAATACTAAAACTACCCAAAACTCTGTTTACTCACGTTTTAAATAGCATCATCGGTTCGTGCCCTTTGGGGATATCACAATGTCCGAACATCACTACATACCATTAGATCAACTAGATCCTGGATATGAGAAACTCATTCCAGCGGAGGCAAACGTCCTCTACACGACTCGCGCTGAAGTACTCAAACGAGGTATGGGCGCACACAAGAAATCTGGTTCCGTCGCTATCACTGATCAAGGCATCGCTTTCTACGCAGCGAAGACAGGGCTCTTTGAAGTATCCTTTGTTTCCATGGCTGCTGGTGCACTCGCAGGATTCATTCCCTGGGCGAGTATCCAAAAATTCGGTAACTACAAAGACAAGATACAAGTCAAACACACTATTCCCGATGCTCCCAAGAAGCAGCTGGAATGGTTCTTCAAGTGTGAACAATGCAAGCAATACGGCGAAGAGAAGAAAGACTTCGAAAGCCGGAAGAAAGGCTTCGGACCTTTCATCGAAGCTCTCTACAAGCAGAACAAGTAATTCGGCACTTCCAGGCAGAGGACTAGAAGGCTTCCTTCTAGCCTCTAACTTTTGTTTTTTTTAATTCCAACCGTATCCATATCCAACCATATCTATGGATTCTTCTCCTTTGGATGTTGGTTTGAGTAATCATAAAAACTACTAACATACTAAGGACTGTGAGGTGAGAGAATGTTGCTAGAAAAAACTGAGACTCCTGATCTCTTCGGGTTGATACTCAAGAAACAACTCAAATCCGAAGAACCTGTTTACCATCTCATTGAACGGGAAGATGGCTATATCCAATGCACTAGCACGTTGAAATATTTCGCCAAGAAGGAAGACTGGCCAGAAAACGAACAAGCCCTTCTTGAGCAAGCTGAATCGCCCGTTCTCGACATAGGTTGTGGAGCTGGACGACATGCGCTCTTCCTGCAAGAAAGGGGACTGGATGTTGTTGGCTTTGACATTTCAGAAGGAGCCATTTATGTCTGCAAAAAGCGTGGATTGAAGAAAGTCGTATTGGGTTCAGCAGCTAACTTACCCTCATTTAAACAGCCTTTCAACACTTTCCTTTTGCTTTTTAACAACTTCGGCATTCTAGGAAATCAACCCAACACCCTCAGAATGCTTAAAAACCTACATCAACTTGGAACTCCAGATGCAAATATCATACTCTCCTCTGCAAATGTAGAACAAACCAATGATCCATTTCATCTTGCATATCAAAAGCAGACTCTAGCGGCAGGACGTCTCAAAGGGGAAATAATCATTCGGTTCCGGTTACTCGGGTATTTTGGATCTTGGTTCGGCCTCTGGCTCCCCACCCGTAACCAATTTCAAGAGGCGACACAACAAGCGGGCTGGACAATTAGTAAAGACTCAGACAGAGAAGGATTTCACCACGTCATGCTCACCAAAGCGGAGCCATAACTCATGATCATCGATGGCTACTCACAATTTGGAGCGACTGAACATTTAGCCGGATCACTCCGCAATATTCTAGACCACTACGGAGTACAGGCACCCCATTCGGGTGAACCTTTCACCGAAGCCCTCCTCATGGGTATTGGAGGCGGACTCGGTGCAGAATACAATGTCACGGATTATAGAGGTACTAACCCATCTCGTCAACCCTACAATCAACTCACCATTCGATTCCATCATCTGAAAAACTACATTGAAAAGCAAGAACAGACCTTCTTACCGAAAGCTGCAGAACGGATTGGAGTCCAACTTACAACAAAATATTCAACCAGTCGAAATGCCGCTCATCACTTTCTTACCGAGTCACTCCAAGCTGGCAAACCCATAATGGTCCTCCTTTCTATCTGGCAAGGAATCTACTCTCATCATGACATAAAAACTCAGTACGAACAAAATCCTAATTTTTTCCCACCACTCCTGTATGACGAGTTTGTTAATTTTCTCCCCTATTACTCACTCCCGTACCCCTGGATTGTTGGACATCTAGCCACCGTGTATGGCATAGACGATGATGCAGACAAAGTATACATCTCCGATTTCAGCAACCAACCCTTGACCCTCAGTACTCAACAGCTAGCTGAGTCACGCGACATCGTTAAAACATGGAAAAACCGCGCTTACACCGTTAATCCTCCCAAAACCAAACCTGATCTTGCCAAAGCCATTCGACTGGGAATCCAGGATTGCGTCGAAAGCCTGCTCAATGAGAAAACTATCTTTGCTGGTGCAAATTATCGAACCGAAGCCTGGCATCTTATAGCAACAAAAATCCGCAACTTCGAAAGTAAACGTGGGTGGCTGTCTCTCTTCCATGAACCCTGGCAGCTCTTTGATACCCTCACGCGAATCCATGCACAAATCGCCTTCTACAACAGCGATGGCGGCGCGCTCCGCTCCTCATATGCAGATTTCTTGGAAGAGGCTAGTGACATCCTAAAGAAACCTGAACTCAAACAGATCGCCCACCAGTTCTACGATATCGGAATCATGTGGGACGAAATCGGCACCACAGCCCTCAACGATGACATCCCTGAACTCCTACACGCTAGACAAACCGCCCTAAACTGGCAAAACACTTTCAAAGTCCATGGAAGTTTCCAATCCAACTCTCTTGATACCCTCAGCAAGGAACTTCAGGGGATTCGAACCGAATTCTCCGAAGAATCCCCACTCACTCAACGGGAACTTACCACCCTCTTTGAAGAATTAGGTGCTCGATTTCATGAAGTATATGAGGCTGAAAAAAAGGCACTTACAGCACTCCGACTAGCGATGAAGTGAAATAGCCAAGTTAGACAAGCGCGGGGCATCCAGGGCACTCGTATTTTTCGCGCATCGGGCACTCACTGCAATTGGATCCACAGGGGGGAGAAGCGAGTTTCTTTTCGGGAAGTCGAAGCACGAATTTTTCAGGATAAAAAATGTTCTCAATGATGACCACCTCGATCGTCTTAGCGCCCAGTAGTTCAGGATTTTCTGCGGGTCCTTCAAACCACCACCTGCGTGATTCCGGCACAATGAAGCTCATCGAGACGATGTTGCCCGAAGTCCCCGCAACCACCAGATGCGGACAGTTCTTCATCGCGGAAACGATCCCCTCAGCTTTTGCAGGGCTTTCATACTCTGTAGCAAAAATACCCAAGATGTCTTTAGTCAAGGGAATCTCACTTCATTAATTTCCGACTAATATGTTCATATCAACGTCAGAAAAGTATCGGAATGCCCGTTTTCCGAACTTTTCCTCCAAGGCTTTTCCGTAATTTTGCAATGCCTTCAGAGTAGCTAATCCACCAATCTTCTTAGTGAAAATTAGTTTCATCTGCCAACCTCGTATCCGAAGATATCCTGTTGGTACTTTCCAATCATTAGCCAACCTAACAATCTCCGCTTCCATGCCTACCTTGGCAAGATTAGGGAAAATAACGTTTTCCAGAGTACTCACGGACATTAACGCGGTTTCACTTCCTCGGTTATCCCTATACGTTTCAGGATCAACAACAAGAGCCTTCCCGTTTTTCTCCTGCAACTTACCATGAACGGCTAAAATTAATAGAAATCGGAACAAGTATTTGACCCGATTTTGCAACCGTCCCTGTTGAATTGCTAAATCTGCATCTACATCTGCAAGAGTAGATTCTTTCACACTTTTCAACACCGAATGCAGCTGCTTGAAATCAGCTGCTTGAACACCAGATAATGAATCAGGAAACTCCACAACCTCCGCCTTCAAGAGTGGAACCGTCGGTGCTTCAACAATCTCATCAGAACTTAATTTCTTCCTAATCAGTTGTAAGCGAGCCACCGCCTCAAACGGCTCAATGTATTTGCTATACTCTTCATCAGTGATGGGCCTACCATGCCTGTTCTCATAGACCTCCCGGGTCCAAGTCCCTCCATGCCTTTGTTCAAAGTCACAAGGAAACCGAGAACAATAAGCACAGTTCTTAATGCCCATATTCGTCACGCATTTTCGCACCTGACATCCTTTTCGAAAACGGGCATGCCAGTGAGTCGCATCTTTTTTGTTGATTTTATCGTCCGGTGTCAAACACAATAAACAGGGCTTCTCAGTAGGAGAATACCCCAAGAGTGCTTTGGCTTCCTTTCGCATTTTGGGAAATTCTTCATCAGAAATGTGCTTCCGTGTGATGGGCGACCAGGGACATTTCGCACAATTCATCCCACATTTTGATACAACTTCACTCATATCATACCACCTTAGAAAAAAAGGAATGACTCCCTGACCACTGCGAAGATCTTCTATATAATCAGGGAGTGTTATCACAAAGTGAATCTGTTAAATCACGAAGCAATGGAAGAACGTCCGCCCACCACCAGAACCGAGCCCTGCCATATCCTTCTGGTAAATACGAAGTGTAAATCCTGCATGCGGTTCTTCCTGCTCACCGATCTTCCGATACCCTAGCTTCTCGTAGAAGTGATGATTCCGCGTATGCCACTCCGGCGTATCCAGAATCCACCGTTTCGCTGGAAACGCTCGATGCACGTGATTCATGGCATAACTCCCAATACCTTGATTCTGAAACTCCGGATCAAGAAAAATTGTTCCTAATACATTCGAACCTTTTTCGGGATAATTCTCAAAGATCAAGAAAGCACCGATTACTCGATCGCCAAGCTGAATCTTCCAGCATTTCCCTTTTTTCATCCATTGTCGGAAGAATTGTCCATTGTTGTAGCCATCGGGACCCCCTTCTGGTTCGCCACGGAACCGCTGAGAATCGTCATTAAAGCTTCGTGTCATCACTTCTGTCATCACTGGAATATCGCCTTCTGTCGCTTCTTGAAACAGTAGCTGTTTCAAATCGATTTTCGCCATCCTAATTTCAACTCCTTTCAAACTTCCTTTTCTTTCCATTGAGGTCCTCTACTTTGCTATCGGGTAGTAAAAGTCCAGAACCATATCAGGTCCTGCATCCGGGTCATGAGGTTTCTCAAGGCCTGGATGGCCTCGATATTTGTACCCATGCGCCTTTGCCCATTCTTCTAGGCGCCACCAGGATTCCAGGAATCCTCGTTCTCTAAAGAATTCTGATTCTAATTCTTCTTTCAACACACAAGTCGTTACGGCATACTCGCCGCCATCAACTTCCTTTACCTCAACCACGTCGTCTGATTCGATATCATCACCTACACGAATCCAGAACATGTAGCCATATTCGCGTTTGCCTGGTTGTGGAGGCGGTTCATTAAATCCAAAGATAGGGTGCTTATCTAAATTACCCAGCAAACCCTTTTCATCCGCCCAAGCTCTCATTCTTGCCCAAGCGTCCATTTCGGGTGTTTCGCTAATCACAACTACACTGGCTACACGCATTGGGGGAAGTGTTACTATCCGAATATCTTTTTCATCCATTTTTTTCACATTCCTTTTACATATAGGGAGAAGACTACTGAATCTCCTTAATGGGCTGATACAGATCCAACACCAGCTGCTCAAAGGGGACATCCTGATCATGCGGTTTCTCAAGTTCTTGTCGCGAAGTATCCATCTCGTATTTCTCGCTCAGAATAACCCAGTCCACGAGTTTCTTCCAGGATTCCAGAAACCCATGCTTCTTGCCATAATCTGATTGCATTTCTTCCCAAGGCTTACACGTCGTAACAGCGAATAAGCCGCCCTCATAGTCTCTAGCTTCGATTTCCCCTTCACCCTTGAAAAGAGATCCCATCCGAATCCAGAACTCGTAACCGTACTCCTTCTGTCCTGGAGAGGGGTTCGGGTTGTTGAATCCGAAGACGGGGTATTTATTGTAATCGTCCAACAATCCTTGAGGCTGTGCCCATGCTCGCATTTTTTTCCAGGCATCAATCTCGGGTGATGCACTAAAGGCTCGAAAGCTCGCCACGCGCATGGGTTCAAGCTCCACTACTTGTACAAACAAATCTTCAATCTCCTTCTCCTTACGTAGTGCATAGATCTTCTCGATATACCGCTTCGTCCTTGTCGATTGTAGCTGTTCGTATCGACTAGATTCCAGATACGAAGAACTAATGACGGTGAGAAATGCCTGGCCATCGGGGGTTATTTCATATTGCCCTCGCCCAGTTTGCTTAATCACATCAGCCTTCACCAGTAATCCCAGATGATGGGATAATGCGGTTTTTCCTAATCCCGTGAGTGTCCGCAGATCGCCGAACAGTCGAGGACGAATCAGCAAGGCGGACAAAACTTGTAACCGCTTCTGGTTTGCGAGGGCTCCCAGCACAACGGCCAGGTCTTTTCCGAGTTTTCCAGTCACGTTCCATGCGGTTTCTGTATCAGTATCGTTCATGAGAAGATCCCAGCGAGTGGGGAAGGTGCTGAAGTCCTTTTTATTTGTTTCGGAAAAATTGAATATTAGTTCTAAAAATACTGAACATCTACTTCGAAGATTTCAGCACACTGGCTTTTTTGTAGCAACTCCTGAAACCGATGCCATCCACTGCAATCACTAGTCATCTACAATGATATTCGAATTACATACGTCTTCTCTATTTTGCCTTCGAATCCAGACATGTACATGTAACCACCTAATTTGTAGCCTCGTTTTCGACAGATGGCTAAAGCTGCTGGATTGTAAGCGTAATATGTGATTTCGGTTTGTTGTTTTCCTCGCATGAGCTCTTCGAAGTAAGCGAAGAATTGGGCACCATACCCTTTGCCCCGATGTTCTTTTTTGAGCCAAACTTCATGAAGCTCTATTATGTCCATCTTCCCACCAAATAACTCTCGCAACATTGCTCGATCAGCAGCATCTCGTGGGTTGCCTGGTTGATGTTCGTCGGTTGAACAATGATGCCAAATGGTATGCCCCACAATCTCATCATCCTCCCGCCAGATGATTAGCTGTTCGGGATTCTGTTTGAAATACATCAATCCATTTTCCCTGCCTTCCTCATTCTCTAGGACCGACTCGTAATATCGGCAAAACTCGTTGTAATCACAGCCCAGCTCAAATACGATGGTCAAAATTAATCACCATCCCATTAGTCCTCCATAATCTAGATGGGTCAAATCTCACAATAAAAATATCGTGGTGAAAGACCTCACGTACACACTCAACCTATGGACAAGAAATGAATCCTTTGTCGAGTGGATTCAAAGCTTCTCTGCGAGCTCTTTACCCACCTGGCGAGCCTTTGCTAAGATGCTTGATGAGCTGCTCACCGCTGAGCGGTCATCTGACCCAGGCGCAAGAACCGTGGCAAGGTGGTCCATATTCAAGTAACTGAACACATCCTCGAACATGGCCACAGTGTGCCTTGCATACCGTTCCGAGCCACCACCCATAGGAATCGCCAACACAACCTTCCTGTTTCGAAAGATTGCACGGCTAATGCTCACCCAACGATCAAGAAACGCTTTGAACTGGGCCGAGGGTCCCCACCAATAGATGGGTGTTCCCAACACCCACCCTAGGCTTTGCTGCATTGTTGCTGCCAGTTCATTCATGTCATCGTCTTGGATGCATTTTCCCACCTTGGAGCAGGCGAAGCACCCCTTACAGGGACGGATATCAAGGTCATGAAGGACTACTAGTGATGTTGAAGCACCAGCCTCATTCGCTCCAGCAAGTATCTCATTCACCAGGGTTTCCGTATTGCCATTCGAGCGGGGGCTCCCGCTGATTCCAATCACTCGGTGTTCACGTCTCATACCATATCGCCTCCTTCTACAAATTCTATTTTGCCTTTACAGCAGGGGTCACCGTCAAGAAGGCTGGCCATACGAATCAAACGCATCTTTGGATTGTACGCTTTCAAAAGGGCAAAGTCCACTTCACAGTATAGCCGACCAATATCCTCAACCCCACGCTCCATCCACGCTTCGGCATAACAACAGTAAATGGTCCCTTCATCACTGTATTCCCAACCACTTTTAGGTAAATCATTGAACTTGGAGAAATTCTCCATCGTTAACTCGAGACCCGCCTTTTTGACCCTTTCATGGATCGCTTTTCCCCTTTCCGTCCCATAACTTTCAACAGCCTTCTGAATTAACTCTTTACCCTTTGCGTCACCAAGTTCATCGATCAAAGTCTTGGCAAAATGATAGAAGAGCAATCCAACTTGGTTTCCCACTTTTCGTACTTGCTGTGCACAGTCCTGTTCTGAAATCATCGATGACATCAACCTTTCATCTATCAAAGAGTCTGTGTCTCGTTATATTGAATGGAGGTTCAGTTTTCTAGGCAGCTTATAATACTTCTTCCCAACGGAAAGCTTTATATCATACTTCAAGAGCATGTTCTCACTCACTGAGAAAAATAAAGTCGTTCGATGCACCCACTTTAAGTGACCTGAACCATCGAACACCAACGGGGGAAGAACCAAGCAGCACTCAATTAGTCACAATCGGTGACCTCATGAAGTGAGTCCCCCTTTAATAGGCTCAGGCACCTGGGAACATCAGCGCACCAACACAACCGAACGTGGATAAACATGAGTATCCTGAGCCGAATGTTTGGATTCAAAGAGGATTCCCCCCAAGCTAACCGCATCGCCCTAGTGGTGATGTCACTCGGCTCTGCATGGTCCATCGCATTTCAACTCTCAACCACCTTCTGGATGATCTCTATTGCTACGCTATTAGGAGGCGGTGACTTCCTTGTCGGTATGGCGATGGTCGGGCTCCTCGTAATCATCCGTATCGTGGTCCAAGTCGTGTTAGATTATCCCACCGGAGGTATTGGCGATTGGATAGGCCAACGTTGGATCATCGCATCGGCCTTAATCTGCTATAGTATAGCCTTCTTTCTTACTGCCTACGCTGTCTCAGTGGTATTTGTACCGTTTTACATCTTCGTCCTTATCTACGTCCTTATGGGCTTAGGGTCTTCACAAGAAAGCGGTGCTATGCCTGCTTGGTTCGATAATAACTATCGTGTTGCCATGCCAAAAGACAAAGATCGCAAACAATATGGTGTCTTCTGGGCCCGCGCAGGAACGGTGTTTCAATTCATCTCAACCCTTGTCTTGATCCCAGGTAGCATCCTTGCTTTCATCTTCGGTCGGGGATGGGTGTTCCAAGTCCAAGGCGTCGTTTTCATCTTACTTGCCATTATGGCTTTCATCTTTATTCGTGATCTCCCCGGTGCCCGAAAACAGGCAGAGCAGCGATCTGGATTCCGTGAATACGGTCGCCTCCTTAAAGATGGCATCCAGTTCATGGGATCTTCAAAATTCGTAACTTTCACCATGGCAGGTGAAATGCTCATGTGGGCCATTGGTATCGTATGGTGGGAAATCCTGCTGTTCCCCCTCTATTTCTCCTATTTACTTAGTGATATTGCTGTGTCCGCATTCCGCACCTCGATGTTTGCACCAATGATCGTCGCACAGGAGAGGTCAGGTGTTGTTTCGCAGCGGATGGATCCGGTGAAGTGGATTCCTAGGCTTCGGTTTATTCAGTTTATGGGAGTTGCCTTTTGTTTTGGGCTCGTATTGATAACCGCAGTTTTTCCACCACCATTTGCTGTGACTGAATTCATTACGGTCTTCATTCCGTTTACTGCCATTCCCTTCATGACCTTACCGTTCGTATCGATTCTTCCAGTGATTCTGATTTGGGTGCTTTTCGTTTCTGCTGACTTTATCGGTCGAATGACTGAAGTGCTGAGCGGGCGTGTAATGTTGGATGTTTTTCCCAACCGCATTCGCAATTGTATGTATAGCCTTCGCCCGACTATCGCATTTCTACTCTCAATCCCTCTAATCTTCATAATTAGTCAGCTCTTACCGTTCGTTGGATTTCCTGGAGTATTTGCGATTGCTGCTGCCGTAGCTTTAATTGGGGCTTTTCTCATTCACAGAGGATTCAAACACCCGATTCCCAAGGATGAATCCATCGACGAGCTTCTTGGAGAAGTTACTGATGAGGTTCCGGAAATCCCTGAGGCTCCAGTGGTAGGCATTCCTGAATTACCTCTCCCCGCTGAGGCTCCTGCCCAAGCCTACAAGGAACTTGACAAACGAGCGATGGCAACCGAAGCATATCAGAAAACAGAAGAAGTCTATAAGCCCAAATGAACCAGTTTAATTTCTGTGAAGTGACAATTCTTTCCTGAAATATTGGGTTGGGGTGGTAGTTCCAGGCTTTTGTATACGTGACAAAACCAACCCGTGTCTTTATAAGAAGTAATTCTATTTAATCTATATATTCTATAAATATACTATTAAACGCTTGCGCCCCTGCCAATACTGTCACCACACCGAGCGTCTCCTGTGCAGTGAACACAAAATCAACAAGGGCTCGGAGTGTTGTTGCCACTGTGACCGGGCTGGGTTTGAAACCAAATCTAAAGCCATCAAAAACAGATGTTCGCAAATGCTGTTCTCTTTCGCCTTTAGTCTTTATTGACCTGTTGTAATGCTCTTCCATTACTACTTATCTGAGGTAGTGGGCTGTGGGCGCCATGGTGTGGATCGAGGAATCCATCGCGGAACATTCAACTTGTATTCTCGATACTCGTTCCCGAATCGTTTCTCCAGATTTGGTTCTTCCCATCGGATAAACCAGATATGATTCAAAACCCAGAAAATTAAGAACATGACAAAGATAAGCGCGGCCCCAAAAATAAGCGCTTCGCCAAGAAGCGTTAACAATACACCCCAAATCATCGGATTGCGAACATAGCAGTAGAGTCCAACGACGACAAAACGTTGGGTGGGTGCCCATGGCGCGAGGGTGCCTTTTCCGGTATAGGCGAAGGCTCGGATAGTCTTGTACAAAGTTAGAAAGCCAATGGCAATGATAATGGCACCTAGTATGAGAGTTAAAGGATTCAGGGGATAGAGGAATAACCAGGGATAGCCTGACCACATTGATAAGAACATGAGGAGAATGGGAATGATTACGATGACCATAAAAGGGAGGGCAAGAATGGCAAATAGGTGCTGTCTAGCGGACATTGGGGATATCGCCTGAACCCTTTTGGGTTTCAAGATTTATAAGACTTCAAATTTCATAGCTTCTTCCAGGGATGCATATGCCAACGCTTGAAGAAACGGAGTTCAAAGGTAAAATTGCCTTTAGTCTCGGTCGCCAATTCCGAGCTATGTGGGCGATGACTCGGAATGCCATTGAACAAATCCCAGATAAGAAATGGGCTGTAGGTATCAAGACCGATAATGAATGGTTCTATTCACTCCGTGTGTATCATATGGTTGAAACGGCTGAATTCTATTCTCGGGATGCTCCTAATGGGATGCAATGGGGTGCTAGGCTTGGAACAATCAACTGGTGGGAAACGCTTACTCATGAGGAAGCTGCTAAAAAAGTGATCAAAGGAGATACTCTCATTTACCTAAACGAGATAGCCCAATACTTGGAGCGTAAATTGAAAGGTATGACTGATGAAGAATTGCTGGCCAACGATGGGTTCCACTGGTTTACCTCAATACTCGAGAAATACCAATACCTTATCCGGCACAATACCTTTCATCTGGGTGAATTGACCATGCAACTTCGAGCCATGAGCCATGAACGAATAAAATGGACATAAGCACTTAATGATGAATTTAGATGGGTCTCAACCAGCAAATAAATCAAAATCTACTCCATTTAACACTGAATCGTCCGGATTATGCCAATCATCTTGCGCCCAACAAAATCGCTAGAAAACCACCTGCAAATCCTTAGCAGGGCCATTGGAAACATAAAGTAATTAACCTCCTCTTCTGTCACTCAAATCACATTATGTGACTCAAGGGTTGGTTAGTTCATGGATGAATACTATGAAGCGAATAAGCGCCGATGGAATGAACTTGTTGCAATTCACGCGAAGTCTGAAGAATATGATCTAGAAGGCTTTCTGGCTGGAAAAACAAGTCTACATCAGGTTGAATTGGATGCACTTGGTATTGTATCTGGGAAGAGTTTATTGCATTTGCAGTGTCATTTTGGTCTTGACACCATCAGTTGGTCTCGTTTAGGTGCAAAAGCAACCGGTGTAGACTTTAGTGAAAAAGCTATCGAGTTTGCTCGCGAACTTGCACAACGGGTAGGGGCAGATACCCGTTTCATTTGTAGTAATATTTACGATCTCCCCAAAGTCCATCAAAGCGAATATGACATTGTTTTTACTAGTTTTGGGGTCCTTTGCTGGCTTGCAGACATCAAATCATGGGGTCAGATAATTGCACACTATTTGAAACCAGGTGGAACCTTCTTTATCGCGGATAGTCACCCGTTTTTCTGGATCTTTGATATTGATCATCCTAGCGAGCTTAAGATCAAATACTCATATTGGTATTCAGACGAGCCACTTAGTTATGATGCGGACGGGACCTATGTTGATACGGACATAAAGTTGACCAATACGAGGGGTTATGAATGGGCTCATACTGTAAGTGATGTTCTCAATGCCTTGATCCAGGCAGGTCTCTTAATCACCGAAGTCAAAGAATTTCCAAATTTACCATGGAAACCAGTTCAATTTGCAGAAAGGAATCAAGATGGAGAATGGCATATAGAAGGAGATCTCTTACCACTATGTTGGAGTGTTAAAGCTACTAAGCCCTTAACGTCGTAACACAGTGTGAGAAAAAGAATGAAATGGCTCCTCTGATTGATGAGCTTCCTTGCGAAGAAAACCTATTCAGGCATTTCTTTTTTCGCGCTTTCAATCCAAAGTTTAACTTTATCTTTGGTGATTTTGTAGCCCTTGGGAACTTGAACTCGACCAAATTTTTCAGCAGTTGAAACCTTATTGTATAGGTCTTCAATATCTGCTACAGCCAACTCTTCGATGCTGGTGATATTGGCACCCAGAACGATGCATTCCGCATCTTCGTTGGACACATCATTCAGCCAGGTCAAACGGGCCATCGCAATCCACTTCTGCGCAGTCTTGTTGTTGACACCAGTTAACTCCGATACAGTTTCTGGTTTTGATAGAGCAAGATCTTCAACCCACTTGATGTTACCCTTTTCAAGTTCGTCTTGATACTTCTTGCCGATTCCTTCAACGGTGCTGACGGGGAGCTGTTTCTTACCTGGTTGTGGGAGCAGGACTTCGGGAATAAATTCCTCGGGACCTGCAGTAACTTCTACCTTCTTCGGTGCCTTGCGTCCACCGGATGTGATGGCAATCACAATTCCGCCGATGAGAACCATTATCCCAATAGCGATTATGCCAAGCCCAAGGTTGAATGCTGTGGGCTGTGGTAAATTGTTCCAAGCCCAAGCGCCGATGAATAGTAGGATGACACCAAGGATGATAGCAATCACTGCTACTGTTTGATCTTTCAGATCCATAGTAAACACCTTTGTATGATCGGTCGAACCTATTTTTTGAAACTCATATAAATGAGGTAGGTCTTGCGAGCTCCCCCGATATCCATAAGATTAAAATTACGAATCATGTGGGTTAATGCTAAAGTGACTACTCTTGCCACCATCCGCAGATTCACGTATTCTCATAGGAAAGGTTGGAATTATTGTCATTATCATTTGGTTCATTTCAACCGGAATTAGTATTGATTCAACAAAAAGTATCAATTTGATGAACTCCAACCTAGCCCCTCCCATCGGTGATTCATGTACAATTTTTACTACCACAATTGGCAATCGTGTTTTCTTTGGGAATAATGAAGATTATCGGCTCTGGGGAATCTATGCTTGGTTCATACCCGCTCAGGTGATCTGGACACCATCGGGAAGCCATACTACCTATGGTGCTATCTTTTTTGGATTTGATGACAATGGTGATCCGGCTGATGGGTATCCTCAAGGTGGAATGAATGACCAAGGATTATGTATCGATGGTAATGCCCTCAGCGAGTATTCAATACATGATCATCCTGAAAGGGATACGCCTTACTGTGCGATGATGGCTCAGGTGCTTTGGGAATGTGCTACTGTCGAGGAAGTTGTATCCTGGTATCAAACTCACCGTATCGGAACGTCAATGCCCTATCAATTACACTTTGCTGATGCGACGGGTGATGCAGTCGTCGTCGGTCCCGGTGATGACAATGAAATTGCCTTTACACGCATTCAGACCAACACCTGCCTGGTATCAACCAATATCAATGTCGCCGATCCAACTCGTGATGTCTTTGATTGCTGGCGATACAGCACTGCCATGCTCATGCTTACGGCCATTTCGTCAGAATCCGCTCTCACAATGGAGGCGTGCAGGGACGTCCTTGATGCAGTTCACCAAAACGGGCTTTATGCAACTAAGTATAGTAACGTATTCGACTGTGTTAGTCGAGACATCTATCTGTGGTATGATCGTGACTATACAATGGCTGTAACGATGAACCTTGATGTTGAATTAGCTGCCGTACAACCGGGAGCTCCCGGATACACTGAATCACTCACTCTCTATCATGCAGTCGCTGAAGATGGTAATCTTCGCTACAGAAAACTCGCCCTTACGGACTTTTTTGCACCACCTCCTCCAGTAACTCTCTATCTAGTAATAGCGATTGGGGGCACTATCGCCACAATTGTCATTTTGTCGTCTGTCTTACTCCTGCGACGAAAACACAAAGCTAAGATAGCTTGATATCAAATCAGAATTCGATGACCCGAGGAAGCTCACCGGCAATCTTTACAGAATTTGTCGCCTCTTTTGGAAGAGGGGCAATTCCATCAAACCCGGTCTTTTCTACAAACTCAATTAGCATCAACCGAAGCCCTTCTGGATCCCATTTTGCCATTTTCTCTAAAGTGTCCACACCAGCATCGTAGTATAACCGTGCACGTATCCCTTTAACGCCGGGTAGTCTGGCTAAGTCGGATAGTTTCACCAATTCGAGGATTGCTTCTTCGGGGATGTCAAGCTCGCTAGCGAGCTGCACTCTTTGTGAGGGAGTTGCTCCCCTAGTCCGCATCTGTTGCACATCACGGATTCCTGCGGCTTCGAGTTTTGCCACATACCCGACGTTGACACCTCTGAAATCTCGTAATCGAAACTCTTTTCGCGTCTTTTGGGTTAGGGTTTTCCTGAGCTCTGCAACTCGGTTCGCCATTATCTTATTACCTATGTATCGGTAGTAATAGTGGATCGCCCACAGCTGACCCTTCGCCGCGGTTTCTTGGTCTTCTTCGAACCAAGTAACATAGGTTGAAATATCCTCAGGGGCTGCGTCGTCAAGGGTTTTCCCATCGGCATACTTGTGCAAGTACGCCTCATAGCTGTGGACTAGCCTGAGAATGCGCTCCACCACATGAGGCTTGCGACCCCCCCTTTTCAGAAACTGGCGAAATGCTTCTTCGTCCACGCCCTGAACACCATCCACTGCGATGTTATGCGTAGTTATGGTTTTTATTTCTTGACCTGAGATTGGTTATAATTCTCTGAATGGTTGGGTTGTGTGAGGGATTTTTATTGGGTAGATGAGGAGCTAGATTCATGTCTTTCTCAACAAACCTATTCCAACAGATAATCGAGGTGACGGGCTGTGACCAAGAGCAATTAATGGACTGCTCATTTGTTGAGACTCTAATTCGAGACGTAGCAGAATTAAGCGAAATGGAAATTCTACACGGTCCAGTCATCGTTGAGGGAAGACCACACAATCCAGGGCTAACTGGATTTGCAATTATCGATTATTCCCATATCGCGGTACACACCTTTCCCAGTGACCGTGAATTATTCCTCGATTTATGTTCGTGCAAAGTGTTTGATGCAAAAAAGATTGAAGACTACATGCAACAGAGGTTGAACGTAAATCCATCTCATGTGAAGAGCACCCGACTCAACTTTGATTGAGTTTTATTACTTGTTCGAATGACGTTTCTACTCAGGTCGGACCGTCTTCCAAAATAGTTATACAGGTAGTGATAGGACACACGGCGAAGTATATCCCTTCATGAGGGCCGCCTATGTTCGCAGAGCAAGGATTACCGAAAAAGCAAGTACTCGAACTCCTGTCAAAAACACTGAATCTGGATTCAACATATGATAGTGGATATCCTGTTTCCTCGATGTCCTCAACTCCACATAAGTTAGGTATTGAAATCTATTCGGATACTATGGATCGAAATGCTGGTCGCTATTACACCTTCCAAGGCTCCGAACAAATCGAACATGAAACCCTCAACATGATTGGAGATCTATTCCAAATTAACCATCCTTATGGAACTAGTACCTCAGGAGGGACTGAATCGAATATCCTGGCGATGCTAGCCGCACGCGAAACTAGCTCTAGTAGCATTCAACGCCCCACCATTATTGCCCCCGAGACAATCCATTCTTCCGTGGAAAAAGCAGCCTGGATTCTTGGACTCAACTTGTTTAAAACTAAAATCGATGATCAGTATCGAGCCATCCCTGAAGAAATTGAGCAAGCCATCACCTCAGATACCATTGGGATCTTTTGTACTGCTGGAACCACGTACTTAGGGCAAGTCGACCCGATTCCTGAAATCGCTTCCATTGCAGACACGCATCAACTCCCTTTACACGTTGATGCCGCCTTTGGTGGATTTGTTCTGCCCTTCCTCAAGGCACTTGGCTATCCCAGTCCTTCCTTTGATTTCCAAAATCCGGGTGTGACGAGTATTAGTATGGATCCACACAAAATGGGCCTTGCACCCATTCCTGCAAGTTTTCTCCTCTTTCGAAATCAAGAACCATTACAAAAGATTACGATGAATGTCCCCTACCTACTTGGATCAAGCGCAAACCAACGCTCTCTTCTTGGAACAAGACCAGCGGGACCAATTCTCGCGACTTGGGGGATTATGAAACACCTAGGTCGCAAGGGGTATCGGAATATTATCGAAATATGCATGAATAATACAATGTTAGCGATGAACCGAATCGCCGAGCATCCAAAACTAGGGGTACCAATTCAACCAATCATGAATCTGCTAGGCATTCAAATTGAAGGAAAGCCCTTACAACAAATCGCTGGTGCCATGGAGCACAAGGGTTGGCGAATGGCGCTCTCCCCAATACCACCGACGATTAGAATGGTGGTCATGCCTCATTTAGAACCGGATGCTATTAATGCCTTCTTTGATCAGCTCATTCAAGAACTTGACTAATCATCTTTGATCGACAACCGCATCACGTACCCTTGGTTACTTGCTCTCCCTGTATTTTCTCATTTCTTTCTCATTTGTAATAACACTTGTCAACAGAGTGTTTGAAATCTCAGACCAAGCCTTCTCCGTTTCAGACCGATCCATCCCAAAGAGCTCGTAACCTTGCAATCCATCCTGTAATGCAATTAAACCGAGAGCTAAATTGTGGGTGTTGACATCGCGCCGAATGATTCCTTTTTCTTTTTGGTCTTCAAAAAAAGTTGTCAAGTACTTGAGGGCATCATCATACATTCTTTGAAGGGAATTAGCTAGTTTAGGTTTCCGTGACGCTTCGGAGACAATTTCAAACATGAGACTAGGCGGCCAGCTAGGCTCAGAGAAAAACAATGGTGTACTCCAGAGCTTATCGTAGAAGCTGTTCGAGGAAATGTCCAATAGATTCCCCGATTCTAAGAGTTCAGCAAGTGGTTCTTCTTCGATCTTTTCGAAGGGAATTTGGACCACAGCTTCAAATAGGTCTTCTTTGCTCTTGAAATATTGATACAAGGTGCCCTTACTCACCCCGACTTCTTTGGCGATGTCGGTCATCTTCGCCCGGTGGTAGCCCTTCTTGGCAAAGACCGTAATCGCCGCTTCAATGATCCGTTTCTTGGCACGGATTTTATAATCTTGGAGCACGCGTGGCATCATTTTCACCGTATGGCTCTCTTAAAATATACTTCTCGTATAAAAAGGTAACTGACCAGTCAGTCAATAAAATGACCAATAGGTATAAAGAGGAATGGATCTCCCTGAACTATTCAAGGTTAGAAACAATGAACGGTCATCTGCTCTTCCTTGTCTTCTTTTTGGTTATCTTCATCGTTGGTATGATTGTTCGTGGGTACTATGGCCGTCAATCTCCGGATCGGGAAAAACCTTTACGTGATCGTTTGAGAGCGGCTGTTGAACATGAAGGTCAACTCAGCTTTGCTATACTGATGCTGCAAGCTGTGTTCATGATTGCGGCAGTCGTTCTCTACATCTTTTTCACACCACAATTTTCATGGTTGAGCCTTCCGTTTCCTGAATGGCTTCGATGGATTGGCGTAATCTTAGGGCTTTTTTCCCTGCCTTTCTTATGGTGGGTTCAATCGACGCTAGGGCGGTCCTTTTCTCCTTCGTCAACCATTCAGGAAGGCCATTTACTGGTAACCGACGGTCCCTATCGGCGTGTCCGACATCCTGGGTACTTAGGTCAGCTCCTTTTCTATCTTGGTACACCGCTCTTGCTTGGTTCTTGGTGGGCGTTCTTCTTAGGGATCTTAATGGCCATTGTATTCGTGTATCGAACTGCAAAGGAAGACCAAGCACTGCAAACTGAACTCAGAGATTACAAAGCCTATACTGAGCAGGTAAGGACCCGGTTAGTTCCGGGTATCCGGTAGCCTGATTAGGATGCGAGCTTTTGATCGAATACTTTTCTCAGGAAAGTAATAGGTAGATTGCCATTGTGGGTGATGGTGTCATGAAAGAATTTGTCTGTATACGAGTCACCCATTTTTTGCCTGATTTCATCACGGAGCTGGAGAATCAGATGCTTCCCTAATAGATAGGACAAAGGGTAACCAGCTGAGAGAGTATACCAGTTTACTTCCGCAATGGCTCCTTCCTTTGTCATACCAGTTTCCTTTACGAGCATATCCACAGCTTCATCTAAACCCATTTCGCCGCGAGCCAGCTTAATGTCTACAATAATTCTGACTGCCCGCCAAATTACTCCAGTGAGCATGACCATTTTGGACTCAAGGCTGGTCACAAACCCTTTCTCCATCATCATTTGTTCACAGTAGTGCGCCCATCCTTCTACTGTTTCAGTTCCTAGTTGAGCTGCCATCAAACCAATGAGAGGAACAAGGGATCCTCTATTCGAAGCGGAAAGTTGTAAAAAGTGCCCAGGGTATCCTTCATGGACAGCGACGTTCCGGGTGTTTGGGTTATTCAGTTGCTTCCCAAGGTTTGTAATATCCTTAGGTCGAGTAACAACATATACTCCGATTTTCTTATCATCAAACCGAGAGGGAGGCATCAAGGCTGCGAATGGAATTAAAGGCGCCATGAAGGGGGGCGTCTCCTGAACGTAGAGCACATCTTCTTCATAGATAGTAGCCAATTCATGGGCAAGAATGAATTTTTTTGCCTCTTGCACAGCAGTTCGCGTCGCGGCTAAAACATCTTCGAAGGTATCTGGGACATCTTTCTCAATAGTAGCCATAATCTCTTCTACACTTTTATTCTCATCAATTTGAGCAGCTGTTTTTCGCCTTTCATCTTTAAGGTCTTTGAGAGCTTCGATACCATATTGTAGAATCTCATCTGTGGTCAAACCAAGTCCACGATATTGAATTAAACGGTCAAACTTTTCTCTGCCCATCGCCCATTCTTCTGTAGTGTTCGATAGTAGCTGATTAAGCCAGACCATATGTTCTTTTAGTGGTTCGTCTAATGTGATCACAGTTTCTTCCAAACTTGCCTGAAGTTCATCAGAAATTTGCCCTTTTCCAAGGATCGTGATGAACTGAAAGAGGCCTGGAATCCCTTGGGCGGATTCTATGGCGATTTCTGTCCAGAGCTTAACGGGTTTGGAGTTCGCAAAACGTGTATGAAATTCCTTCAGGAAGCGTGGAATTTCCTTCATACGTGAAATAACTGCCTTCATCCTTTCCTCAAGAGGGGCATAATCTCTGGAAATCAAAAGAAACAAAGCCATTCCAATAAGATCAAAGGCATCAGGATTCAACGTGTTTACTTCAAGTTCGTGGAGATTGAATTTCCAAATATCCAAAGTCCTCTCAAGGATTTGCCAATCAATCTTGTTTGCATCATTAAGTGTTTCAAAATCGACGATGCTCTTCATTCGCTTGACAGCTTCTTCAAGCAGCTTCTCAATTTCGAGATCTCGGCTCAGATCCCCTTTTGATAGGAGATGATCATAGGGATCATGCAGCCCCAACATGCTTGCTACCTCTGGTAGCAAATCGTAAAATCGTTCAAACATTTCATCTTTCAGTGCCTCAAAATCAGCATCAGAACTCATTATACCTGCACCTTTTAGAAAACTTCAAAACAAAACTTGCCTAAATTCTTTTACACACCAGCAAATCTTGCTCAGTTTTTTTTCATTTTGAATCATTTTATGAGGAGGCAATCACAGAAAAAACAGCGATTTTGTATTCAGGCACAAAATTTAGGGGTTGTGTTTCACTTCGCGGGCGATTCGGAGCTCACGCACAAACCGGTAAATTTCACCAGTTTTCATCCGATATATTATGACATAGAATATGCCGAAAAAGATTATGATGAAGATTGGAGCCCAAATACCCGCGGGATTCAACAACCATGTAGTGAGGAGTAGGCTGATGAGGATGCCAAAGACCCAAATGATGGGAAAACCAAAGACCCATTTGCGGCGACTTGGGGTCGTGCGTAGGTAACTGGTGTATTCGATTTTCAATCCCAGTTCTCCCGGTGAATATCGGTACATTCCATCGAATTTGACTCGAGCCATGACTCCACCCAGGTAGCGACCCATAGGGTATGCACCATAAGCAATACAAATACAGATCAGAATGAGGCTGATGTTCAAGATGATTTGGACAAAAAGTGGAGGTAAAATGATGAATAACGCAAGTGTTGATTCCAGAAAAAGCAGGACCCAGATATAGCCGAGGAAAGACAATAGAAAAACCATAAAGTAAACGACCACTCCTTTTCCGACGCTTATTACAATGTCTTGTTTGAATAGGCGGTTTCGAATCGCAGTCGCTTTCTCAACGACTTCATCGTCAACCACAGCCGAGTCCATTCGTTTGATTTTCCCTACGATGCGCCAGAAGGCTTTTCGTACCTGTGTTGTGTCACCTTCTTGGTCGAGTTGTTGTTCGATTTGCTGAAGTTCTGTTATGATTGTCATCTTCGTGGCTTCCTGCTTGTTTAGACGCTAAAAGACTGCTCAGCCTCATTTGGCAGCTGCTCTACCTCTAGATTTTCAGTTACCTTTTCTTTTGCAATTGAAAGTCTATCAGAGTCTTTACGGATGCGATAGGTGACATAAATGATTGGGAGGACTACAAACACGATTAGCGCCAGGAATGCTGATAGCGCAGAACCAATCATGCCAAAGTATTCAACGCCGAACCCAATTGCATAGTCCGGTATGATTACCCAGAAGAGGACAAATACCACAGTTCCAACCATTATGGCGAATAATCCAAAGGGATTAGGTGATACGTTTCGCTGAATCTTTGCTGCCCCCAATAACACCAAAACAAAGGTTAGAATCAACAAAAGGATTTGAAAAATGCCATCATTTGGGAGGGGTGAGATGAACCCGGTTTCAGGGAGGAACGACCAGTTGATGAAATATTGGATGACTCTAAACCGATAATAGTACACCAAGGCTGGATAGAGCAGCCCAAAACTGGCCACCGCAATACTTACACTGGGGAATCGCCGCCATAACACAATGGTAGCAACGATTATCACTACCGGGGATATCAGAAGCAAGTAAACAAGGAATTCTCCAGGGGCAAAGCTAAGGAGCCAAAGAACGAAGTCGGGGAGGGGTATGCTTGGTGGATTATCACCCGGTCGAAAGCCATTCACCATGAATGTAAATATCAACGGAAACCAGACGAAAATGAGGATTGGGATAAGAATGAGAAGTGGTAACAGAGTAAGTCCATATTTCCATTTAGGTGGGTGATTTGCGGGAATCCCTGTATATTCAGCAAGCCATTTTGTGCTCTTGACAAGGGTATAGCCTAGTAGAATGACCTGAAGAAAGATGATGATTATCCACGACCATGTGAAGATGGTGAAAAAGAGTCCATTAGGGCCAAACATGATATTCATGGCATTCGGAAAGCGAATGAGTAAAGGTGGGAGAAGAAGGATGAAGAATAAGGCACTACTCACAATCACTAGTGGAGAAATAGCGTGTCGGAATCGGGATTGGAATAGCAGTTGTTGGCCTTTCCCAAAGACTGC
Organism: Candidatus Hermodarchaeota archaeon; assembly: GCA_016839365.1. GTDB lineage: Archaea > Asgardarchaeota > Hermodarchaeia > Hermodarchaeales > Hermodarchaeaceae > Hermodarchaeum. Next base: position 113,799 of record JAEOUH010000070.1, read on the forward strand.
TAGAAAACCTAAAAGGAGAAATCCGATGAATGCTCCACAGCCAGCGAACACCATAACCCTCACAGAATTCACTACCCCTGGATGTACTCCAGTTATGGGATCCCACAGGATGAACCGCAGAGGTCGTTGTACTAACGCAAGGATGAGGAACAAACTCAAAGTGATGATGAAAGTAATGCTATGACTCCAATTTTCTCGATTGAAGAACAGCCGTAATCCAGCAAAGTAGTCTTTTATTGCTTGCCAAGCCGCTGAGGGTAACTGTCGAAGACTATCAACTATACCCATCCAAATCACCCATATCAGATTTAGTGGAGATTCAACAGGAATCCATCAGATGATGATAATGGTAAATATTAACTCAGGAATAGTCGTGTCATGAAATATAAAGGGTTTAAGTCACAATTAAGAAATATCTGAACATCCTATGAGAACATGAAATGAGTAATGCTTTCTTCTTCTTTTTGTCAATGGGATTATATAACACGACATTTTGGGTAATAATCATTCTAACGACTATTCTTGGTATTATCGCGGTTCTCTTCGCTCTAAAGAAGTCTTCTTATTCAGATCAACTCATTTCAGGCATTCTTGCATGTCTCTGGCTTTGGGTCGGGATTGTGTATGGTTTTCTTTGGTGCGGATTCTGGATCCTGATAACCTTTATGCCCACGGCTGGTTCCATTCCGGGATTTGGTTATTTCTACGGGGTGATCTTCACTCTCCAAGGCGTCTTGTTCTTGTATTATGGTGTGTATCATAAATCCCTGCATTTTAAGTTCGAACCAAACCTCTTAGGCATTACTGGATTACTTCTCATCATATTCGCAATCGGCTTTTATTGGTATGTAGGTTTTGTAACTGGTTACCCCTTTCCATTATATCCTGTCTTTGGAACTGCACCCGCTCCAGTTGTTATCTTCACAGTAGGTCTCTTTCTATGGGCTGATAGACGAATCCTACCTATTTTGCTTCTCATACCAACAATACAGGGATTTTTTGGCTTCATGCCGTCTCTTGGATTTGGCATCTATGCTGATATTGTGATGTTCCTCTCAGCGTTCATTTGCATATATTTGATTCATAAACACTGGATACCACTGAATGAAATAATGCAGCCGTGAAAAGAAAAAGAGGGAGACAATTGTCCAATATGCTCTTCAGACAATTGTCCAGAGTCGATATCCGTCTTCTTATTCTTCTTTGGGTTTCTTGATGAGGTACCAGCTAGCGATTAGCGCTAAGATGAAGAAGAGGATAGTGATTTGCAGACCGAGAATGTAGTTTCCGCCAAAGACGTAGATGGCCATGAAGGCGATGATGATCGCGCCAATTCCGAGTTGCCCGATGTTGGATAGGCTGTTGTACAGATTCATCATTGTACCGCCGAGGATGCTGGGAGAATTGTCCATGCCAATTCGCATGTATGTCGCTTCATATCCTCCATTGGCGAGTCCGACCAGGAAGAAGAAGCCTGCTGCGATAGTCATAGTGAATAAGTAAGGGGCAAGGATAAGTGCTGAGATGACTGAGATAATGTACAGGGCTGTTGCAACTGGTAGCATGGTTCGAAGTGAAACTGTGTCGCCTAATACTCCGATGATGATGGCTCCGAGGAACCAGCCAATGGCGAAGATCATGAATATGATTCCGACAGTGATGAGATCGAAGCCTAAGCCTTGTTCAAGAAGGGTTTGAAGAATTGGGACAATCGCGATTGCAATGCCGGCCAAAACTTGGAAGAGGAGACATATTTGGACATTTCGAGTTGAGAAGACTTCTTTGTAGGTTGAAAAGGGCACTGCAGAGAAGTCTGGGGGAAGCGGATTTTCCTTGATGATGAGTGTCAGGAACGTGAAGAGTGCGAGGAGTACCCCCGGTATCAGAAAAACCCAAGCCCATAGATCGGCAAATGATAGTAATCCCATACCAACCGCAGCAAGTCCAAGTCCCAGACCTCGAAAGCCCCAGGATACACCTTGTATACTACCGCGTTTGCGTGGGGGCGTGACATCAACGGCCATGGCATCGATGACAGCATCACTCATAGCTGCGCCGGTTGAAGCTAAAAGGCCTACGATAACGAGAAGTATTCCGAATCCAAAGGTTGCACCAATGAAGGGAATGCTTAGCCACCCGATTAGTCCAAAGGCGGCGGCGATGAAGATGTAGGGTTTGCGGCGCCCCCAGCTCTTTAAGGGTAAATTGTCTGATAGGATACCGAAGATGATTTTTAGATACCATGGGAGTAATATGATGGATTGCCAAAGGATACTATCGAAGTCACTGAGTCCAAGATACCGTAAGTACGCTGGGAGAAAGACCAGTGCGCCAAAGGCGATTCCTTGGGCGAGGTAGAAAAGTCCGACCCACCCGAGGTTACTGTTTCGCCATACAGCTTCATAATCTGGTTCTTTGAGGGACATAGCCTACCCATCTGCTAGTAGGATGCTTAAATAATTTCAATTCGATAAAATCCATTGATTAAAAGAAAGCGGAGTGGGGGTGAAATCCATTGTATTCACCCCCAAGTTGGGATAGTACTTATCCTGTGCGGTTGAAAACTCGTCGTTTCCAGATGAGGTAGCCAACCAGGGTCCCGACTATGAGCATGATGACAGCAACGCCGATAAAGGCCCCGATCATCAAGGGAGACAATGGTGCTTCTGCTACACCAATGATGACATTGACGGTGCCCTCACCAACAAGGGCAAAGCTGACACGGCCTGTATATCGGGCTGTGAAGGTATCCTGGTAGATCATGCTGAACGGAAGTGAGGTGCTAACTCCGATGATGCTACTGAAGAGATGACCGATGATAAACGGATTGTCTCCGGTGGTGGTCATGAAATAACCATACACCGTGTTGCCACCAGGAATCAGTTCCATAGTAAGCACATAGGTGTTACCTGCAACGACATTGAAGGAGTACGTAGCAAACTCTTCAAGTTCCAGGGCTGCTGTAGTTACTGTGCCAAGGGCATAAGGCGTGACCGGTGTTATGGTGAGACTGACATTTGCACTTGTCATATCCCCACCAACCATTCCAGGCCCTAAAACCCACATGTAATTGATGCTATCACGGACGGCAACATAAGTCAAGCTGGCGGTATCATTGGTATTTAATGAGTATCCCGAGCCTGATGGTGGATCGGCAAAGCCGAGTGGTAATCCGATTATGCTGAAGTATTGCCAGTCACGGTATGACTCAGACTGTAGATAATCTTCGATACCAATATTGCCACTTGTAGTGTATTCATCTGGAGTGGCACTAACCGAGTAGATGGCTCCACTGGCTTGTGGTAGAGTGAAGCAATGATAGAAGGGTCCAACAGTGGTATTGAAGTCAACATTGAGTCCAAGACCAGTCAACTCTGGGAAGGGAGTTAAATCGAGATGCGCTACAATACTGAAAGTCTCGCTGTGTGGGTCACCAATTGAATTCGCTTGCACATGCATATAGAAGGTGTTAAATCGGCTGTAAATTCCTGGTCCAAGTGGAGGTATAGCCCCGGTAATTGATCCATTAGTATAGGAAGTATATGTGGCCGTACACACCCACATTTCCAGATACGAATTACCCATCACTGAAGGTGAGGGGAATCCCATCCCTTGAGCGGTAGCGTATCCACGTTCAAGATTGTCCTGTAGGGTATAATTCGTACTAGGCTCTTCGTAGATTTCAAAGGAAGGTCCAGTATAACCACCCGACCATGCATCGAAGGTATTTATGGTCCAATTGATACCCGAAGGATTACTAAAGTATGCGTTGAAATAATGCCCTTCAGGGATGGTCACTGCGACATAGGTATCAAGATCATTCGGGGTTGTATTGAAATTGAGTGGTAAGGGGGTTCCTGGAACGAGTGGTGTGGTGGGTATTGGAACTACATTCAAGGTGAAGGCTGTCATAGAGTCATTTAGGAACTCAAAATTGTCACTTAGTGCGAGTAAATAATAAGTTCCACCAACTAGCACTTCATACTCGAGATCTGGTCCCCAGACTGTGTCATTTTCATCAGGTCCTGCTGGGACATTATAGATGGGATGCCAAGAGTTGTAGGGGTAGTATTCACCATAATTGAGGTCAATGAGTACTACTCCATCTAAGGGATAGAAGGTAGCATCACCGCCCCATCCAGAGGTTGTACTCCAGTTGAGACTGCCATATGCTGTAAAGTTGTAGAAGTTGTTTCCTGGCAGGTTTAATCGGAATCCTTGCCAGGTGTGATCGGTTGTCCATTCAAGAGTAGTATTCTGACCCAACGGCATTGCATCAGGCAAAGCCCCGAAGCTAAGCAGCTGGTCCACGGTTAAATTTCCAGTGACCCAATCACCAGTTGAAAATGATGTTAGCTCGTAGTAAATTAGAAGATAACCAGGACGAACACAGATAATGTCTGTGTCATAGTATCCCGTTTCATTTTCCAATCGATTATTCCAATCGACTGAGGTGATATGATCTAGAGAGCGAAAGTAGGTGCCAATTCCTGGCCAAAAAGTGTCCATCGTTTGATACCAGTCGGTATCAATATCTACTCCTGGTGGAGTAGCATTATTCACGTAGTAGGTGAGGTTAAACCGGTAAACACCAGGATCTAAAATTTGCACCGTAAAACTGTCTGAAGGATCTGTATCATTGACTAAAATCGATGCCATACCATTAATCGGAACAGAAACGGCAGCCACTGTAGATGAGGGTGTTTCTTTGAAGCTCATAGGTTGGAGGATGCCAGACTGAAACAGAAGTAAACTGAGCACTAGAAGGCTTATTTTCCAAATATTTCGATTCATTTTTTAAAATCTCACTACTGATTGATTTTACTGAAGCAATGGATCGTGCGATTCCCGCTGGAAGATTAGAATCGCCGACTGCTTATCGGTGATTAAAGAATCCACTATAAAAAATTGTATCGGAATGTTTATTCGAATTCAGTTTTTTTGCAGTATTCAAGAAAGCAGGTTATCTGCTAGTTTCAGATTTAGAGTCACTGTAATCTGTTCTAAAAGAGTTTATTTCCACAATTTGGGCAGAATTTACCTGGAAACATGAAGAGGGGTAATTCGGCATCACATTTCGAACAGTGCACAATGAGCTTTTTCCCACAATTTGAGCAGTGCTCACTGATGGGTACTGTGTTTTTACAATGGGGACATTGTGCTTGTGGCATTGCGGGCATGGTCCCAGATGTAAATGCAGGGCCAGTATTGGGAGTTGAAATAGGTGGTGGATCTGAGGAAGGTGTCCTCACAGGGGCACCACAATGGGGACAATGTGTTTTGCCTGAGGGAACGTGAGTCCCACAAAATGGGCATTTGCTTTTCACCTTGGAGGATTCGATATGAGCTTCGATGACTGCAAACATTTGGGGCTTCTTTGCTTCAAATTCGATGTCCTCACCACTACTGAGTGTTATTACGAGTTTATTTCCTGGACTGTCAATGTTATCAATAATCATCAACGGAACGGCAATGGACTCTGCGACCCCTCCCTGTCCACGGGCAACCATCTGGTTCGTTGAAAGTGTATTGATCATGATTGCTGTTGCCGTAGCATGTGATGCGGTGCGGATACCTCGACCAACAGCACGACCAAAAATGCCTCCGTGGCGTTGGGCTGCTCCTGCAGCCACAGAGCCAGCTACGCCAACAGCAAATGCTTTGGCAAAGCCTCCAAACATTCCACCGCCCTTGGGCTTCTCCATCTTATACCAGACTAGGCGAACATCTGAAACAGCGAGACGACCAGTATTCTTTTCAAATCGCACATCATCAATGGTAGAAGCGATTTTCTCATATCCCAATGGAACGAGTTGTCCGTTCTGGACTGAGACGTTGAGAAATTCTGTCATACTTAACCCCTCTCATTTCCTTTCTAAAACCTTTGTACTCACGAAAAAACAATCACTCATTCTTCAACTTGTCTCAACTTAGAAAACCGGTTAATGCTGCAAAACCTACCACCCGATGGCAGTTCCATCCGCTCTTGGGCTAGATCCTCCACAGAGCACTCCGGATGCTGGGTTTCGAGTAATTATTTGCCCTCGACCAAACATCATCCGACTGGCTCCCGACACTGTTGTGATGTTGTGACCGTATTCCCTAAGTGTGGTTACAGTCAATTCTGGGATTTCATCTTCAAGAAAGACTTCACTAGCGCTCCTTCCACCTCGAATAGTGAATCGTGGGGCATCCAAAGCCTCTTGCGGGTTCATGCCAAAATCAATCAGGTTGATGAGAACTTGGACATGTCCTTGTGGTTGGTTAAAGCCTCCCATTACTCCAAAACTAGCGTATAGTTCGTTGTTTTGGAGAGCCATTCCTGGAATTATTGTGTGATAAGGTCGCTTATTCGGCGCAAGTACGTTGGGATGGTTTGGACGAAGAGAAAAGTTCGCACCCCGATTTTGTAATGTAAACCCACACCCTTTGGGAATCAGTCCCGTGCCAAACCCCATGTAATTTGAGTTAATGAAACTGCACGCGTTAGCTTCAGCATCGACGACAGAAAAGTAGACAGTATCGGATTCGCTCCTTGGGATTCCTCGGCTGTAAGAAAGATTCGTATGTTTTAAAGAAATTTCTTTCCGGCGTTTAGAAGCATATTCCTTTGAAATTAGTTCTTGAATCGGCACATCTACTACTGTCGGGTCTGCCACATACCATTGAGTATCGGCAAAGGCCAGACGTAGAGCTTCTATCATTAAGTGGAGATGTTCAACTGTAGAATGCCCAAGTTTTGAGAAATCATACTCTTCAAGGATATTCAAAGCAGTAAGGGCGGTTATCCCTTGGCCATTCGGGGGAATCTCAAACACATCTATTCCTTTGTAGTTTACAGATATTGGTTCATCGAATGTGCTTTGATGGTTCTTCAAATCCTCCTCTGTCATCACTCCCCCCAATGATTGAATCAACTTCACAATTGCTTCAGCAATATATCCCTCATAGAATCCTTGTTTCCCATTATCGGCTACTTCTCGGAACGTTCGTGCTAAGTTGGGTAGCTTCATGATTTCTCCGGCTTTGGGAGCCCTGCCATTAATTAACATTTCATCAGCATTCGGACCTTGTTTCAACTGTTTCACTCCTCGTTGCCAAGCAGCGGCAGTTAATGGCGCAACAGGAAAACCTTCTTCAGCTAGAGCAATGGCGGGGGCAAGGACTTCCTTGATTGTTAACGAGCCAAATTTCGTTACTGTATCAACCCAACCTGCTGCTGCCCCGGGTACGGTTATTGTATGAACACTTAGGGGTGGAAGGGTCCCTTTGATACCCGTCTCTGCTAGTTTTGTCAATGTTAATTTTCCTGGGGCTCTTCCGCTTCCATTCAGTCCTTTCACAGTTTTCGTGGAATTATTAAAGAATAAACAGAAACAATCTCCACCGATGCCTGTCGAACAGGGCTCAGTGACATTTAATGCAGCAGCAGTGGCTACTGCAGCATCAGCAGCGTTTCCTCCACTTTGTAATACTCTCAGACCAATTTCTGAGGCTAATGGCTGACTTGATGCCACCATACCATGTTTAGCATAGACGGGGGATCGGTATGAACTGAATTTCATGTGGAGTAATTTGTTGTTCGTACAATAAATCCTATGGGTGCTATTAGGCTCCCGAGTTGGAATCACTTTCTGGTTGATCTTGTACCTCATCTTTCCCAATTTCATGTTTTTCGAGTTTCTCTTCGACATGGCGGAGGCCTGTAAATACCCATGTGAGAAGCAAGAAGCTAATCATGATACTCCCAAAGAATAGAAAGATGAGTGGAATTGAAAATATCTCCGCGAGTATACCAGCGGCCAGAAACGCAAAGGGTCCCGTGAACTGTGCGATCGTTAAACGGACTGAAAAAACTCGACCCATTTTTTCCGGAGGTACAACCTTTTGCCATATCGTTTGACTAGAGACATTGGCTACAGGCAAGGTGAATCCAACAAGGACGATGCCAAGTGCAGCCACCCAAAACAGGCCAACTGGGGTCAAAGCAAGAATGACCATCCCAAGGGCACCAAGGAATAATCCGAGGACAACGCCGATAACATTACGTTTGAAACCTCCGGAAACCATCATGATAGCAGATGCAATCATCATGCTTGCGCTCTGCAACGACATCAGGATGCCTAGGTACACGACAGCTAGATCGAGGTTCAGAAAGGCAAGATTGATGGTGGTGTAAAGGGGAAGCAGGACGAAAATGGGTGGAAGAAAGAAGTTGGCCAGAGTGAATACCGAAAGCAAGGTCAGTAGTCCAGATCGTGACCTTATGAATGTGAGACCTTCAGCGAATTCCTCTCTAAAGGACGGTTTATCTTCTTGGACTTTCTTCTGAATTGCTGGTATGGTCACAAGGATTGCAGGAAAAATCGCGATCAGATAGGTTCCAATATCTATAAAGAGAATCCTAGCCATGTCTCCAAGAAAGATAAGAAACACCAAGGCGCCGATTGCGGGTCCAATAGTCTGAACAAACGCTGTGGCAAAATAGTTCAGACTATTCATACGAGTTAGGTGCTTTCTGGGCACCATGATTGGAATAATGGCTTGAACGGCTGTAGCGTGGAACGCGCCGACCATTCCACCTACTAATTGGATTAGGAGCACATGAGTGATATTAGTTATCCCTAGGAAGAATAGGATGACGAGAATCAGACTCAACATTGCAAGGATGCTATCTGCAACAATAATGACTTTCTTGCGCGACCAGCGGTCAACTAAGACGCCAGCGATGGGTGTAATGAGGATGAAACTTCCGAATGCGAAGAATGCCGAGATACCCAAGAAAAAGGCACTGCCAGTTTGAATGGTTATCCACCAAACCAGACTAAAGTTGACAATGTTGGTGCCGGCTAATGATGCAAGTTGGCCACCCCAAAAAATGAGGTAATGGCGAAAAGTGCGTTTATCTGGTTCCAGCTGGTTCATGGTATATCAGATCCTCAAACGTGGGCTTGAGTAATATTCTCATTATGCGAGAATACGCTCTTGTACTATGATAAAAGCTTTTGTTATGGGGGGCAAGAGACGGCAAAAGCCATACTTGAACCTGTTATTGTGTTGAAATGGGTGTGAATCTCTGTACCCCAGTGAATTTCTCGGGGCGTTGTGTAAAGGCTTGAACATAGTTGACGACGAAGTTGTGGTTAATGGCGGGGAACTGGATGATGTTGGGGGGATGGAAGCCGAGGACTTCCTAGTCTTTATCTGGCCGTTCAGAAATCAGAGTACCCATGGAAACATCTTGTCATTGGTCAATTGATTAGAGTCCAAGGAGCGCCTAGATGTTCTTGTTCGTCCAATCCTCTCCTATGGGAGAGTGGACGATTTGACATTTCCTATGACGTTGTAGTTAAACTGGCTCTTGATCAATTCCTGGAGATCGTCAACGTATTTGGGGGTGAGGGTGAAATAGTCCTCCAGTTTGATTAGTTCAGAAAAGTCGACAAAGTAGAGGGTGAAATCGCCTTCAGGACCAGGTTTCAGAGCATCAAATAGGACTTTCCAGATGAGGACCAAGATATCACCGGGTCCCTTTAGGCTGTTAGCTCGTATAAGCGTTGACACACATTGAAGGTGTGCTTAAGAGGGTGCGAAACTGGCCAGTTGCCAGTAGGCGAGGCTGACGATCTGGCACATAGTACACTGGGAGGCGTAGGTGGTGAGCCATTCGATGTTGGCTCCTTCAGCGTAGTGAATGGGTACAAAATAGCGGGGTTGGATGACTTCAAGGGCATCGACAACTTCTTCGTTGAACATAGTTTGACATCCTGGGCCCAAGGGAAGCATTGCAACATCAATTGTGCCTGTTATTTCACTGTATTCGGGGATATTCTTGGAATCACCGGCATGGAAGAAGGTGACGCCACCGAATTCGATAATATAGCTAGTATATTCTGCTTCTAGTGGATGACTAGCTTGGCCCCCCTCGACATCAAAGGTGTACATGAAGAACGCTGTAATGGTAACTTGCTCATACACTAATTCATCTCGAGGTACAACACCAATTCCACCATGAACCACGATCTCTGCAGACATGTTGGCAGGAAACACATTAATTGTTCCTTCTTTTTGGATTAATCCAATGGAAGAAGGTTGATAATGGTCGCCATGTGGATGCGTAACGAGCACCACATCAGCAGGTAGTGCTTCATAATTAGCTGGCAGATTGATGGGATCCACATAGATGCGATAGCCGTTGAATTCGAGCATTACGCCTGCGTTATCTAGGAGTTGGAAACGTACGCCAACGGGTGGCATAAGGGAAAACCCGATGAGTGGTACTGCAACAGCCACTGTTGCCACAATTACAACACTGATGATGATCTTCGCATTCTTTGTTAATGGCATAACTGCTGCTTCTCTATTCTGTAATATAATTTCACGGAATCTGTTCGGTTCGGATTTCCGCATCAAGAAAAGGATTGTTGGAGCAGATACGAACCTCGTGGTTCGGGATGATGCAGTTTCCTTCTGATCCAGATTTAGTGAGCAAGTTTGACCAGCCAGATTATCAACAAGATGACTAAAACTGTAATAGCCGTGGTAAATCCTACTGTACTTGGAGATGTACCCCTATTGAAGTCATCACATTCCAAGTAGCAATACTTGCAGAAATGCAATTGGTCGGGTATTCTACTAGACCATTTGTATTTAAGGCGATTAACGGCCTTACCGACGATTTCTTCACCACAGTTAGAGCATTGCACCATTCTATTTAACCACAAATTCCTTCTTACAGAGTTGTAGGCAACTAAGGAAAGTAATGTAAATCCTAGAATATAATCCTCTGGCAATGAGAGTATGAGGAGAAATACTCAGAGTTACCTAAAATCAACAAAATTCTGAAGGCTCTGGTTCAGATTGGGTGCTTGGGTATTTTTGGAAGAAATCTTATCGTACTCCTCTGAGGAAATAGGCGGTAGACAAACTCTTTGTTTTGAATGGTTGGCGGAATGGTAAATCCTTTATTACTTAGGGTGGAATTCTCTTGAACAGTTTCCCAAGCAATCTCTTGTAAGAAGATAGCATCCACCGCTGAAACATTAAAGAAATAGGAAGGAAGTGGTGGGGAAGTGGGGCGGTAAGAAAGTCCAACAGGGTTTTCATTAAAAATCGTGGCATAAATTACAAGTGCAGCAAGATACGTTCCATTCATACTTGAATGCATTACATCCGAATATATGTAATAACCTGGGCGAGTATCATTTACTTTCTTGAATGCAAGGCCGACTGGAGCTACCAATATATCATACTTCTCTGCAAGGTCATAATGAGCTTGAGCCATCACTGAAAGAGGAAGGGGTTGTAAATCAGGTTTCCACCAAGGAGCGCCGAGAGCTTCCCATGCCATAAATAAAACTGGTTCAGCTCCTACTTCTCTACTTGCTTCAATAAGGAGACTCGCATGAGTTTTGAAACTTTCAATACCTGCAAGATACGGTGTTCCCTGCACAATTACATAGTCATATTGACCAGCAGAAATCATTTCCAGAGCTGATGAGGAAAGCAGGGCTAAATGTGCCATGGATGCAGTATTATCATCAGCTTCGATTCTATGAGATGGAGACGCAGAGGATCCTAATTGCTCTACGTGGTAATCAACCCCTCCATAATTATAGGTTAAACTGTTGCCGATAAAAAGCATTTTGACTGAATAATCCTGATACCCTTGGTTTATCCTCAGATACAATGTAAAGGCCACACATACAGAAACCACAATCAACGAGGTTAGAATTAAAACCTTATACTTCGGCCTAATTTTACTAAGTTTTCGAAGAATATTCTTAACCACGACACCATCTCGATTCAAACTGAAGTCAGAATTTGCATATCAATCAAATTACAAATATGAAAGCAAAAAAAAGCAAAAACCATGTAAAAATGGATTAACTTTGCAGTTTCATTTGCAAAATTATAAACTTCGTAACATTATTTTTTAATATACCCGTGTCTAAATTTGCAACAATTGTTGGGAATTTGACATCATTTAGTTGAATATAATTCAATGATTCCCTAAATCTCCATAATGGTGGAAGAGTTGGATTGGCTGGATAAGGCACTCATTTTCGAATTATATTCTAATGCACGAATTCCAATCCAGGTACTTTGCAAAAAGTATGATGTGGCTTTTAATACCATCAAAAATCGAATAAAAAAATTAGAAAAAAAGGGTGTAATTCTCGAATATTGTGTCGAATTAAGTATGGAAATGCTCGGGGCTGAATGGCTTTATGTGGAAATTACCACAAATGGTACAGAAGATATAGAAGAGTTTGTTAATCAAATTGGTAATCATCCGTTGGTTCGATTTTCTAATCAAATTAGTACTCAAAAATATCAAGCTCGGGCCATCGTTACAGGCGCAAATGAAATTTTCGAATTAAAGCATTTTATTAAATCAATTAGTTCAGTCATTGAATTTCAAATGCACCCTTTCGTGTGGATTGCTCCTACGGCCTTACCTTCTAGTAAAGCACGAACAAAGGGGCATAGGATTGTCTTCACCAAGAATCAATTACAAATACTGCATTGTTTAGCCAATGATGTTCGAATGCCTGTAACAGAAATCTCTAAACGAACCAATATTCCAATCCGTAAAGTGAATAAGATATTAGAAGAACTACATGAAGGGGGAGGAGTGCATTTTACGATTCGAATGATGATGGCGGATCCAGTTGAATTAATTATATTCCTCAGATATGACGATAAAAAAATAGACATCAATCATATTGTTGAATGGTTTCAAAAACGTTATCCATTAGAATTCTGGGGTGGGGCTTGCTGGTTAAATGAACCAGTCTTTGAGGTGATAATTGTACCTGGGAAGATTACAGTATTTAGTGACATCATCCGACAAGTACGAGCAGCACCTTTTACTATTTCAGTACAGACACATCTTTTTTCATCTGATTCATTACTGCGTGGACAGTATAGAGGACCCAGTCATACCCGTTTAGAAGAAATGTTCCGAAAGGCAGGTCTTGTAGAAACATGAACCCTTCGAAATTTCGAACCTAATTGAATAAATTGAAATGTTAACACTGGTTTGGTATCGCCGGAACTCAAGAATTAACTAATGACATGTTCAGGTTCAATAGATTCGATACTCAGGATTTCTTGATTGGTTGACGAATCACTGTTCGCAACTTCTCTGGCACTGTTCGACGTGGATCACTAAGATAGATTTCATGGTGTTTTCCACGGAGCTCATAACCCTGATTAAAGGCATACTGGTGCATAGCTTCAATCACAGGGCCTTCTTCCGAGAAGGGGCCAATGTGCATTACTTGAACCGATACGCCCTCCTTATAGGTTTCCAACCGCATCTTGGGTAAGGCAACGGGGGCGTTCTTTTTCTGCACTGCCTCAATGGCTTCTTTATAGTATTCTTGTGTCACTTCAGGAGGCTGCATGATCATGGAAGTCCAGAGCCATTCATCCTTTCGAGTATCGATAATGAAGACCGTCATATCCTTTGCCCACCACAAACCTTCGAGGGGCATCACCGTATAATCAATGATTCTGGCTTTCTTCAAGGCAAACTTCAACGTATAGGATACGGGGTAGAGGGCTTCCATCGCCTGTGTGTATTCAATTGAGGTTCCTGGGTAGCCCTTCCCGTCAATCATGAGGTACTGCATGGGCGGTACATCAACGATAACCGGTTTTCGGCCTGGCTTGTAGATTTCTTTGAATATTTTTTTATGATCTATTTTTTCCATTTTACAACCTTCCTAGTTAGTCATGTCTTGGAGGAGTTCGATTCTTTCCTTCTCAACTTGGTAGAGCTGGAATATCCTCTTTTGGACGATGGGTGGAAACTTCGATGGCTGGGCCACCATCATGGCAGGTGAGGTATTATCAAAAAAAGGATTAGAAGAAAACATAAGATGATGCTTATGATACAAGCAACCGCTATATTTCTAATTTGTGTATTCCATCTCCTCCGTTGATAAGTACCCACCATGATAAAGGTTAGAAACGATAGAGGGAGGGCCATTATAAGGCCAGGGATGATTAAGGGCCATCCATAGAGGTACATCAATCCCCGTGTTACAAGGAACCATACCCCAACAGCAATTCCTGCGACAATCTTAGGGAGCCCATGCGTGATTGTCTGGTCTCTTTTGATTTGCTGTCGTATGGGCTCGATATCTTGACGATAGACTCGAAATCGTAGATAGGCTTGAAGAATACGGACTAATCGGATTTCTTTCTTACCACCGGTAAGATAGATATTCGTGTAGTAGCAAAGATTCGTTCTCGTTTTACGCCCCCCATGTTCTATAACAAGATCAACTACCTCTATTCCCTTGACATCGAAAGTAATTCGACTGATTGAAGGCCATTGAATGTTGTGATTATTGCCAAAAACGCGTGGCAGTGAAATCCCATCTATTGAAATGACCATGTACTTCCTCCGAAGGAAAATGGACCACACAACAAAGACAATCCCCAGGATTAAGAAAAAACATGCAAACAAATCACCGATGCCCCAGATAAATATGGTGCCATAAATCCAGAGAGTCGCCCACGTGATGACTCCCCAACTAAAGAACAGAGCAGCACTCCCGAGGACAACGAAAATCCATATTCCCCAGGGAAAGAAATGTGCCTCATAGCCTTGGATTCGGCTGACCATCATCATTTCATCATCATAGGGTTTGATGATCTTTCGGTCGAGTTTGAACCGTTCATATGCATATTCTAAATCCCTTTGCCCCATACGAAACCACAGATTATTTACTCCTAATATTAAATAAAAGGTGGGGGTCCTTGACAGATCAGAATCGAGTATGAGCGTGTGGTGAATGTTGTATGGTGTCAGATGATGGTATCATTGCTAAGACAAAACAGACTTTAATAGAGATTAGCCAAAAGGCGCATCGGCATCCCGAAGTTATTGCTCAAGCTGAAAAGGTGGACTGGTATGAGGATTTCTCAGCAGGATATAAGGGTCTTTACTACTTCGTGCCCGTTTCACTCTCTTCCCGTTATAAACGCCACTTACGAGTAGCAGCCTTGAATGTGCCCATGGTTCGAAAAGTGAGTGGGAACCTCTTTCAAGAACTCCGACTAGAAGGTCTGCGAGACGTGGACACCATCTTAGCGTATTGTAATGCCTTGTTAAGGCAATGGAGTTGGGAATATCGCACTATCGCCTTCGACTGGTCCTATCGAGTTCGCAAAGACTTTGAACCCCGTCATTTTCCAATCTTCGAGGGTTGGACCAGACTTTACCTATCCACTTGGGGTGGTGTTGATGATTTTTGCACCCATACCATGGGCTACTTTTTCGACACATTTTCTCAGTTTGTTCCGAAGGTGCTTGGCTGGGCGACTTCGGAGAATCCGTGGATTCTGCGAGCTGCAGCTGTATCACTCATCTTTGGGTTGCGTCGTGGTCGACATGTAGAATACATTTTTGATGTCGCCGATGCTATGTTATTAGACCCACGGAAGTACGTACAAACCGGGTATGGCTGGATGCTTAAAGAGGCAACGAAACACTTCCAGGATCAGGTCTTTGATTACGTGATGGAAAAGAAGGACAAGATGCCCAGACGAGCCCTCCGTTATGCTATTGAAAAAATGCCCAAGACGCTCAAAGCCCAAGCCATGGACTAGATTTAACACTTTCCCCTAACGTTATGCTCTTAATGGGATTAGACACAATATGACGTTGTGGTTCACATGACTGAAATGCATGGTTATTGTGGGTATCGGTGCCATTTGTGTGCCGCCCAATCTCCAGATGAAAAAACCCGGCAAAAGCTAGTTGATGGGTGGCGCAAGTACTTTGGGCACCAGAATTATACTGCCCAAAATGTGCAGTGTGATGGATGCAAGGCTGACGGAAAACTCGCAGACAAGGAATGCCAAGCGCGACCTTGTGCCAAAGAGCGGGGGGTCGATTATTGCATGACTTGCGATGACTTCCCCTGTGATAAGGTGAAGAAACTAATGGGCAGTCGAAATGGGATGCTCCTTTATAGTCTCCCCCGAACATATGATATTACTGAAGATGAATACAATCTGTGCATGACTCAATTCGATTCAATGCCTTTCATTCTCAGGATCCTCACTGAGCATCAGAAAGTTCCCCGATGGTGGAAAGTACCAAATAAATCACAGAAGAAATGAATATCAGTTCATCGAAGTCAATGCAGCTGAATACCTCAGAAGTCTCAACTCATTTGTGGAGAAAAAAGAAAAAGTGGAACATAGTTTGTGTTAAACGATGTTCCTTTAGGCTCCACCTTTTCCACTGGGCAGAATTGCGCCAGCGACCAGAGTTAAAATGCCAGGCACGACACCAGTGAAGATGAGTGCGAGAATGCCAGTAACGATGGCTCCGGTCTTATGCTCCACGGGGTTATCCCGCCAGGAGAGCCAGAGGGCGCCAAAAACGATTCCAACGATTGCCAATGGAATGGTAATAACACCGAAGATTAAAAAAACCGAAATGATAATCTGCAGGATTCCGGCAACGAGGAGTAACGTGCTTGCGGTTTCTTCATCGCTCATGTTGTAACCTCTCAAAGAAGGTTATGTTGTCTTACTGGTTGAAATATAAATTCTTTAGTATCCATGGACGCCCTGCTATCCGTAGATGGTTGAAGTATGAATTTCTATGATGTAGTTTCAACCAACTGAACTGTGTGGTTCTGACCTTCTATTGTATGAAAGAAAAATCAGTTTACCTCTTGTAAAAAACATTACAACATATGATAAAAGAAATTCACTACACCTTTTTCTTATACATCTAGCTAGTAAGTGCGTTCTTCAGCTTGGCAGGTTTTGCCCTTTCAATACGAATCTGATCAAGGTTGTGAAAGTCTTTGAAGCGCTGCAATTCCTCTCCGATGGCTTCGATTGCATCGTTTAATTGATTCCGTGGAAGAGTGACTTCTACGTTGCGGAGGATAAGTGTCTTGTTTGCCCGATCCGCTTTTGGGTCGATTCGCCCAATCAGGTTGTGTTTCCACAAAATAGGTGTGATATAGTAGCCAAATTGCCTTTTCGCTGGAGGAACATAGGCTTCGAGTTTAATCTCCATATCAAACAACTCTCTTACTCGTTGGCGGTCCCAGACCAGATTATCGAAGGGATTAAGGAACCAAGCACGCGAGGAAGAGTAGCGCCGATCTTGAATTTGATGTAGAAACGGTAATCGACGAGTAAGTATGTAATATTGCTGCGTTGATTGGGATACATCAATTCGCATCACTACATCTTCTTGTTCCAACTGGGCCAGGAGTTGTTCCATAATTTTAGTTCGATTTTTCGGTCGTTGTTCAGCGCCATAATCTAAGGCGTAATTCCTCAAACTAATGTATTCTAAAAGTTGCCTTGGCGTACTTGTAACCAAGCACTCAAGGCTACGTTCCAAGAAAAATCGCCATACTTGGTCTCGGTCCACCTCTTGGTTCAGGTATTTACTGGGAATGGCGCGTTCGGTGAGGTCATAGAGACGTTGAAAGTTCTTACGCTCCACAACAGCAATACGCCCTCTTGTCCATAGGAGATCTAGTGCCACCTTTGCAGGTTTCCAGTCCCAGAAGCCCCCGCGCTTCTTTCCACTGGGATCTTCGAAATCCCTGCTACTTAACGGCCCTTCGTTTCGGATTCGGGCTTCGACAACATCCATCAAATCCCTATGCTCATTGTAGAGCTTTTGATACCATGAATTATACGTTGTTGGGTCACGTTGCATGTGATGCCAATAGTATGGGTACTCTTCGATAGGAACAACAGAACAGGCATGTGCCCAGGTTTCGAATACCTGACGCTCACGAAGTGCTTTCCACACATGGCCCGGCTCGTAATCTTTTACACGGTTTCGTAGTGTGAGGTGATGGCTGCGGGCAACTACAGAAACTGTGTCAATTTGAACAGCTGCAATTTCTTGGACGGCTTGTTTAACCGAGGTCCATGATGGGGCATCATCTAATCCTTGTCGGATGGTAAACGCTGCTCGGAGGGTTGGGATGTCACTGAATACCACAGAATCACAACAACATGAATCATTTCTGGATTAGTTAATATTTTGCGAAACCTAGCATTCGGGGAACGAACTCCTCCAGCAAAGGCTCGAGAGTTGGACCATTGGGATTACGCGTTTCATAATATGGGATTTCTAATTGCTGTGCAAGTGTCCGAGCCCTCTTTCGAGTGATTTTCCTACGTCCAGAGGGATCGGGCTTATGGCCAACCAAGGCAATCGGAACCTCCCCGTTGATGTCTTTGACCAAGTCATGAAGGGAAGGCACCATTTCCAATCCGTCTTTGTTGCGAACGTCAAAAACGAAGATGGTTCCATGGGCGCCCCGGTAATGGGTGAGAAAATAGGGGATATGCGGTGGAACAATATTCCAGGCTAGAACGCGGACCCGGTTCTCCGTATTTTCATAATCCCGGAATGAAAGGTTGAACCCAAGAGTTGCTCGATAATCGGTGGGGCTGGTTTCGAAGCCGGATCGCTCAAGAAGTGGACACAGGTCTAATTCTGGTTCGGCCACAAGAAGGAGTTTTAAACCAAACTCTTGTCGGGATAAGTCACCCATGAGAGCCCCTTGCGATTTGATGGTGTATCCACCAGGAAGGATTTGTTTATCTTTGAGCCATTCATGGAATTGGTTTGCGAGGACTGCTTCTTTCTGTTTAATTGGATCTTGTGGGTCAGCTCTTGGTAATACTGATTCGATTGGTTCATCGGGGCCATTAACGATTCGTAATTGCATGTCGAATCGTGTCAATTGTGTATGGCATACAGGACATTGTCCCCGTTCATCCGGTTCGACTGAAGCCTTGCAATTCAAGCACTTTAGAGGAATAATATCTCGCTCCAAATCTTCAGGTTAACAGTTCCTATTTTTTTGTTGTGCATGAAGTTAATTTCTCGAGTTCTGCTTTCAGTTCTTTTCTTCCTCATAGCTATGTTTTTCATTAGGGCTAGACATTAAATTCCGTCGCAAATGTATCAAGTTCGTCTTGTGTTCTGATTAATGCATCAAAAGTGCCGGTTTGTAGAATCTGTGTGACGACTCTTGCTATTTTTGAACTGATGCCGAGTTGGGTCTTGAGTACTCCCTTGTCAGCGAGTGTTTTGAGGTCTTCGACTCCTTTCTCAATTTTGATTGCTAGTTCTTGGTATGGTTTCCAAAAATTTCTGGGTTTGCCTAGTATGATTTGACGGTAATAAACGAGGTCAAGAAGGCGGTTGATAATCTCGATGTTAGCCTCAGGTTCGCCCGGAGGCATATGCCTAACAGACCGATCCGAAATTCCCACTTTTTGACACACGCGCCGACCCTGAAGGCCAGGATTCACAGGTAAGAGCTCTACAATTGGATATCCATAGGTATGGTTATTCGCATAAATTTGCTGAAGGTGATCGTATACCTGGGGGACTCGTCGGCGTATCACATTAAAGAAATAGTCCTTTTGTCGTCCAGGCTTCAAGGTCATTCCGGAAAAGAGGATGAACTCTGCACCAGCGTTTTTCGCCTCTTTCGCTAAGCTCTCCATATTCTCTGGTGTGTCTCCAACCGTTGGGATGGTTGGATAGGCCATTACCCCTCCATACATGCCTGCCTTGCGAATTTGTTTCAGGGCTTCGAAGCGTTCCCAGGTCGCTGAGGATTTTGGCTCAAAGATTTTTTGTATTTCTTCATTATAGAGAGTAATGCTGAAACACACACTAACAAAGGCTTGTTTATGAATCTCTTTCAGTAGGTCCAAATCACGGAGTACTAGATTTGACTTGGTCAGAATGAACACGGGAAGACGAAAATCATACAAGGTTTCAAGGACCTGTCGTGTGATCTGGTATTTTTCTTCAGCTTGCTGGTACGCGTCAGAAACTCCGCCTGAGATACCCACAATAATTTTTCGGGGTCCTGTGTCCAACGCTTTGGTTTTTTCTCTGTCACTTAGGAATCGAACTAAGGTTTCCGATTGCATTTTATTCTGAGACTTGAACCTGGCACGCTCTAGTTCCTGTCGTAACACTTGGGGGGCATTTTCCTTTACACGGATATGAGTATAGAAATTATCAATTCTGTAATACTGACAATGACCATCACAGTACACACATCCGTGTTCACAACCCCGATAGGAGTTCATTGACCGGTTGCTATGGAACCAGGCATCACCATAGATTGGTTTGGATAACAATGTCTTAGCTTGTATCTTTTCGTATTGCATACAGCTACCACGTTATTGGTGTCTATTGCTCAGCATGATGCTCTTTTAGTCTTATGATTTTATGTTTCATTCTCTGCGGGTCTATCATATTCAAGTCAGGATTTGAGGGTTGAGGTCAGGCGTGATGAAGTCCGTTGATTTGCTGGATGACTTGGAAGATGAATTCACCAAAGGTGCTACTATTGCGAATCCGTTTTTTTAGGTAATCCCGGAGAATATGTTTGTCCATTTCAACATCACATTGGCTGAGAACGACGACTTCCGTAAGCAGGTCCAACAGAAGACGTTGTTCTCTTCGGGTTAAGGCGGGTCCGAGTTTGTCAAGAACATAGAAGGCATCTTGAAATTCAAGAGAGCCCATATTCGACAAATCGGTCAAAGCCGATAAGGTCTGCCCAGCTAAATAGTCCTTCCCGATTTCGAGAAGGCGATCACCGATTTTCCCTTCCGTCGTAACAGGTGTTTTGACTTTGCTTATTGACAGGGTTTTCTACTTCCGTCTCTCCTCAATCAGTATACGAAGGCCATGGCTCCCTGGCTCTGATACTTCTGTGATGCGAATACGAATCCCATCAACTAGTCTCGTAAGGTGTTTCCAGAATTCGCGTTGGAACAGCGAAGCTTGTTGAGTTGGAATTGCACTTAGCGATGGTTGAAAAACGTCATTGCGGATTACTATAGAATACTGATCATCAATAGGTTCTAAAGAAGCATAGAAGCCGTACCGATCGAGAGCCTCCACAACTTCGTCTAATCTATCCGGGAGATTTCCACTGGGTTTCTTTGGGAGAATATGCCGCCACAAGGCTATGACAGCCTGTCTAATGAGAGAATTGGTTGTTTTTTCATCAAAGGACTGGAGTATAACATCTAATAGTGCGGAGAAGATGTGAGTCGTTTGTGTTGGGAATAGGCTGTAGGCAAGGGGGGTTAAGGAATAGGTACGTTTGGGACGGCCACGCTTGGCATGTTCATAGGATGAGGAGATTAGTCCAGCGAGTTCCAAGACGTCAAGATGCCCTCGAATTGCGCTAATGTTGATACCTAAGTCTTCTGCAAGACTAACCGCATTGGCATCTGCTTCGAGCAGGTGCTCGAGGATCACTCGGCGAGTGCCTGTAATGAGTGAAGAAAGCTTGCTCGATGACGTCAAGGTGCTGAACCTTGGAGCTTCCTGTACCTTTCAAATATTTAAATCATTATATACTAAATTTAGTGATTATAATATTGCCACTAGACCGTTTCTTACGAACAAAGAAAGAAAACAAATGCAGAGACTCCTTCAGTCTACCGCGCCTTATACACCAATCAGGTTGCCGGCTATTCATATCGAAGGGCTTTGACAGGATCGAGTTTGGCTGCTTTTCGGGCGGGGTAAATCGCGAAGATGACGCTGACCAATATGGAAAAGCTCATAGCAATAAGAATCGTTTCAGGAGCGAGCACTGGAACAAGGGTGAAGGAGCCGCCTCCACCAAATCCGAAGTCGCCATTACCAAAACCGCCTTGAAAGCTGCTGAAGAGAACAGGAAGCATCAGGCCCATACCATAGGCTAGGACTAATCCTACGATAATGCCAATAACTCCTCCGAGAACGCCCAAAAGAACGGCTTCGGAGAGAAACTGACTTAGTATCGTGCGGTCCTTGGCCCCAATGGCTTTCATGATTCCGATTTCACGCGTTCGTTCCATTACAGTTACTAACATGATGTTAAGTATCGAGATTCCTGCTACTAGTAGGGCAATGGATGCGATGGCTAGCAGGAAGACTTCCATGATGTTAAAGACGCCTGATACTGTGTCAATAATGGCACTTGGTACTATGACCAGGACTTGGTCTTCGAAGGCTTCGCTGATTTCATCGGCGATGGCATCTGCTTGTTGCGGATCAGCGATACGGACGAGAATGCTATCGATTGCTTCAGTATTAAACAGGTCTTGGTAAGTGTCAAGCGGAATGAAGATGGATCTATCAAAGGGCAGCATCCCTGATTGTCCTGCTTCTTCAAGGACTCCTCCGACAATGAATGAGACATTAATAAAGATGAAACTGAATCCTACACGTACTAACACTTCAGCTGTGACATTATCACCTGCTGAAGCAATAGGGTCATTAAGATAACCAATGATGCAAGAGTCATTGGCTCCTAATTGATTCCAATCTCCATCAGAAAAGGTCAGTCGATGCCCATATACTGCTTCAAGATTAGTGAAGTTGACACCGATAAGCCGAGTATCAAGGGTTCCTCCAGTTTCATTGTAAATTGTGGTGCCAGTTTGAGAGATACCCAGAGTTGCTTCCACACCAGTGATGTTTTGAATGAGTCGTGTGTCATTCATCTGTAATGAGGTTAATCCGCCTCCACCCAATATGCCACCCCCAGGAATGACTGTAAGGATATCCGTGTCTAATCCCTGGCTGAGTTGTTGAGTGATTTGTCCCTCAAAACCACCACTGAGGGCAGATATTGATACAACGGCCATAATTCCGACTACAATGCCAAGGGTGGTCAACGCCGTACGCGTTTTTCTGCGGCGCATGTTCGTGAAGGCTAGACTTAGGATGTTTTTCATCTTCATTTTACGGTCACCTGTCCTCCACCTTCTCTTTCAGCGACAAATTCACCATCGCGCATCTCAATGACCCTATCAGCTACAGTAGTGAGTCGAGTGTCATGACCGACGACAATGAAAGTGAGGCCTTGTGATTGGTTCAGATTACGTAATAGATGGATAATTTCGGCACCGGTGTTAGTATCTAGGTTTCCAGTTGGCTCATCGGCAAGTATAATCCTCGGATTATTAGCTAACGCTCGAGCAATCGCCACTCGTTGCTGTTCACCACCACTCAGTTCAGCTGGAATGTGGTGACGTCGATCTCCTAATCCGACTTTTTCTAGGAGTTCTTGAGCACGTCTGTGAGCATTCGCTGTGGGGACTTCAGAGAATTTCAAGGGTAATTCGATGTTCGCCTGGGCTGTCAGTTGGGGCATTAGATTAAAAAATTGGAAAACGAAACCTACACGCCGTAACCGAACATCCGCGAGTTGATTATGGCTGAGTGTGGAGAGATCCAGTCCTTCAACGAAGACCTTACCAGCCGTGGGTTGATCAAGTGCGCCGAGTAAATGCAGAAGTGTAGATTTGCCGCTTCCAGATACACCAAGAATTGTCAGGAATTCGCCTTGAGGGACTTGTAGGTTTACGCCCCGAACGGCTCGAACGGATACGGTTCCCATTTGGTAAGTTCTTTCTAGATTCTGGGCTTCGATGATGTGCTTGAAAGTTTGGGATTGATAATCAAATAGGGGCGTAATTGCTTCATCGGCCTGTATTGGCTGGGTCATTAATATCACCAGTTGGAAACATAAGGGTGAGTCGAAATCATATATGACTCTTAAAGACATGAAATTAACAAACACATATAAGCTTTCGTAATTCATTAATCCTTATGGCATTTACACCCTTCTTCCAACGCCCCAAAGGAGTCCTACTCAGCATATCAATCCTTCGGATGCTCATAGACGAACCCATGCATGGTTATCAGCTTATGAAACAAATCGAAGAAGATACGAACAAAGCCTGGGTACCTTCCCATTCTTTACTCTATAATACACTTGGGACCCTCGAAGAGCAAGGTTTCATCACGAGTGAAAAGGACTTTAAGGGGGAAGTGGAGCGAACTGTTTACTCCATCACCGATGAAGGGAAGACCCATCTGAATGAACAGATTAGTCAATTAGCCCAAGTCTTTTCACGGATGATGCAGGCTGCATCAGAACACCCTATCCCGCGAATGCCTCGGATCTTTTTAGAGTACTTGGAGCCAGAAGAGCGTCGACAGTTCTTAATTCAGATAAAGAACCGATTAGAGGTAGCCCTTAAGGAAGTTAAAAAGGATATAGCAGCTATAGAATCGAAATAGTGCAGGATACTGGTTCTTAGGTCTCTTTTACATCTCGGTAGAATTTGTTATTGCTAGTACGAAAATCTTCTTCAGTGACTAATGGCTGGCTAATAACTTGTAGTAATTCTTCAGAGATTTTTCCTTTTGTAATAAGTTGCAGACCAGCTTTTCTTGCAGCAGTGAACACTTGGGCTGCTTTTTTGGGGTACTCATTGAGTTCGCTAGCGTGTGGCCGTAAGAGGGCTCCTGCAAATTCTACATTTGTATTCAACGCCAATTCTTCAGCAATGCGAATGACGGTATCAAAATTACCAAGTTCCCACCATCCACTCGATGATACTAATACAATCTTTGATAATTTCACATCCTCATGGAAGCGGGCTCGAGTGCGCCCATTTACAAAGCGAAGCAGAGGTTCAGCGATTGGACAGAGCCGGTTTATGAAATTCTGCATTTCACCTGGGAGTGGAATGTACACAGGTGTTGCTAAAACCAGAATATCTGTTGAACGCAACTTGGAATAGATGTTCTGCATGTCATCGTTATAGATGCATTCTCCGACTTTCTTAAACCAGCATTGGAAGTCTCCAATACAGGGATTGATCTTCATTCGTTTAGAATAGACTAATTCTATTTTCGCGCCAGCATCCTTCATGCCCTCAAGAAATGGGCTCAAAATTTTTGTTGTGTTTCCTTCTTCCATCCGAGGGCTACCATTCACCGCGAACACTCTCATAGATTTCACTTCCCTAAAGTTATTCTTATCCGTGGTATATGCTTAGAGATCTTTAAAAGGGGATTCTTCTGGTGGTTCACGAGGAAATAATACGGGTAGCCAAGGGAGAACCGCCAGTCCTCCCAGCACCAAGAAAATGATAAGAAGGGAGATTAGGTTTTCATTCGGTTGCAGGGTCGGCGCCACAAGAATCATCCAAGTAATCACAATGATGGCAAATGCGATGAGAAAAATCAGACTCGCATAACAGCGTGATCTATGACTAAATGGTTCCGGCTCCTTCTTTTCACTCATATAACCGCAAACCCACAAATGCATGTTCTAATAAGAAAGAACTACAAGTCAATGCGGGACAAGTTGTATTAGAACTTAATCTCAACAGCTTCAAGACTGCAGGTCGTGAAGAATTGTTTTCCGGTATGCTGGCAGGGACGGAATTTAGTAATATCCCAAGTCTTCGAGAAGTATCCTTCAACAACTTCAGCCGCCATGATTTCACCAACAATGAGATTATGGTCACCGGCCTCAAATGTCTTCCAGAGTTTACACTCTATATGCGCAACGCATTCTTCAATTTTCGGGGCATTCACCATCTTTGCCTTTCGAGGAGTCAGACCCAGTTCAGCGAATTTATCAATCTCTTTCCCAGTTATACGGCCAGCTCGGATGACTTTTTCGGCCATATCAAATGTGGGGATGTTTACCACGAACTCACCGGTTTCTTGAATGGCTTTGTAAGAGAACCGCTCTTTCCGAATACTTATGGTTAGCAGTGGGGGATTTATGCTCGTTGGTATTATCCAGGCAATCGTTAACACATTGTTTTGTCCATCTTTCGTTTTTGTCGACACAAGAGCTGCGTTATATGGGTGCAGCATATACAGGGATTGGTCCAAGGGGACCGTTACTTTCTCAGGACCTTCAGGCATTTCACAACAACTTCCAATACGATGCAAAGTGCAACTTTATTGGCTTTTTATGAATTAAATTCGAGCATAAAAAAGCATACAACTGACTAGACGACAAACATTACTCAGGATTTTAATAGCTCCAAGTGCCCCTAGACTCTTAGTGGTTGAATTGACCGTTACCATCAAATTTCTAGCTCACGCTAGCTTCCAAATCAAAGCTGATGACACAATCATCTACATCGACTTAGAAAAAGGGGCCCACCCCAAAGAACAAGCCCATATCATCCTCTCCACCCATTCCCACTACGACCACTGTGATCCCGTAAAAATCAAAAGCGTACGTGGAGCCGACACAGTGGTGATTGCCCCTGCTGATTGCCATGCCAAAATCGGTGGCACAGTATATGCCCTACAACCCGGTGAAGAGAAATTCATTGATGACATCTGCATTCGGGCTGTCGAAGCTTACAATGAAACACGATTTCGATCTCCAGGAAATCCCTACCATCCAAGGGGCCTAGGCGTCGGATACATCGTAACTGTTGAAGGGAAATCCATCTACCATGCCGGAGACACCGATTTCATCTCCGAGATGAAAGAACTCGGACCCATCGACGTCGCTCTCCTCCCCGTAGGAGGCACCTATACAATGGAAACCAGTGATGGAGCCGACGCTGCACTCGCCATAAATCCAAAAGTCGCCATCCCCATGCATACCTGGGATAAGGCCATCACTGAATTCAAGGAGAAAGTGGAAGGGAATTCCAGCATCCAAGTCATCGTTTTAACAAAGGATAGTGAGTTTGTTCTCGACTAGTCTTCCTAAATTCTGGGGAATCTCAAGATCATTAACTCTTCTTTAAAAGTGAGGCAACTATGTCCATAGATGTGCAGCCACTAACATCGCCAACAGAAGAAATCGAAGAGTACCTGCGAAAGGATATTCCTCTCAACGGATTACTCCTTTATGACCTCACCTTAGCCTGGGATTCCAGCATGTGGTACATTATCCGTGAAAATCAAAAACTGACAGGCTGCTTGGTCATCTATACTGGGGGGCAGGGTATGTACAGTTTCTTCACACGGGGAAATCCCCGTGCTGTTAACCAGCTGGTCGCAAACCTTGCACATCCTGTAATTTTTGCTATCATTCCACAAGCCCACAAACCCATCGTTGACAAATATTATGAATTCCTTACTGAGAGCGAATTTCTCCTCATGCGCCTTGAACAATCTAATTGCGAACTCGTATCGAGTCAAAACGCAATCCGACTAACCGACGAAGATGTTGAAGAAGTGGATGCTTTCTTTCAAACCACGACCGCTGGGGCGTGGAACCCCAAACAGATGACCATCGGCCCCTTTTATGGAATTCGCGAACAGACCAAACTTGTTTCAATTTGTGGCACAATCGGGGTATACAACACTAGCCCCGGTGTGTCCGTTATCGGTAATTTAGTGACTCTATCGCAGTATCAAAATCGAGGTTATGGGACCAGTGTGCTTTGTGCTGTTATTCGGGAACTCTTCGACAATTATCGATATGTAACCCTTATGGTGGATTCAGAAAATCGAGGTGCTATCCGCATCTATGAACGGTTAGGTTTTGCAGTACACAGTATATTAGATATAGGAGTCTGCCAACGACATAGAACAGCGTGAGCTTTACTAACAGAAAATCAGTGGCGTCATCCTTTTTTACTCGCTTTCTTTTTCGGTTTTTTCTTCTTTGATTTTTCTGGCAACACATCTATCCAATTCTGATGATTTTTGTCTCCGGATTCACCCATAGAATGACCTCCGATTGTAAGCCCAAATTACGATAGGGAGTCGAAATAATACTCATCGTAAATTTAATAGTTTGTCTTGGGGGATTGAATCATAACTAGTTACTTTTGGAGAAATATTTTTAATCTAGCTTCACTAATCCGAAGCCGAGGCGTATCCAGGTGGACATGTATGCACAGGGTAAAGAAGCCTTTTCGCCATGTGGATAGTGAGCTTGGCGAATCTTTTGTTAAGCAATTGTTTGGATTGATAATAGGATGAATGAGAAGGGAAGATTCGCAGGATTCTAATGCGATAGGGGTAGTCTAGATAAGGTTAAACAATTGCTAATTTAAATAGTAATTTTTTTATACTATCATTAACAACTCAGAACTAAAACAAAGGAGGCTTTAGCCATGCCCCGAAATCAAGAACCTATCGCAGAGATCAAAAACGTAGTTCGTGTGTACAAGAAACCTCTGCACCGACCACGCAAAGGCGCCGCACGGCGATTCGTCGGGTTCCTGAAGCGTGAAAAGCAGACCATCCGTGCACTCGATGATGTCAGTTTTGACATTCACTCTGGTGAATGCGTAGCCCTGCTTGGGCCAAATGGGGCTGGCAAATCAACCACAGTGAAGTTGCTCAGCGGGATCCTACATCCAACATCTGGCCAGGTAAGGCTCTTCGGCGTGGACCCCTACCATAACCGCATCGCCTGCGCGATGCGTTACGGAGTGGTTTTCGGACAGCGGACGCTACTGTGGACTCACGTCCCTGTGTTGGAGAGCCTGAAACTGTACCAGAAGATGTACGATATCCCCAAACCAGTGTTCAACGAACGCCTCAAAGAGTTCGCTGGAATTCTGGACATTGAGCAACATCTTCATAGCGCTCCTCGACGCCTATCTTTAGGTGAGCGGATGCGGTGCGAAATCATCGCTGCGTTGCTCCATCAACCAGAGGTGATCTTCCTTGACGAACCCACAGTTGGGCTCGATGTCGTGGCTAAAAAGCGGATCCGTGATTTCATTCGACGGGTCAACCGCGAAGAAAACGTCACTGTTCTTCTTTGTAGCCATAGCATGCGAGATGTCGAGGAGCTCTCGGACCGCATCATCTTAATCAGTCGAGGTAACATTAGGTTCGATGGACCCAAAAGGCAGCTCAAACGCCAATGGAACAATGAACGCAAAGTCAAGATTCTCTATAAACGGGCCACCACAAAAGGCTGGAGGCGTCAACTCCAAGATTTACCTGGAGTTATTAATTTAGAAGTTAACAATGGTCAAATCGCCTGTCGAATCAACCAAGCTCAAATTCCCGTCTCAGTACTCCTCCAAACAGCTATGACTTTACTTGAGGTCGACGACATCGAAGTCACTGAACCCAACCTTGAAGATATTATTCGCGAGATCTTCGGAGATGAAAATCGGTCTTTAAACCAAACAACGGAGGCGCACTAGATGTCGTACAAGGACATAATACGGCAGCTTCGGCTCCTACCAGATTACATTCGCATCTCCTTCCTGCAAATTGCTGAAAATAAGATCCAACTTTTCGGAGCATTTTTCACTACTTCAATTAATCTTGCACTCTATATCCTCTTTTGGGGAGTCATTACCTACCAAATTCCCGTTCTCACTGGATTTGGCTGGGTTACCTGGGGACGAGGTGAACTTACTTTCCTCATAGGGATGACCGAGGTTGCTTGGGGTTTTGGTGCATTCGCATGGATGGGAATTTGGCAAATTCATTGGTACATAACAGAAATAGGTATTGAAACCTTTCAAATTCGACCAGCAGGGTCTATCTATCAGATCCTTGCCACTTCACTGTGGGCTGGAGGTCTTATTCAGGTAGTGGTTGGTGGAATCATGCTTAGTTATTCAGTGTTGACCTTCGGATTAGTTGCGACTCCGTTTAGCATTATTCTGGGAGTTTTGGCACTTCTCATCGGGCAGGCTGCTTTATACTTACTATGGTCCTGCCTATGTTGTCTCGCCTTCTGGATGGGAAAAAACGAAGGGATTCTAGCTATTTCTGATGCGCTTGAATATAATTTTGCCCGAATGCCTATTGACGTCATGCCTATCGGTGTGCAATACTTTCTATTGTTTGTCTTTCCTGTGATTTTCATTTCCACAGTACCCACTATGATAATATTAAATTTAATTCCGCTCAGCTTCACTATGTTTTACATTGGCATAGCTTCACTTCTTGTTATAATCTGGCTAATCGTCTTACGCATCATTTGGAACCGAGGACTGAAAAATTACCAACCAGTAGGAGGCTAGATTAAATGCCATTCTCTTTACGCTTAGAAAGTTATCTTGCGGTCGCACGTATTTCTTTCCGAAACATCCGACAATACACCACCGATTTCCTCACACACTTTGCATTCTTCCCAGTACAGATCATTGCGTTGTCATTAGTATATTGGATCATATATCAACAAGCTTGGATACTCAATGGCATAACCGCTATTGGTGGCTTCACCTTTCCTGAGCTAATCAGCTATCTCTTCATCGCAATCATAATCGCCCGTGCCCTCCCTCGATGGCAACTTAGCATTGAAGTTGAACGTGACATTGACCTAGGTCCATTAGTTTCATATTTATCAAAACCAATTGATTATGCGAGCTTCAAATTCTTCAGTGAAATGCCACGTGTTTTGATTTACTTACTGTTTGGGACTCTAACTTACCTTGTAACATTGCTCTTCATTCCATTACCCCTTCCTTCAATTCTCAACATCCTTCTCTTCATTCCATTTTTCGTGATAGCATATTTCATTTCATTCCTTTTGGTCTTTACAGTCGCACTTAGTACTTTCTGGGTTTACCGAGGATGGTGGTTACGAAATCTCATCAGTCTCCTCATGCTAATGGTGGGAGGTGGTCTGATTCCCTTAAGCTTCTTCCCGCCCACCCTCCAATTTGTTTTCGGCTTGCTCCCTTTTCAATACTGCTACTATATTCCTGCGATAATACTTCAGGGATTTTATCTTCCAGAACAGCTGCTTCCCATCACGCTTCTAAGCCTTATCTGGCTCGTGGTCCTTTGGCTACTGGCCCGATTCGTGTGGAGTCTAGGACGAAGGAAGTATGAAGGTCCTGGTGGCTAGTCTATGTGCTAAACGGAAGCACCGCTGCTACTTAGTACTAATTGCAAAGTTCGGATTATCCTTACCGATATTGGCGAGTATCTTCTCAAGCACTGAAGCGTCACCATCAATTTTCAAGGCACCAGTGCTAATAGCTTCGTTTTGGGGCATCATTCCGAGAAGGGCCATTGCCACGCCAGTAATTAGATTTTCTGCAATCAATCCGTTTTTAAATAGGTCTTGGGGATACCAAAATTGCAGAAAACCAACTGAAGGTTTTAAATAGAATTCCTGAGCACTCGAAGTGACTACTGATGTCCGCAATTCTTATTGATGGAAAGGAAATTTTCTATGAGGCTCTGGGGGCGGGTCCTTCGCTCGTGATGATACACGGTTCCTTCAGCACTCATCACTTGTGGGACAAGCAACACCCCCTTGCAAAACATAGCCAGTTGGTGTTGTTAGATTTGCCAGGGCATGGTGCCTCAGATTACCTTGATGGAGAGATAACAGTTCAACGATTCGCTAAAATTCTTGCTCGCTTCATCGAGAAGCTGCAATTACAGAAAGTTGTGCCTGTCGGGCATTCATTAGGTGGTGCCATTGCACTTCAACTGGCCTTAGATTACCCTATTCTATTAGGGGGGCTAGTTCTGGTTGGATCTGGGGCGAAACTCGGTGTTCTCCCTGCCACCTTAGACGGATTACGAACTGATTTTTCAACAGGCGTTGACTTAGTGATTAGTCAGATGGGCTTCGCCACCGAGGCTGATCCACAACAAGTTACATTAGTCAAGGAGGAAGCCAAACGGTGTAATCCTAAGATAGGATACAACGACTTTTTTGCCTGTAGCCAGTTTGATATTCGCGACCGCATTCAGGAAATTCAGGTTCCAACTCTGGTAATCGTCGGTGGCCAAGATCAATTAACACCCGTTAAATGGTCCAACTGGCTGGCTGCTAACATCGAGAAGTCAGAATTGGAAATTATCCCTCAGGCAGGGCATTATGTGATGATTGAACAACCAGCCCAAGTTAATCAAGCGATAGCCGCATTCATTAGCAAAATCTAACCAGGAAAACTCTCCCCAATACAAGTCTGAAGACATGCCGTAATCGGAACCCACATAAACTTATTCTTGCATAAACAGGCTGCTTCTCTAAAAGGGCGGAGACGCACGAGAAGTTTGGAAGGATGGTCGCATTGGCGGGATCACATGCCACCCAGCTGTTTGGCGATTCTTCTAGTCTCCGCCCCCCGCCACTACTTCGTAAATGAAGGCTTTTTATTTCCCAGAGAATGAAAAGAAGAATACCAGTCTATGGTAGGAAATTGTTTTGCCTGAACTCCCTGACATAGTTGTATTAGTGGCTAGTATGAATGAAGCTCTTCCAGGTAAGGAAATTAGTAACATTTCAGTTCATCAATCTAAAGTCCTGAATCGACCTATTACCACCTTCCGAAAGGAGATGCTAGGTCGAACATTTCGGTCGTTCAGTCAGCGTGGAAAGTGGGTTATTAGTGAACTCGACACTGGTTCGATGCTAGCTTTCAACCTTGGAATGGGTGGTGAACTCCGGCTTCATTGGCCACCCATGGTTCCAGACCCGAAGCGGGAGCGTGTTGTGTTTTCGTTTAATGATGGAAGCCAGTTATGGGTCCATTTTTGGTGGTTTGGTCATGTTCATCTCTTGAAATCAGGTGAACTTTCATCACATCCACAAATTGGAACTCTTGGGATTGAACCGCTGAGCGATAAGTTCACTGAAGAAAAACTCGTTGAGATGTTTGAGGGCAAACGGGGACGAATCAAAAGCTACCTACTCGATCAACGTTTTATTGCTGGTATTGGAAATGTGTATATTCAGGACATTCTATGGCACGCAAAACTTCACCCCAATCGACAAGCCAAAACCTTGCTCGTTGAAGATGTTAAGAGGCTACATCATGCTATTCAGCATGTACTCCGGGAAGGAATTAAACAAGGACCTGGTCCAGGTGAGCAGGATGTGTGGGGGAATCGTGGTCAATGGGGGAAACAACCGGGTTGGCCCCAAATTGCTTATCGAACAGGAAAATCTTGTCCGACTTGTCAAACACTAATAGATGAAATACGGGTGGGCAGCACCACCAGTTTTCTCTGTCCTCGATGTCAAGTCTAACAAGCGTGCAACCTATTAACCCTGAGGTTGGGTATTGTTCCTCGAATTCTGGTGATTTTACTGATGACACGTAAGGCAATTCAAGACCAATGGCTCGAATGGGGTAACGTCTGCTGGGGGTGTGGAAAGAATAACACCCATGGGCTCCAACTGAAAAGCTATTGGGAAGGGGATGAGACAATCGCCCATTGGGAACCCAAACCATACCATCTAGCGTTTCCTGGTGTCCTCTGTGGTGGAATCATCGCATCGCTCATCGACTGCCATGCAACTAATACTGCTAATGCGGCAGCGTACAAAGCCGAAGGTCGTGAACTCAACTCCAAGGCTGATAAAGGCTATGTAACAGGTTCCCTCTCAATCAAATATATCAAACCAACGCCCGTGGACCAACCCGTGACTCTAAGGGCTCGCGTCAAGGAGATCAAGAGGCGAAAAATCATTGTGACCTGTTCGTTGTTTTCTGAGGGAATTGAGACTGCCACCGGGGAAGTGGTTGCAATACGATTGCATGAAACATCAACCAATCCTGAATAGATTACAGTTTACCTTATACTAGCATCCAATTGACGAACCATAATCCCACCTAGCTTTAATATGTCTTAAAATTAGAAACCTATCGCTTCACTTAGCGATATATCATCATTAGAGAGAAAAACGAGGAATAGCGTTTTACTTCATAAGGGGTTTTTCCAAAGGTTAATGAGGGAAATCACCGCCAACATAGTGCGGTGCTATTCTTATGAAGAAACGGATTCAGCCCCACATAAGATTGGGTGAAGGCGATGTGGCTGATGTAGTGTTTATCGCAGGAAATCCTGATCGTGTCCCGAAAATCGCCACCATTCTAAAAGATGCTGAACAATTAAGCAGTTATCGAGGGTTGGTTTCCTTCCGCGGTTTCACGCCAAAGGGCGTAGAGGTTACCGTAGCCACCTCAGGTATGGGCACTCCCTCAACCCATATTGTCACTGAAGAGTTAGCAAAACTCGGGGCCAAGGTGTTTATTCGGATTGGCTCATGCGGTGGTGTCAACCCAGAGGTGAAGACCGGAGATGTGGTTGTTGCCACAGGGGCTGTACGAGATGAGCTGACCAGTCTAAATTATGCACCCATACAATATCCTGCCGTTGCCACACCAGAGATTTACTCTGCTCTGCTTACAGCCATTTGGGGGCTTCTTCCGCCTGACCGTATCCACGCAGGTATCGTTTGGTCATCTGATATCTATTATGATCAAAGGGAAGGAGGGATATTGGACCGGTGGACACGTGCTCGGGTTCAGTGTGTGGAAATGGAATCCTCACTTCTATTCATCTTTGCCCAGACACGAGGGCTTCAAGCAGGTTCAATTCTAGCCTGTGATGGGAACCTCCATTCAGATCAGAAAGGAGAGCAAGCTGATGAATCCCAACAAACGGGAGAACAAAATCCCCTACTAGTTGAAGCAGTGGCAAAGGAAATCCAAGCGGCAATACAAGCTGTCGATGAATTATACGCAGAAGAATAAATTACCTTTGACTTCAAGAGATACTGATAAGAAGCCTTAACAGCGTATATATTGTTAGGGGACAACCTTCAATAAACCTGAAACCCCTGTCCTAATTGCCCCCTCCCAATGGTCAGTACCAGCCTCCTCTCTAACCGCTAAGGCTCTCCATAGAGGCGAGTAAACCAATGGCAAGATGTATGCTTGGACGGCATAGTTATGTGACGATGTATGCTCGACTCAAGGATGAACCTGACGGACCGATTGAAGGTGTCATGGAGGTATGCAAACGTTGTGGCCATCAAAAGCCCCTTCAAGGTCTTCTCCGCAAAGGCGCGAAACTCTTCAACGATAAGGGTCAATGGATTGTAACCGTTGAAAAGGCCGCTGTCATTTAGTTTTTTTCCATAAACCTTAACAAGCACAACCACTGATTCTGTTTGATTTCAGCTTCTCTGTGAAGGTGATCATGCATGAGTACAAAGTTAAAAGGTTGGTTTCTCCTTCGAATCATCTACCTTATTGTACTCCTTATGATAATGAGCGTCTATTTGGTCTTTCGTGGCCTGTATAGTATTCTTGGCTTGGGAAATGTACTTCTACTACAGTGGAACTTTCTGAGTGTTTCGATTCTTTTATCGATATTTGCACTCATTAACTATCTCATCGCCCAGCGATATGACTCTGACCAATGGAAACGGTACACCTTTTGGTTGCTAATAGCCATGCTATTTGGAACTCTCGGTGATTTCCTACTTGCCGGGGTATTGCCAGTTCCCATCGATACATTCATTTTTGGTGTGTTGGCTTTTGCACTAGGTCAGGTCTTTTATCTAGTTACTCTTCGTCAATTATCACCAATATTGATCAATCCCAGTTCAGGAGCAAGAGAGTCGGGTGAGAAGTCCTCTCGCCTGAATCTACGAAATCTCATTATCTGGTTGGTATTCATTATCGTGTGTGCGGCACTGTTTATGCTCTTCATGTTCAATCCCGCTTTGCTCGAATTGAGTATCGGAGGCCTAATCTACTTCCTCCTCTTCGCTTCTGTTCTCGCGTTTGCCGTAACCAAGCTCATCGACGACTACCCAATATTGTTCAAACTGTCGCTTATACTGGGGTTTGCCCTCTTCTACATCTCTGATGTCATTCTCGTATGGAATCGGTTCAACTCTCCACTTCTCTATGCTAGCCTGTTCATTTCGATAACATATCTCCTGGGGCAGTTCTTCGTCCAACTTACACCTCTATTGAAATCCGATAGTGAACAAAGTAGCTAATGCTTACGGTAAAGTGATGTAAGACATCTTCTATACTGGGTGTTTCAGGGCCTTATCATGTTTGAGCCTTGGATTATGTGGCCGAACCGATATTGTCTCCTTTCAGTTAGCGTGAGTGTAGCAACTTGAATAGATTTATCTAATGTCACTAAGAGAACACCATTTACTAATCATTCCTGGTGAATTGTTACATGAGTATGCACTGTCATGATATGAAAAAGGGTCAAATCTTCATGTGCAGAGATTGTGGCCTGGAACTCAAAGTTGTCGCTGAATGCACTGAATGTGAAACACCTGAAGGTGCATGTGGCTGTGAAGCACCTTGCACTTTCGAATGCTGTGGAAAGCCGCTCACACTCAAAAAATAGATAGCTTTTCGTGTGATCCTTCAGAGGGATTTTAGGGTTTGATATATGCCCATCCCTCTGCCTGTTTCTTTACTAACTCACCTACACCTGAGGGCACAAAAACCAACCCGTCTAGTAAGTCTTGTTTTTGCACTCGGTTGGCTACTAACGAGTTTTCACAAATTGCAAAACGGACGCTTTTAGCTGTCAATATATCAATAAGCTCTTCCTCCATGGCTGTTGAGACATGAAAGAGTTTCACGCCGGCACCATTTATCACACATTCAACTTCAACATTTTCTGCACCAAGATCCCGAATGAGGTTTCGAATATTCTCTAAGGTCAGTTTCAACCGGAAGGTGTTTCCTTCATCAAGATGAAAGAGGACTTGATATTTTATCAAAATGGTCCACCAATTTTTAACTTCCAAGGCTAAATGGTCTTTGTAGGTATTTGTGTTTCCTCAAATAATAATGAAAACAGAAAAGCTAAGGGTGGTCTTAGCGCTAGTATCCTTTAGGTGACTGTATGGTCGTTGGTCGATTTCAAGTCATGGCCATGTTACAGGCTGCCCGAGCTTATGTTCTTGGATTAGAAATTCCTTCTGCGAAGAGCTGGGGATTGAACCGGGCAATTTTTTACGCGGCAGCTAAACGGGGGTTCAAAGGACAAAAACCTGTGAAACGTACCCGAAGCGAAATCAAAGAAGAACCAATTACTGAAACACCAGAAGCTTATCATTTGGGAAGTGAGGTTGCCTACAAAGCCCCGCACACTCCAGGACCCCTCTACTTCACCATTGGCGGAGAAATCCAAACAGAAGAAGAGTTTACTCGACAGATCGCTTCTCGATTTGGTAAAGAATACAAACAGGCTTGGAAAGAGGCTATAGCCTATATCAAAACCTTTGATGAACAAACACTTCTATCACAATCAGGCTTTTTTAATTCAGTCTACAAGCCAAAACGAGATGAGCTAGCTTCAAAGTGGACTCAGCTTGCTGAATAAAAAAGAAAGGGGAAGTGTAGAGGGTTTCTTTCTACACCTATTGAGCTTCAACTGACGGACCCATTTTAGTTCCAATCGCCGCTGAAATGATTAATTGGAATCCACCAAAGATCAGTCCTAAGGGAAGCATAATGGTAAGGAAGAGTAATCCCCACAAGGGGTACCAAATGACCTGAAAGGCGATGATCATCATGATGAATCCGAAAAGGATCAACAAGGCTTTATACCAGCCAGGAACATCTGCGGCAAAACCAAGCATTAGCATTGAGAGACCGTAGAAGAGCAAACCAAAGGACATGAACCAAAGGACCATCGCTGCACCAAGGATTGGCTCAGTGAAGGGAATAACGGCAAGGATAATCGCCAATATTCCGGCAATGATGTTGAGGGCCCTGGACCAACCAGGAAGTTCTCGAGCAAAGAATCCTCTCAACAAGGCTTGAATACCCAAAAAGAGTAATCCAAATCCAAAAATGAGAACGATTCCATAGAGTGCTGCAATAGTTGGGAGTGCGATGATCCACACGGCCAGTGCAATGGCTAAGATTCCAAGAATTAATTCAAGAATGCGATACCACATGGGTGTTTTTTGCATTTCCATGTTTTAGCACCTTGATAGTGTGATAAATGCTTCACCTTTTAAATCCGTAGGATACACTGCACGATACAAGGGATGAGCTGATACCGGTTTTCATTAGTAACGTAGTTCATTTATCCAGTAATTTCTATTTACAACTAGAGGCTGCACACATATCCTTCTTTGAATCGAAGGAAGCCGTGAATGATAGACTGGAGTCTTACTTGTTAGACTCAGCTATTCTTACCCCATTGATGAAGGACGAGAAGGTACGAATTGTTCACCCGTAATTCCCGCAATGATGTAAGCTATACCGACGAAGATGAGGGCAATAATCGCGAGTATGTTGAAAACGTTAACACCGAAGAAAGGAACTACGACCACAAAGAAACCAAGGATAGCTTCGATTATACCAATGATGATTAGGGTCCAGCGTTGCCAGCTTTTAATGCGTATGGAAGTAAAAGCATAGGTGATGGCCATGATTCCATCAACAGCTAAGGCAATTCCAAAGATCCAAACTAGAAGTAATGCGGCGAAGAGAGTGGCGTCAACGTAGAGATAGATTCCCAAGATGATGAGAATGATTCCGCCAATAATTAATAGGAATCGCATGGTTCCTGTGCGCTCTTTTTGGGTCAATCCCCGGTATATGAGCCCAAATCCGAGCAAAACAATAACTGCACACATTGCTAGAACGAAGACAAGAAATGAGATGTATGTAGGTGCTATGAATACAAGAATTCCAAGGATGATTGCAAGAATTCCGATTATGATTTCGACGATGCGCATCCAAGCAGGAATTGATTCTTTTTGTGATGCTACCATAAGGAAACCTCGACCCTTATCCACCCTTTCTCCTTAAAAACGAAGAGGATATGGCACCAGTACATCCTATGTCGTTTCATGAGGTAGACTCTGCTGCTGTTGCAGCGAACGGTAAATCCAAAATATGCCCTTAGCCTAATAAGAGTTGATTCTAGGAGCTGAGAAAATGAAACGACGTTATGTTACATTAATTATTATAATATTACTTGTGGTGACTCTAGGGATTGCTGCGTTTATGGTATATTTCCTTCCGAGCTGGTCTGAGCTTCCCCATGAAATGGTCTGTCAACTTACTGGCGAGGATGCTCTTAATGATACCACTGTTGTTAACGTTTATGGTGCTGATGTTGGACTTATGGTCACATTTCAGGATCGTCTTAATTTCATCTTCGGGGACACCTTTGGTCCCGACAACTGGGACTGGCGATCAAACACCATGGCTTACACAACTGATACAACTCCATCAGATGGTATTATGCTGAGTGGGTGGATAACTGACTCAGCAACCCACCTAGCAAAAGAGCTGATTCATAGTGCAAAAATCGATGAGGTTGAAATGACAGTTATTCCCACTACTGCAATCACATCGGGTAGCTACCTGTATGTTTATTTCATGTCAGTGATTACATGGGGGGATGCCGGAAGCTGGACCTGTAACAACGCGAGCATTGCATACACTTTGGATGGTCATACTTTCATCGAAGCTCTGAACATGTCCTGGCCAGGTAATTCTCACTTCATCGAGTGGGGAATCATCAAAGGAGGGCCTGGAGCGCCATCAACCGGTGGTTATCTCTATTTCCTTACCACCGGGAGTGGGAGGTTCGATTCATGTTATTTAGTTCGGGTCCATGAAACGCAGATTCTCAACCAAAGCAGTTACCAATATTTCACTGGATTTTCCTCAGGTGATTTGCCCCTTTGGTCGACGGACGATTCTGAAGCTGAACCTGTCATCAATGCACCCACAGGAGAAATTACAGTAATGTGGAACACCTACCTAGACAAGTACATCCTCATGAATCTTGATGATGTGGCGAAGAAAATCTATGTACGTACTGCCCAATCGCCTTGGGGGCCTTGGAGTGCGCCATTCACTATTATATCCAGACCTGAATACATTGGGTTCTATGCCCCAAATATCGACCCCACTCTGATTGAAGATAATGGTCGTATTGTCTACTTCACTATGAGCCTATGGAACGAATATAATGTCTATTTGATGAAAGTCGATTTCACTCGACTCCTCGGAT
Source organism: Candidatus Hermodarchaeota archaeon (assembly GCA_016839365.1). GTDB lineage: Archaea > Asgardarchaeota > Hermodarchaeia > Hermodarchaeales > Hermodarchaeaceae > Hermodarchaeum. Next base: position 153,379 of record JAEOUH010000070.1, read on the forward strand.
TCCTATACTATAAACAGAATCTGTTAGGTGCCACACACACAGCCTGGGTGTGTACTATTCTCATATGTGTCACCAAAACTAAACCTATTTGGGTTCTCTCACAAAAGAAGTGAAAATAAAAACAAGTTTCATCTCAATGAAGTTGGCA